>NC_015276.1:913269-1217692 GCF_000192865.1 Marinomonas mediterranea MMB-1
TGGCTTGAGTCACACAGGCGTTAGGCGTGCGTCCTTCTTCAATGGCCGATATAAATTCTCGGTCTTGTAGTTCGATACCGTTATTTGAAATCGCAACCTCTGACAGGTCAATTTTGTTTTCATTGCCGTCGTATAAATCGTCATATCGCGCAATGTAAGTGCCATTGTCACAAATGTAACGGAAGAAGGTACCAAATGGACCGTCGTTATTAAATGACAGCGACAATGTACAGATAGCACCATCAGGCACTTTCATACCGATGCTCATATCCATCGCGATTTTTAGTTCTTCATGAATAGGGCCTTGAAGCGCTTGAACTTTATTAGCGACACCACCTGTTTGGTATTGGAATAAGTCCACAGTATGACAAGCATGGTGCCACAGTAGGTGATCCGTCCAAGAGCGCGCTTGGCCCAAGGCGTTTTTATTTTCACGGCGGAAGAAGTAGGTCTGAACATCCATCTGCTGTATTTTTAACTCGCCAGCTTGGATTTTATTGTGAATCCATTGGTGAGATGGATTGAAACGGCGAGTGTGTCCAGCCATAGCGACAAGACCCGTTTTCTTTTGAGTGTCAACAAGACGACGAGCATCTTCAATGTTGTCCGCCATGGGAATTTCGACCATGACATGTTTGCCTGCTTCTAAACATTGAATGGCTTGAGATGCGTGCATTTGCGTTGGAGTCGCTAGGATAACCGCATCGACATCATCTCGGGCTAAACTTTCTGCAAGATCTGTCGTGTAGTGTGCGACACCACGCTCTTCTGCGAATGCTTTAATGCTTTCGATTCGTGTGCCTACCACAGAGACGACTTCTGAGCCTTCAATCGCGGCAACAGCGTCCATGTGCTTCTTACCAAATGCGCCTGAAGCACCCGCTATACATATTCTCATTGTTCTGCTCCAACTAGTAACCTAAAGGATTTATTGTTATCCATTCAATCTAACATCGGTACTAAAAAGCAGGTAATCGATAAATTGCTATCTATATTCAAATAATAGATAGCAATACGGGTTCTGCTTTATCTAAACACCTCGGCGACTTCTCTAAGCATGCTAAGGAAATGGGACTGTGTTGTTGTGGGAAGCCAGTTTTTACGCACACATAAACCGATAGGGCGGCGGGTGTGTTCAAGTTCAAACGGAAGAACTCGGAGTAAATTAATATTGATTTCTCGCTCGATTTGAGCCGCTGAAATTAAAGTTAAGCGATCGCTCTCAAGCAGCAGTTCCCGAATCAAAATCTGAGAACTGGATTCAATAATACGTTTCGGGCGTTCAATATCGGCTTCCGAAAAGAGGTTCTCAAAGGCTTGCCGTGTCGGTGTCCCTTCTCCAGGAACAACCCACGCATAGTCCGCCAAATCTATCGCCGAGACCTCGCCTTTTTCAAACAGTGGGTGACCGTGTCTTGCTACGATGGAAAGAGGAGGGTGCCATAATGCCTCTTGAATAACGTCGTCAGCGGGTAGAGGGTCGCGCAAAGCGCCTAAGATCATATCGATATCACCTTGGCGAAGGTGATGGAGTAAATCTTGATAAGGGCCTTCTATTACGCGTACGTTGACGTCATTGTGCGTTTCGTTAAATCGAAGAATGGATTTCGGTAGGATCGTCGTTCGAGCCAGTGGCATACTGCCGATATCGATCGTACTAACGTCACGGTATTGCAGAGCATGAATTTCCGAAACACCTTGCTTTAACTCATTAAAGGCAAGCTTAGTGGCTTTGGACAGCTCTTTAGCCGCTGCCGTAGCTCCGATGCCGAGACTGTTTTTCTCAAATAGAGTGATGTCTAACAATCGCTCAAGGTCGCGGGCCGCTCTATGAACAGACGATTGAGAAATGCCTAAGTTACGGCTGGCGATACTGAAGTTTTGAGCCTCACAGACGGCGACCAATGCTTTTAATTGAGTGGTACTGATCTGAGCGAGAATGTTTTTATGAACCGCATCACGCCCTTGAGCTTCTTGTAAAATATGCTGGGTCGCGAGTTGTAGGTGCTCAATGGCACGGGTAACACGGTTTTGCCAGATGCTACCTGATTTGGTTGGGTACATTCCGTCTGAGTGTCGTTCAAACAAGTTTGCACCTAATTGTTTTTCTAGTTTTGCAATTGCTTGTGTGATCGCCGGTTGAGAGAGGAAAATGCTATCGGAGGCTTTCGTAATACTTTTTTGCTCTATTACAGAAAGAAACACTCGTAGATGGCGCAAATTCGGAATTGGCATAGACGCTGACATAGTTTGGTTCTCTCACATTTGCTCTGTCTTTCAAAATTGATGTAACCGAGCAAGTTATTATTTTAATTTTAGAACAAGTTATAAAGAGCGACAGTTTTTCACGAAAAGTGAATTGACCTGCAAAAAAACGCTTTAGATGCTAAACACTATAACAAATGAGAATTACTTGTTAAGTGAAAACTGATTGTTTTAGTTGAAAACTTGATGTGAGTGTGAACAGGACTGATTTATCGGCTTTGAATCAAAACTCGACAGAGTTTCATAATTTTAATGTTAAACTTCGAGCCAAATAAGTCGTATAGACTGATTTGAGACCGTTTAGGCGCAATTACCAGCGTATTATTGATGAAAAATAGCTAACTAGGCAAAAGGCTTATGGACGTTGTTCTAACGATTACTGCACCTATCTTTTTCTTAATCTTTTTAGGGTTTGTGGCCGTCAGAGTCAATCTCGTGTCGAAAGAAGCACTCGCGGGTATGAGTCGCCTTGTCTTATATTTTGCTTTGCCTGCGTTAGTCTTTACGAAACTGTCGACCACCGATTTGGCAAGCATGGTGGATGTTCAATACATCACCGCTTACGCAATCGGCGGGCTTTGTTCGTTCTTCATCACGGTGCTGATGAGTCGAGTGATACTCAAGAGTTCATACAACGATGCAGGCGTTCAGGCTATCGGAGCGACCATGGCAAACAGTGCTTTCGTGGGCTTCCCAATTCTGATTCAATTTTTCGATCATGTTCCGACTCAAGCGTTTGCGATGGCCTTGATGGTCGAAAACATTATCTTGCTCCCTGTTGCCTTAACTTTTATCGAATCGACTCGCGGCGGCACGGACAGTCAAGGCTTGAAAACCTTAGGGACAATTGCAAAACGAGTCATGTCTAATCCTATTATCTGTGCAGTCTTTCTCGGCGTCTTATTTTCTGCGTTTGGTTTATCTTTACCCTCTGTGTTGGATATAAGTTTAGAAATGTTAGCCAAGGCATCTGCGCCCGTTGCTTTGTTTGTGATTGGTGGCTCTTTGGTGGGCATCAGTCTTAAAGGCAGTATTAATGACATCTCGCTGGTGGTTTGTAGTAAGCTGCTCGTATACCCATTGATTGTATTTGGTGTCCTTCAGATGATGCCAGATTTGTCAGAGGAACTTAAAATATCGGCCTTGTTGTTCGCTGCAATGCCGATGTTTAGTACCTACCCAATTATATGCAGCAAATACGGGAAGCGCAGTTTTTGTGCGAGCACCTTGCTCGTGACCACATTGGCTTCTTTCTTTACCTTGAGTATATTGCTGCGAATTTTGTCCTAAACGGAGGAAGCGTTTTGAAGATTATGGTGTTAAATGGCCCAAATTTAAATTTACTAGGGCAACGTGAGCCAGAACAGTATGGATCAGAGAGCTTGCAAGATGTCGAGGCAATGTGTCGAACGTTTGCAGAAAAAGAAGGCTACAGTATTGATTTTCGACAGTCGAATCATGAAGGAGTATTGATTGATGCCATTCATGAAGCGGGTGTTCAAATAAAAGCAGGCGAAATGCTGGGCGTTGTCTTTAATCCGGGCGCATATACGCATACTTCGATTGCGTTGCACGATGCTATTAAAGGCGCTGAAGTGCCTGTTATAGAAGTTCATATTTCCAACGTTCATGCTCGCGAAGCGTTTCGCCACAACTCTTATATCTCGCCGTGCGCTGAAGGCATTGTTGTCGGAATGGGTACATTTGGCTACCTATTAGGCATGCAAGGGCTTATCCATAAAAAAGGATAAGCCGGTTCGCTGTTTGATGTTGTATGACACGGTATCGAAGCAGCGATAGAAATGCCTGTGCTTGTCTCCCCGTTCAAACTGTGCCCGTCTACCCGTTCAAGTGGCCGTTTAGTAGGAAGCGGTCACGCGTTTTACCGCCTCAATAAACTGTCCCAGCGCCGCGATATTTTCAGGTCCAGAGCGAGTCGTAAGACCGACGGCGCTGAGTGTTTCCTTTGTGTCGATTGGCAGCTCGCAAAGCTCTTTCGACTCAATTTCACGTGCGACAACGCCCCTTGAAATAGCCCAAATCGCGTCATTGTTGCGAATAAATTCTTTGCCAAATGAGTCTGATACCGTGTCAATGCGATCTTTAATGTTAGTGATGTCCTGCGACAATAAAAAAGCATCGACCGTTGGCGCTGTAATGGATTCTTGTGGTGGGTATAAAATAGGGTAGTCGCAGATATCCGCTAATTGAAAATCTGGTTTGTTGACAAGAGGGTGCGACGGTCTGACGGCAAAGACGATTTGTTCTGAGTACAGGTGCTCAAAGTGCAGGCCTGCCATCGCTTCCGGTACGCCTAATCGGCCAACCACCAAATCCAGTTCTCCCACACGAAGCTGACTCATTAGCAATGCGTTAGGGCCGGAGCTTAAGTGCAAACGTGTGGTCGTGTCAGACTCTCTAAAATGCTTAACCGCAGAAGGTAATACACTGGTGGCGACGGTTGGTAATACACCAATACTGAGTTTGTGAGCACGTTGCTGTAATGCTTCAGCCACTTTCTCTGTTCCTTCTCTAAGAGCCGCCAAACTGGTGCTAGCGTGCTCTAAAAAAAGGTGGCCAAATTTAGTGAGCTCGATGCCTTTTTTGTTTCTTTCTAACAAGCGAGCATCAAGAATTTCTTCAAGCTCTTTTAATGTTTTAGAAACAGCGGGTTGAGTAAGCGAAAGGACGTCAGCGGCGCGAATGACACTGCCTTGTTGAACGATTTCTAGAAAACACTGCAAGTGTCGATATTTAATTCGGTTTTCTGACATTACTTTCTCTTACTTCTAGTTTGATAAAAACGCTCTATTATGACGAATGTTTTCGTAAAATCTAATGCTCATCGCATGAGATTACCATACAAACTGAGTAAGCTTGACTGAATAACGTATAGAAAACTGTACACGCTGACCAAAATGTCGTTATTGAACAGACTATAACAAGATTCAACGTGCTCTTACGTTATTGAAAGCGCACGAACGACTCCCGTGTTAGGTTGTTAGGCTGACCATCATTTGTAACGAGCACATTGTCTTCAATACGAATGCCACCATAAGGTCGAAGCGATTCGATCTTTTTGAGGTTTAAGCCGTGGTTTACCTGAGTTGCGAGTGTTTTTTCGATCAACATCGGAATGAAATACAACCCCGGCTCGATGGTTACTACCATGCCTGTCTCCAGCCCTCGCGTCATTCTTAGGAATGGCATATCCGCAGAAGGCGTGAGAATAGTACCGTTTCTATCGACCTGTTTGCCCCCAAGGTCGTGAACTTGAAGCCCTAATAAGTGACCCAGCCCATGTGGGAAGAACGTCTGAACGATCGAGCGTTCTACTTGCTCTTCTATACTGAGGGAGCAGATGTCATGTTCCTTCAAAATAGCAGCGATGCCCGTTAACGTTTGCTGGTGTAGCTCAATATAAGACTGATTATTGACGACCTTTCCACACAAGGATAATTGCAATTTTTCTAATGAAGCAATCAGTGCGCTAAAGTCGTTTTCTTGCGCTGCATACGTTCTGGTTATGTCGCTGGCATAACCGTTTTTAGATGCGCCCGCATCAATCAAAAAAGAACGGGAAGAACTCGGTGCCACCGTGTTTTTATGCTCGTAATGGAGAATGGCTGAGTGCTCGTTTAAACCAATGATACTTGGGTAAGGCTCCTCAAACGCAGACTGGGTGCTCGCCTTGAGGTAGGCTAAATGAATTTCTAGTTCACTTGCACCTTCTCGAAATGCACGTTCGGCTTCTAAATGCCCAGCAACGGCCGCGTGGTTGGCTGCACGAATGCATTCCACTTCATAAGGCGTCTTGATAGCCTTATCAAAATCAATAAAAGCGCTGACTTTATTGATTTTGCTATTATTGACTTCACTATTATCGAAAGAGCTTGCATTCGTAATATGCTCAGGACCAAGAGCGGCAAAGTTGCCTTTTATAGTGCTTTTCCAAGCTTCCGTGTCTTTGACCTCAGTAATCGTCCAGTTCTTTTGCCAATCGCCCTTTGGAATAGAGTTGGGGGCATGCCAGAAATCGTTCTTGATTGGCCAAACCAGCTCTGGCTTTGAAGATGCACGAATAACGACAAAGGTGTCTTCACCGACAGGGAACGGAAGCCACTGTTGAATACCAGAAAAAGGATGAAAAGCAGGGCTTAAATCATCGTTAAAATAGTAAGACTTTCTACCTGCAGAAAGAACAATGGCGTCCAGTTTAAAGTGATCCAGCGCCGCCTCGTAACGAGACAGAAGAGTGTTGAGGTGACTTTGGTAGAGTGACGTATCCATGCTCGTATTCCGCTTAGCAGTTTTAATAAATTGAAGGTCTAATAAATACCATTTCCCTAGGGAAGGTTCGACATTTATTCGTGACTTTCTTCAACAAAATTGCGTTTAAAGAAGGCGAGGTTTTGCTTTTGTGTCCCATTGCCAGAAAAATTAGATTGGTCTAGCCAAGCTTCAAAAGCATTTTTTTGCTTTGGCCATTCTGAATCTAAGATCGAAAACCACGCCGAATCTCTGTTTAGCCCTTTACTAATGAGCGCCTGCCTAAAGGTGCCTTCGTAAGTAAAGCCAAGTCGTTCAGCAGATTGTTTAGAAGGGGCATTCAGCGCGTTGCATTTCCACTCATAACGGCGATAGCCTAGTTCTTCAAATACGTAGTTCATCATCAGATACATCGCTTCTGTTGCAGCGGGCGTTTTTTGCAAGCGATTGGCATAATGAATATGGCCAACCTCAATGACACCGTGTTCAGGTGTGATACGCAAAAAACTAACTAATCCACCGGCAACCGTTTGATTGTGTTGCGTTTTTTGCATCACAGTATAAAAAAGAGGATCCGACAGGTTGCTAACGGACTCAAGCCAGCGACTAAAACTGGCTGCGTCCTTAAACGGCCCATACGGGAGGTAGGTCCAATTACGACCTTCGGCGTCTTCGCTAAAAGCCTGAAAAAGCGCATCTGCGTGTTTAATCGGATCTAGAGGAACCAAATCACAATACACGCCAGAAAGCGTGATCGCCTCTGGCACCAATGCAGCTTGCCAACCACTGACTTCAAATCCTACCGATTGACCTAAATGGTTTTTCTTGTTTTCTTTCGTTGGCATCTTCCGCTCCGACCCAATAAAAATCAATAGACTAATGTAGATCGACAGAATCGAAGCGTAAAGGGCCAGATGTAGAGCTGAATAGCGGGCCAGTTACGACACTCGATATTAGCCAACTATTTAGTTAGCTATTCAGCTATCTACTAAGCAATCTAGTCAGTAACTTACGTAAAATTAATGACAAGTTTGCCTTTGGTTGTGCCTGATTCGATTTGTTGATGCGTCTCACGGAGATTTTCGACCGTTAGGCCAGATAGCGTTCGTGTCAGGGTAGAAGAGACTTTGCCCTGATCGACTAGCTCGCTCACACGCTGTAGTAGCTTTCCTTGTCTTGCCATTGTTTTCGTCTGATGCACAGAGCGGGTAAACATCATTTCCCAATGAATCGAAACGGATTTACTTTTTAGCGGAAAGATATTCAGGTTCTGAGCGTCATCGATTAAGGCAAACTTCCCTTCGGGGCGAATCACAGAAGCCACTTTTTCAATGTATTGGTCTGTGTGTGTTAGGCAGATGACGTGAGTTACATCGTCGATACCTAGACTTTTTAATTGAACGTCAAACTCTTCATGATGGTTAATGACAAAGTCTGCGCCCATTTCTTTCACCCAAGCTTGTGATTCTGGGCGCGATGCGGTTGCAATAACAGGCACGCCAGTTAATTGTTTTGTCAGCTGCAGTAGAATCGATCCGACTCCACCAGCTGCGCCTATCACAAGTAACGCTGGCGACTCTATCGGGTCCGCATGATGTATCTGTAGGCGTTCAAACAGCAGTTCCCATGCTGTAATGGCAGTAAGAGGTATCGCGGCCGCTTCGGCGTCGCTCAGTGATTCAGGCGCTTTAGAAACAATGCGTTCGTCTATCAATTGGAACTCTGCATTGCTTCCCGGTTTAGTAATATTGCCTGCATACCACACGCGGTCGCCGACCTGAAATTGAGAGACACTTTCCCCTGTCGCTTTTACAATACCGACCGCATCCCAGCCCAATACGCGGGGTTGATCATCCTCGAACGTGGCATTTTTTCGGACTTTCGTATCCACAGGGTTTACCGAGATGGCTTTCACCTCAACCAGTAAGTCATGGTCAGTGGCCGTTGGAATCGCTAGGTCTAACTCAACCAGCGCTTCTTGATCGGTGATAGGCAATGCTTTGTATAGGCCAATTGCTTTCATAATGGTTCTCCGTATTCAGTTTATCGATGACATTGAGGAGATTGTGATTTATCTTTGAATCATTAAAAATATTCAAAAAAACGAAATACTTTCGCGATAATCAAGATAATGATTCGAACCGACGATCTAAAAGTGTTTATTTACTCTGTTGAGGAAGGCAGCTTTTCCGCAGCCGCAAAACGTCTTGGAAGCACACCAGCTCTTGCGAGCAGTGCCATTCAACGTTTGGAAAAAGCGGTAGGGGCTCGTTTGTTCATTCGCTCGACGAGAACCATACGGCTGTCTGAGGACGGCGAGCGTTATTTAGCGCATGCGCGAGCCGCGATAGACGCACTTGAAGCGGGAGAAAGAGAGTTAAACAGCAAGCGAGACGATATTTCTGGCACGTTGCGTATATCCGCTCCCTCAGACCTTGGACGTAACGTACTCTTACCTTGGTTGCAGGATTTTCAAGACACTTACCCTGACTTGTCCATCGATTTACGACTCGGCGATCACATTTCTGACTTATACAAAGACACATCAGATGTGGGGATTCGTTATGGCGTTTTGGGGGATTCCTCTTTGATTGCCTTGCCACTGGTTCCCGATAATCGTCGCATTGTTTGCGCTTCTCCTGTGTATCTTGAGCAATATGGCACGCCTGCAAGTATTGAAGCACTAAGGCAGCATAACTGTTTGCTCTACCAAATTGCTGGCGTCGCCTATGACCACTGGCCATTTGTATTGCCTGACGGTAACAAAACCATCAAAGTGAAAGGAACATTTGCGAGTGATGATGCTGATGTGGTGAAACGCTGGGGAATCGCGGGTAAAGGGGTGCTTTATAAATCTCGACTTGATATTCTAAGTGATATAAAAGCTGGAAGTCTCGTTCAGATCTTTCCAACGGATCACAGTCCACTACTGCCTCTACAGCTTGTCTGTCCTCACCGTACATCCATTACGCCTGCGATAAAAAAGCTAACGGAATTTTTACGAGAAAGGTTTCATCTTTATTTATCTTGATAGCTTCTCTACTGCTTAAAATACTTAATAGGCCTTCTCATTTTCTCTTGTTGCTATTTCTTTCTTCCAACATCTTAAAAATCCATAGTCTGCTGTAGATCGACAGAACAGGAGTGTAAAGGGCTAGATGTAAAGCAGAAGAGCTTATCAGTTGCTCCCCGTTTCGCGACATTGCTCAGCAGATTTAAAATAAGCAAACTTAATGAATTTTAATCTTTAATAGACTCAAAAAAGAGTGGAATGTGAATTGATATACCATTGGCTATACCAGTAGAAAAGCGTATTTTTCTCATTGAACTAATAAGTGAACTGACAACTAATTTATAAATAGTCTAATTAGATCAACGAATTGTAAATATTTTTCATGTAATGTTGATTTGAAGCTTGAGCCTCATCCTCAATTGTCTGATAGAGATCAGGCACAGCTCAGGTTTCTAAGTTTAATGATTAGGAATCAAAAGGAAGAGTTATGAATGTATTAAAAAAAGGCCTTGTGACAACTGCTGTTTTAGCTGGATTATCTTCTGCTGTATTTGCAGACATACCCACTGAGTTAGAGCGATACGTGCTTGCTGAGTACAAAATTGGACAAGAAAATTGGCTGGACCCTTCGCAAGGTGATTTAAGAAAATATCAGTACTTAAATGAAAGTGGGAATGGTATAGAGTGGGTAAAAGACAGACATGGTAACGGTGATAGTGCGATAAAAATGCGATCTGAAGGTTACCTTACAATATACGGCGAATTCCCATTTGGTGCGTATTATCACGACTTAGAAGGTACTGTGGCGTTTTGGTATAAGGCAGGTGAAAAGCTAAAAGAGACTCTTTTGCGAGTTGGTACTGGAAATAACGAGTCCATGCTTCGAGTTTACATCGACATGGACCGATTAATAATGAAGACTATCGATATGGAGGAGAATGAAACGATTATCTTCGATGAAAAAACAGATATGGTTGGTTGGCACCAAATCGCCTTGACCCACTCATTGGTATACAATGAGGAGGATGAGATAGAAGAAGTTGTGTCAGTATATCTTGATGGCCAGTTAAAGAACAAAGTAAACTTCGACTTTTTAAATCTAACGGGTGGTCCGTGGTATATGGGCGATCAGGATAGTCTTAGTGAGGCTTATCCTGATAAAGAAGGCTTTTATTTGGATGATTTGAATCTTTTCTCCAAAGCGTTGAATAACCAAGAAGTTGCTATGCTTTATTCGGGAACTGATGGAGAGTTACCGGATAATTCAACCCCTGCAGGGTTCCTAAGTGGAAAGGCAATTATCAGTGCTGATGCAGGTCTTTCGACTTGGTCTGGGACTAAGTGTGTCGTTTCCGAGTTTTCTTCCCCATTTGATAATGTTCCAGCAGTGTCTGTTACCGCCAACAAGGCTTTAGAAGCTGGTTCAACAACCACAGACGGCAGCCCTGTTGTTGTGTGGAATGACTATGTTACAAAAACTGAGTTTAAGACATGTGCTAAGGATTTGATTACCGATCAACATGCACCTGTTGAAATCCATTGGATGGCTAAGTAATACCTCCTTTGGATAATGCGTTTAGTTCAATAGGGTTATAGAATTAATAACCCTATTGAACCTTAGATTATCAAGATGTTGATAGACCATAATCTTGAATGGGTTTAGCGTTAGATTTTTTTGTGTTTCAGGTGCGCTTTGAACTGAGAATGTTATACCGACCGTATAACGCTGCCTATATTTAAATTCAGGTACAACCGATATAAATTCGTGAGTTAGTTAGGAGAGTGCAGACCTAATCGATTCCCTTCTGTATCTAGAAATAATGCAAAAAAGCCGCTTTCATCCGCATGGGGGGTTTTGGGTAGTAGCACCTTTCCACCATTTGACTCAACTTTAGACAAAACGATTTGTAGGTCTTCCCCCGCATTTAAATACACGGTGACGCCAGAGCTAGATGGTACACAGCCTTCACCCTGAATAATGACGCCGACCGTCGGTTGATTCTCATATGGAAATAATCCCATTTTCATTTCTGGCATCTCCATTGTTTCAATGGTTAGATCAAAAATACGGCTATAGAAGTTGACCGCGCGATCTAAATCAGTGGCTGGGATCTCAAAAATCGGTGCGAAACTAGACATAAATTTTTCCTTATTGTTGCTAATATCTGAACTTAGAGAGTGAGTGCACTGAGCACGCTTCTTAGGCTGACTTCGTATTTAAGATAGGCCAAGGGCATCAGAGTAAATTGTAAAAAAACGACATGTTCGTTTAGCGGTAGAAGCGCAAAGAAAGCGCCATACTTTCTTCATCGAGAAAGTCGCGTGGTGTCACGCCAGTAAATTCTTTAAAGTCTTTTATAAAATGCGACTGATCATAGTAATTGCTTTGGTACGATATATCGGTAAGGCTTTCTTCTTTGTCGATGATTAACTTTAAAGCGGTTTGTAAACGAATAAGTTTACTTAATTGCTTTGGACTCACGCCAACTATGTTCAAAAACTGCCTTTCTAATTGGCGTTTCTTGCTTGGATTTGAATCTGTTATTTCGTGAATGGCCACGTTGCCATTGTGGGAAAAGAGAGTGTCTACGGTTGATTTTACAATATTTTCAATCGTGCGCTGGTTACTAAGCTGTGAAAAAAGAAATGCTTCCAGAATCTCGATGCGCTCTTGTGTACTCTGTGCATTCACAATGCTTCGTTCTAGCTTTTCCGCTTCGTCCTTATCAAATAATTCGTAAATGGAGGTTTCTTTATCTCTTAGATTTTTAATAGGTTGTGAGATGAAATCAGAAAAACCATAGGGAAAGAAGCTAGCGGAAAAGGTATTCACATATCCTGTAGGTTGAATATAGAAAGGCGAAACCGTCTGCCCAAGTACCATAGACCGTGGTTGGATTAAGTAATCGGTCTCTGATGTATATCGCTTAATGTCGTCACCTAATATGAAGGCCAGTTCAATATTGCCGTCGGGAACGATTCTCTGCTTTGTTGGCTGCGCTTGAGAAGGGACTTCGAGTGTCCAAAAGAAATTAACAAAAGAGCTTAACGCTTCGCTAGGTGGAAATGTCTTGTAATCCATAATCTCTCTGAAGTTTTGTAATCAAAGCCGTCTAATGCGTTAATCATACATGAGAGACTGCATACTATACTGCTCAGCAGTCATGCCTGTACCATCCGCAGTCATGGCGCTACTATGTCTGAACACGAAAACGCTAAAAAATAATGATACAAAGTATAGAGTAGGTTTATCAGGTCTTGATAGCCACGACTGAAAATGTGTGCCAGTGCTTCATTACGCCTAACGACGTCTTCGCCTGCTCATCACGTGTATCAAAGCTAATTATTTTGAAGCTTGAAAATAACGCTCTCACTTCTGACTCTGATAACGGCGTTGTTGGTCTTCGATAGTTATTAGCCCAACTGTCTTTTTCACCCATAAAGTCACCCGCAAAAACGCCGCCCTTTACAATCGCTGTGTGCATCTTTTTCCATGACACTGGGAATAGGTCTGGGTGAGCAAAAAACAAACTGGAATTAGCAATCATCACACCAGTGTCTGAGTAATGAAATGACTCAAATGAGGACGGCGTTACGTTCACAGAAGGGATTGAAGCGAAGCGCCTTTTGGAAATAGCCACCGCTTCAGGGTTAATATCGTAGCCATATACCTTGTAACCTTGCCTTTGTAGATACTCAATGTCGCTCCCCGTCCCACAGCCACAGTCCGTCGCAATGTTAAGGTTTGATTCATTGAGCTGAACGGCAAGTTCAGTGCGTTCTCGATGTGGTCGAGATAGGGCTTTTTGGTAATAGCGGCTCCATATTTCCGTGTTTTCATCCATGAATGAAGAGATCCTTTAAGTTGGTTGGTAAATGAGTGCTCTATTCAAAATGCTTAGGTAAATAAAGTCAAAATGATTGCCCACAAACTTGAATATGGTTTTTTCGCCATTGTCACTTCTTGGCAAGCCTCATCTTAAGGTCATTCGACCATGGTCGGTTACTTTGTACATTGCCGATGGGATGACTGACTCTCAACTTATTTAAATCTAGACGTTAAACCTAGCTGTTGAATTGTTAAAAATGATCAAAATACATCGTAATAGCTTGCTGTATTTTGATCATTTCATCAATTCTGCGGTGATGTTTCCAATACGAGTAAAAGTCGATTTAGTTAGGATACCTTAACAATTTTAATAAATATCAATGACTTATATAGTTTCTTTTCCTTTTTTTATTTCAATGATTTCGTTGGGCACAGTACATGCACTGCCCACAGAGTGAAGACAGTACTTTGTACTGCTGAATTAGTGATCTTTCGTAGAATAAAAATAAGGAGAAAAATATGATGTTAGCCAATAAAACCATTGTCATTACGGGCGTTTCCTCAGGTATTGGTGCTGATGTGGCTAAGTTTGCTCGCATGCAAGGAGCAAGGGTCATTGGAATGGATCGTAATCCTGCAAGCTTGTCTCTTGATGGCTTTGTTCAACTGGATCTCGGTGACCCACAAGCCATTGAAACTGCTTTACAGCAACTACCCACCAAAATTGATGCTTTATGTAATATTGCAGGCGTTCCAGGTACCGCAGAGGCAGATTTAGTTGGACGAGTAAATTATTTGGGCTTGCGCCATCTTACTCAATCTCTTTTACCTCGTTTTAACCAAGGTGCCAGTATTGTTAACGTTGCTTCTATTCTAGGAGCAGAGTGGCCAAAACGCATAGAAGAACACAAAGCTCTAGCTCAAACGAATAGCTTTCAAACCGGATCAGACTGGTTGGCAAAACACCCTGTCGAGCAAGAAACTTGTTACCAGTACTTTAAAGAAGCCTTAATTGTATGGACTTCGCAACAAGCGTTTTCTTGGTTAAGGGACTATGGCGTTAGGATGAATTGCGTGGCACCTGGGCCTGTGATGACGCCTATTTTAGGCGACTTTGTTAGTATGTTAGGTGAAGAGCGTGTGCAGGCAGATGCCGATCGCATGCTGCGCCCGGCGTATTCAGACGAAGTGGCGGATGTGATTACGTTTTTGTGTTCCGATCAAGCGCGTTGGATCTGCGGGGCTAACATTCCAATTGATGGCGGTTTAGCCTCCACTTACATTTAATTGACTTGATGCTTGAAGAAGAGGCTATGAATTGGCCTTCTTCTTCAAGCGATAGGTTAACTCTCTTCTTTTGCAAGGATCTCTTCTAATGCACTTTTGAAGACATCGATAGGTTGTCCACCTGAGATCGCATACTTATGGTTGATAATCACCGTTGGGACAGAGCTAATGCCATTTTGTTGCCAAAATTGTTCCTGTTCTCGAACGTCATCTGCATAACGCTGATTTTCTAATACGTCCTTCGCTTCGACTAAATCCAGACCCACACTGGCAGCTAGATTGGCAAGCACTGTTAAGTCACTTACGTCTTGGTTGTCCGTAAAATGGCCTTTAAACAAGGTGGCTTTTAATTCGGCTTGCTTGCCTTGAATCCCCGCCCAATGCAATAAGCGATGCGCATCAAATGAATTTCGCATTCGGCTGTCTGGGGCAAAATTAAAATCAAAATCGACTTCTTTCCCGCGGGCTTGAATCATGGCGCGGTTCTTATCGGATTCGTGCTCGGAAATACCGTATTTTTCTACGATATGTTCGCGAATGTTTTGCCCTTCAGGTGGCATAGTCGGATTCAATTCGAACGGCTGAAACGACAAATTAACGGAGGTATTGTCGTCTAATTGATCGAGGGCCTTGTTTAAATTGCCTAACCCCACAACGCACCAAGGGCACATGATGTCGGATACAAATTGAATGTCTAGTGATGAGCTCATGGTAAGAGACCTAAAAAGTGAACGTTAAAAATATGTTATGGGCAAATTATTCAAATAAAAGCTGAGAGTAGGGTAACGCGGATAAAATGCGCATAATTTGCATGATATATTCGCCAAAATAGGGCAGGAATTTTTTCGCCCTGATACCACCGGAGCACCCCTATATATCTTAGAGAAAATTAGGAGAAAACGAACAGACTGGTATTTGGATACCACAGCGTTATAAGTACCAACAATTACCAAGGTTTAATGAAAAACTCTCTTTGCTTATTCGCCAAAGCTAAAAAGTGCCAAGTGTCGCCGAGTAGCTGGTCGCCATGCTGAGATGTTGATATTTCAAGATGCGTTTGCAACTCGATCAATGCACTGCGCAAAATATCGAGTTTTCGTTCTAGAGAAGACACTCGAATGTCATCTGGATGTTCTTGAGCCTTGATTATCGACTGCTGCAACGTTGCTTTCAGTGGTTCAGGAGTCAGAGCTATACCTCGTTCTAACAATTTTGATAAGGCTTTAATTTCACGAAGGCTGCGATCCGCAGCATTATCGAAATCGCGCGCAGCAATGGTAAGAACGGTATGTAGCCCAAAAGTTGCGAGAGACTCTGGACTGCCTTTTGGCATTTTAGCGAGCTTGTCTGACGTATTTGTCT
The DNA here is from genome assembly GCF_000192865.1 of Marinomonas mediterranea MMB-1. Classification (NCBI taxonomy): domain Bacteria; kingdom Pseudomonadati; phylum Pseudomonadota; class Gammaproteobacteria; order Oceanospirillales; family Oceanospirillaceae; genus Marinomonas; species Marinomonas mediterranea. Next base: position 929,295 of record NC_015276.1, read on the forward strand.
TGATACTGGCTAATACCACTTCAATACTGGGTCTCATTTTAGTACTCCCATTAATGTCAACATGGCTTTTTCGCTATGGTGAATTGCCATCCATGCACTGATAGCAGGAATGACGCTTGTCTCTTTATCATGGATAAAATGATAACCTCCAGCGGAAAAAAGAGAGGTCGATTTCACCCAAGAAAAAAGCCTCCACCAATCCAATGCTTTAGGATCTACTTTTATGCCACTTGTCGATTCCCACGCCGCAATTGCTTCTTCTTCTGTAATGTGCCCTGCGACCTTACCTTCCCCTGCGGAGGGCTGCCAATCTGGTGACAAGGCCCAAGCAAGGTCTTCGAGCGGATCACCCAAATGTACCATTTCCCAATCAATGACGGCGGTAATTTGCCCATCTGACTGATACATGCAGTTACCATGACGAAAGTCTCCATGGCAGACTACGATTCGCTCTGGAGGGGGAGGTAGTTGGCGTTTTAAACGGCGAATTGCTCCTGCTGTAATCGGCGATGGGCCTAGGTTTTTGTTATTAAGTGATTCAATCCAAGGCGTTAAAGTGTCAAGTGCAACACGGTGTGGTGTCGGCTCAGCCAATAATTGATGGAGATTATGAGAGCGATAATTCAATGTCGTAATTTTTCCCAAAGTTCGAAAATGATTCAGAGCAATCTCCACCCCTGCTTCTTTATAAGGAGAGTTCATAATGTCACTGATTTCCGATACGCCGGACACGGCGTCACTGGCCATAAAAGAGCTGCCAATATACGAAGGGTCATCTTCATTACAAATGGTGTTGGCAACAGGGAACCCAGTTAGACTTTCCAATGCACGAAGTACCGTGTATTCAACCGTGCGATTGCTTTCTAATACCGAAGATTCTGGATCCATCCTTAGTACAATACGACGCACTGACAATGCTTTGCTCTTCTCTTCTCGATACTCTAGTTCAACCATCCAAGTCTCACGAGAAATACCACCAGCCAAAGGTTTAGCGCTCAACACCCGCGCCTCTTTCCAGGCAAGCTTTTCTGAGAAATAACGCGCTACTTTATGTTCAAAGGTTATGGTTGTCATGGCCTAGTCCTCAGTCTGTAGCGAGTATAAAATGCCTTTCGACGCCATGGCGTGAATTGCTGGGTTCTTTGATTCCAATAGTCCGACGCTGGTTTCGCCGTCACACGTCGCACGGACTAAAAGATTTTCAAAACCTTCAATTTGAGTAATGATGGTAGGGTCCATCAGGTTGTAAGTCTCTCCAGAGATCAACTCGCCCACTGGTGTGCCGTGATGAATGTCTCCATCAGGGGTTCCCAAACCGTTACACCCGGTATAACACCCGGCACGTAAATAAGCACATTGATAACCGATGGCTTCATAATGAATGACCTTAATCTCACCATTGGCTAATTTATTCGTTACGACGCCCCCGATTAAATGCTTATTATCTGGATCAAAGCGCAGCTTTGCATCTATTATTTCTGCACTTGAAGAGCCTGTATTTTCTTGATCTCCAATATTGAACATGACTCGATGACCAAATAAAGACCAGTCTTTAAACTCTACCCATTGGCCAAAATGAGAAAAACCAACAGGATTCCCCTTATAGGAGGTAAATGGCAGGTTGTTCTTATGTAACACAAAACCAGCTACGTCATCACGTGTACCCCAATGGTGATCCCGTACACCACGCGTTTTAGCTGGGTCGACTTGATAGGTCTTACCTTGATAGGTAAAGGTCCCTTCAATACGCCCAAAGGTTTCGTAACCCCCCCAATCATGTAACACCTTAAAGTCCACCACTCCAGGCACTTTAAACTCTCCCAGTTTTTGATAAATCGCCCGCTTGGTGTCCCGCCAACGTAAATCAAAAGTGAAGCCTTGATCATTATCATCAAGGGTCAAGCGCCATTCACGAAAAGCGCCAACGAGTTTATAACGAATAGGCCCTGCATTAAGGTCGGCTCGATCCTGACTCATAGGGCGATGAGCCCGTAGAGTGGTTTGCTTGCCATCGATAATAATCATAGCAAAGGCCTCAACGGTACCGATATTCGGATAGGTGCCAAAGCCACTTATGATCATAAAGTCACCCTCTTCATGCAGAGTCGTAAACCAATAGCGATCAAAGGCTCGTGGATCACTGGAAGAATAAGTACGGATAGGGCCGTTGGATTGATGAATGGGGAGTTCATCATAATGACTTAATGGGAAATGCTCGGTTAACTTGCTCATGATGGGATTCTCTTTATTGGTAAAGCTTAAATGGGTAAATCCTGAAACTGATGCAAAAATTAATTTAACGTTCGTAATATATTATTCTACGAGTGTAGAATTTAAGGAGTGAGAATGTCAACCTCAATTCTCTAAGGCGAGCTAAGTAATCGTCATCTTATTTTGACATTAGTAATGAGCAAACTGGCTGCGACTCAAGCGCAGCAAGGTGTTGAAACGGTTTTATCGAAAAGTAATGTGAGGAAAATTTTGTAGCAAAGAGCGGTTAAACTAGTTTTTTTCGGTATTTTTAAAAAACACTCGGTCGAATAATTGCAAAAATTCCTTAATTAATTCTGGATCTCGTGGGTCGCGGCCTAAAGTATGTTGCAGCGCTCCTTCCGAAAAAAGTAAGGTTCTAATCGCTATGACCATCATATTAAAGAGTAGCCTAGGATCCCCAGAGACCACATCGCCATCTGCTTGGGCTTGTATCAAATCATCAATTTGGGATTGATAAAGCTCGGCTAAAGAGCCGATATTCTGCCAATCTACGCGATCATTATTGCCTTGGAAGGCGACTTGCATAATGCGAAATATTTCTGGGTTATCACACACAAATCGAAAGCCTGATTCAAGCTTAATTTTAAGGCTTTGGGCGGCTGTCAGATTGTTTAAACTAAGGCTCTCAATTTGCTGATATTGCTGTTTTAATTTCTCATAGCCTCGAGAAATGACTTCTAACCACAGGTTTTCTTTGGTCTTGAAATAATACGTAATCAGAGTGAAATCGACATTTGCCCGTTTCCCTATGCGTCGAGCGCTGGTTCCTTCAAAACCCAACTCCGCGAACTCAACTAACGCAGCATCTAAAATAGCATTGCGCTTATCCATTGCCTTTGAATCTTGTGCCGAACGTCGTTTTATAGGACTTTTTTTAGTCGAGATAGAATTGTCCATAGATGAATGTTGAGTATTTTTGGTCATTAACGGTTTCTGTCTTGCAAAGTTGAAGAATAGTTGGCTGGCAAGCTTAGTCTAATATGCCTTATGGGTATATACCCGACAAATTAGCGGGTTGATTTTTTGCTTCTCATGCTTCTATTTGACGTTTCATTTTATGGCGGTTTTTACTGGATTGTTTTCAACAGAAATAAACGGCCGATTATCGACTTTGATCTCTCACCATAACATCAACACCGTCATAGTTGAATCAATATACGGCATAAGCACACACCTGAGTAAGAAATTCAACGATGCACGAAGCTTTTGCCGATTACAGCGTCTTCTCCGTGTAGAAAGACATGGGGAGCACATCTTAACTTTTTAGTTTAGACAATTAGGGTCGTTGAGGGTGTTAGATAGACTGACCTGTTGATTTTTTGGACGGCGAAGCTTGTCGCAAATTAAGAAAAGTTATCCACACGCTGAAGCCAGTGGACCTGTTTGCATCTTCCTTAAATGAGATTAGCGAGTCATCAAATTCGTGTTAATAATGTTATGGGTGTTCTGTATTGTCTGACTGTATTTTTGTGGCACATATCTCTTTAAAGTGATGGTGTTGATTAAATAATATTCATATTTTTGCTCTGTCCGTGTAGGGAAGTTGTATTATTTATTTAATACTTTAAATAAAAATAAGTTTATCCAAGTAGCATAGGTAGTATCAGATTCAATAAAAAGAAACTAACTTAAAAAATTAAATTAGTTCTATTAAGTTGGTAGGATCATTAAAAATGGGTAAATAAAAATTCTAAAAACGAAATATAAAAATGAATTTTTAGTATGATATCGTTTTCTTCATATTTATATAGCCCAAAGAGATATGTAGCGGGGTAAGATAAAAAAACGAATGAAAAAAGGTAAAAATGTTAAGTGTAGTCTTTTCATAAATTATTACTCTCTCATTAAAATCGAAGAGCCTGTAATTTAAATTGTGTATCTGCTTATAATTAAGCCAGTCATGGCTAAGGATAAGCAATATGGATAAGAAAGCTTTAGAAGCCTTCGCTCGCGAAGACGCTAAGTCAATTAAGACGTCTTCGGATCTTGATGACTTCAAGAAAATGTTAACCAAGGTGACGGTTGAGACAGCTTTAAATGCTGAACTTGATGATCACCTTGGCTACGAAAAACACTCACCGACCAACGATAGTAACAGTCGAAATGGCTACTCATCTAAACGCCTAATTACTGACGATGGTGAGATCCAGTTAGAAATCCCCCGTGACCGTGACGCGTCCTTTGAACCCAAGATCGTTCGTAAGCATCAAACTCGATTCCAATCGATGGTCGACAAGATCTTAAGCTTGTATGCCAAAGGAATGACTACCCGAGAAATCGTCGCAACCTTCAAAGAAATGTACGATGCTGATATCTTCTTGGAAATTTGGTGATGCTGTTTTTTCGTGGGATTATGATTTAATTGCAGATGGGTCAAAGGCTCGTCGGTTTGGCTTTCACGAGTATGTGGAAACGGAGTCCATGTTTTATGAGATTTTTGATAACTTCCGAAATGAAAAAGTGATTCCATAAAGCTTTAAAAATGATGCTCTTGGAAATACATTAACGTCTCAAAAAAGTAAAAATACTTGTCGGCTTATGGTCTCGAAGGGTTGGCCTGCAAGTATTTTTTGGTCGATTTTTTGCACGCTCTTAGAGTGAATAGTCAAACACAATGATATCTTCTAGCAACGGAGCGAATACTTGTTTCAACGCCTCATGCTCAGTATGCGGTAGGTAGTTCTGGCGTCCAGCTTCGTCAGAAAACGTCATTAAAACGGAATGCGTGTAGTTTTTGTTCTTACCTTCTGGGCTATCATTGATACCCCATTCGACTGACTCGACACCTTCCACTTTCCTAGGCATGGATTCGAACAAGCCTTTAAGCTTGTTAATCTCTGCGTCTGATGATGTTTTTTTAAACTTTATTAGCAATATGTGCCTAATCATCCTTTCTAACCACTTATTTTTTTCTAAATTGATATGTCAATCTTGGACTATGTAAAGGCTTACGTCCTTGTAGACCTTTTAAAGAGGTTTCAGAGGAAGCTTAGCGGGACTGAGTAGAGCCTCTCTAGTCAATAGACAAACTGTCTAAAAGAGACATTACTTGAACACTGGCATCTTCCATTTGTTTAAAATATTTTATCGCTTCAGATTTTTGTCCACTCATAACCAGAGCGAGTGCTTCTTTACCATTTCGATGAACCTCTTTGTGTGGCTCGTCTAATTGTCTAAATGAGCTTGATTTTCCGTATTTTTCAAGGCCTTCATCATGATACCAAAGCCCCAATCGGCACATAGTGTGATCGGCAAAGTCGTCCACATTTTTATCTAAGATGCCTAACGCCGCGGCGTATACTTCACCTTTCCATACGATATGGTCAAGTTTAACGGTTTGTATAAACGTCTTGGTTGAGGCAACTTCGATTGTTTCTTTCATCGAGTTACTAGACGAAATAATATTACTGTAGTCCGAATTTAGCTTCTCAACGCCTTCCGATAGAAGGGTATTACTCTCTTGAATTTCAGTGACCGACTCTACTGTTTCATCTGTTCTACCAATGATAGATGTCACTAACTCAGCGACTTCACTTGCTGATGAATTGGTGTTTGTGGCCAATGAACGCACTTCGTCTGCAACGACACTAAAGCCTCGCCCAGCTTCACCTGCTCTAGCGGCTTCAATAGCGGCATTTAGAGCCAATAGGTTAGTTTGATCAGATATTTTAGAAATCGTTGTGACAAAAGTATTTATATTGCCTGCCATGACCGATAAGCCAGAAATGTTCCCCGTCATGGACTCCATGTTGCTAGTAAGGTCATTCATCCCGGAAACAATGTTTTTCAACGCATTTGAGGAAACATCAAAAAGAGTGTTTAACTCGGAGATCGATTTGTTTTGAGCATCGATTTGCTGAAAAGACTGGAGCACGCTTTGACGAATTCCGTTTACTTGTAAAAGGCAGGTCACAGTTGAATTTAACAACGCTCCCTCGAAGATCTCATCTTCAGATTGAACCGCAGTATTTGAAACTGATGATTCTGCTTCCATCGATTTCATTTCGCTAATTTGTTGCGAGAGTTTTTTATTTTCTTCTTTTATAGCGAAAAATTGTTCAGATAGCGCGTCAAACTTGGAGCGTGATACAAGCATAGTTTTCCTCTTAGTTAGCTAGCAAATTTTATGAGAACATAGTAAAAAATGCGGATCTAAAATTCTAGAAGAAGTGTATAGGAGATTAGTCTAAAGCGTCTAGTTTATAGTTTTATTGTAGGTAGCGAACATTGATTGCTTTTCATATAAGTGACGACATAGATCAAGGTTGAGCTTTCTTAGGATAAAAAGAGGTGAACCTGATATCAGATTCACCTCTAAGGAGGAGTCTGTAATTTAAATTGTGTATCTGCTTATCCTTAGCCATGACTGGCTTAATTATAAGCAGATACACAATTTAAATTACAGGCTCTACTCAGGTTTTACGAGTTGGCATTGCTGATGCGGTGCCTAAGTCTATTGCTTATCGTCTACTCGCGCCCGCTATGTCGCTGGAAGACCCTGTCAGGTTTATCTGCAAAGAGAATAGTCTCTCAAGCTTATTAGGGGAGTTAGCCCTACACAAGCTGGACCTTATTATTGCCGATGGCCCAATTCCAGTTCATTTAGGCGTAAAAGGCTTTAATCACTTATTAGGGGAAAGTGGCGTGTCTTTTATGGCGGCTCCACCGCTTGCGAAAACACTAAAATCGGATTTTCCTAACGGTTTAAAGAACTAGCCATTCTTGATTCCCTGCGATTTATCTTTAGTGCAAACGCAATTACTACAATGGTTTGAAAAACACCATCTCCATCCAAAAATTACGGGTGAATTTGACGATGGCGCCTTGATGAAAGCGTTTGGGGCAAGCCGGTGCAGGCGTTTTTATTGTGCCTACCGCCATTGCTCATGAAGTCGCTAAGCAATATCAGGTAGAGATTATTGGAAACACGAGTGATATTCGCGAGCAGTTTTTTGCCATCTCTACCGAACAGCGTATCTCTAATCCAGCGGTCGTAGCCATTAATGAAACAGCAAGAGACTGGTTAAAGTAGCGTTTGTTAAAATGCGGTTTACTGGGTTTTAACTACATTTAGGTAGTTCGAGAGCTTCTATTTTTACAAGATAGCAAATTTTTGTTTTTACACAAACGAAGACTTCATTAAACTATCTAGCGTTCTAGCGTTCTAGCGTTCTAGCGTTCTAGCGTTCTAGCGTTTGATCTATCATAAGAAGGAAATGAATAGCTTCGATTTAGGCTAGCAGTCTCGCGCACCTTCGGTTTGGTCTGGTTTTAGGGTTTAAACGCGAATATTGCGTCAGACTCGATTCCGCTCCGACGGCGCTGCTTGAGTTTGATTCAAACTGGGTGGAAATTTCCAGCCAATTCTCATGTGAAATACCTACTCTTTGTAAAATCGGTGATAGTGAAAGGTCAATTGAACCACGCTTGTCTTCTCTTATTATTCGTCCCGTTAGATCGACAAGATCGAGGTAGTCTTTGAGTTTGAACGCAATTCCAGAAGGTTGATTCTCTTTTTCGTTACCGATAAAGGGTATGAGCTCCTTTGGTTGTTCCGCTTTCTTAGCTGACTCAACTCGTTTTTTTACGCTAGTAAAGTATGAGCTTTCCGGTGTGTCTGCTATTTTAGCCCTTAAAGGGTTTAAATCTACGTAAGCCATGCAAGCGAGGAGAGCTGATTCATCTAGTAGCGCTTGCGATTTAAAACGGCCTTCCCAGAATCTGCCAGTGCAACTGTCTTCAACATTAGCTTGTCTTGCTATTGGCTCGCTTAGATCTCGCATAAACCAACTAATGTCCATAAGCCTTTTTCGGTAGGTTTCAGCCGTTAGCTCAATTATCTCCAGTACCGCCTTGGATAACTCTTCACCACGTATATATTTTTGAGTAAACAATGTGCCTTTGTGTAACTTGTGCCATCGCTCAATGACTTCACGAGTCGTCCAGCCTTTGGCCTCTTTCTCGTCCACGTGCAAAACCACGTGAATATGATTGCTCATCACAGCATAAGCACACACATCAATCGCAAACACTTGAGCAAGAAACAAAAGACGATTTTCGATCCAACCACGACGGTGCTCGAAGTCTTTGCCTGTTACAGCATCTTTTCCGCAAAGAAAAGCACGACGGACACATCTCGAAATGCAGTGATAGTAGGGAGTATCAGACAAACTGACTTGTTGGCTTCTTGGGCGGGGCATACGGAAATTCCTTTTCCTTAATACGTTTAAGACTGGTTATTTATACAGTCTTATTTTGATGCCGTCAATATGAGTGGGTGTCCTATAGGATTTAGCCGGAGCGTCCATATATGTCCTATAGGATTAGGTGTCTCATAAGAGAAATATATGTCTTATAGGATTCAACTTTCCAAATCAGTTAATGTAAAACAATAACCGTCGCTTTCTCCATTGGAGTTCATATTTACTACAAAACGATTAGCAGCTTTAAAACAAGCTTCAATGTATTCGCCGAAATTATTAACATCTTCAATATCAGAAAAGTCTGCAATCTCATCTAGGTTAGGTTTTAAGCTTCCATCTTTAAGAAGATAGAAGCCTTCGATTCCTATCACAGCAAATCCGGCAGATTTGCTTGCTTGCAGAAAATCACCGCAGTACGCCCTATTCACAATGAACTCAGAACCGCAAAAAACACCTTTATCATTGAATAATGATATCAAGTCAGCTTCAGTCATATTGGTTTCACTCAAATGGAGATTTCCAGTCAGCTTTGTTTCTATTTGAAATTTGAACAATCGTACCGTCATTATTATTACGCACAACGTAATGATCATCCTCGCGGATATACGCTGTAGCTGGGTCATCGCGGCGAGTGCCATCACTATTCCATCGCGTATCTCTTGTCGAAACAGTTTTGTTTGGGTTATCAATTGTACTGTTAACACTGTCCTTATCCCAGCCTCGTTTACCCATCTGATTTTCAATTTTCTTTTCAAATTGAGTCGTTACTTTCTTTCCAACCCCACCTCTACCTTCACCCCCATCCTTCCCCTCAACCCCATTATCTCCATTCCCTTTAGATTTGTCTTCCAAAGATTTTTGGTTTTTCTCAGGGGTCTCATTCTTAGAAGCTGACTCGCTCTTACTTGGCTGCTTAGGACCATCCTCAGGCTTACTAGCTTCGTTGTTTTTGCCGCCAGTTTTAGAGTCGGGCTTTTTAGGCTTCTGTGCTTGTTTTCGAAGTGTCGACAAGGCTTTTTTAGATACTTTATACAGTTTCACCGCATACGGAGCCGCAATAACCGCTACTCTTACAATACCGATGAGCGCGGGTATAAAATACCCTGTCGGATCAGTAAAACTCGTCGGTCTGTTATGCACATAACTATAGCGGTTAAACGCTTGAGTATCATACGGATCTGAGACAACAGGATCGGGCGTGACAAACCGCGCAAGCTCAGGGTCGTACACTCGACCATTCATATGGATCAAACCGACGGGGTCGAGCATTTCATGGCCTGTAAAACCGAGTCGTCCTATTTGGGTAAAGTCGAGTAGATCTTTGTTCTCAAAGTCGTGGTAGACCTGAGAGCGCTTGCCCCAAGGGTCGTAGGTGAATTGACTAAGCAAGACATAGCCGTTGCCTTCGGCGATGCCGATGATTGAGCCGATGTGGTCTTTTAACAAGTAGCGAGTTTGTTCATATACATCGGATTGACCGGCTTTTTTAATCCGCTCCACAAAGCCAAAATCACCGAGGTAAAGACGCTCTGTTAGCTTGCCATTCGCGGACAGTTCGCGCTCAAATTCATGGCCCATGTACCATGTGGTTGTCGCGACTTTACCGTCTTTTTTGTCTGTACGTTTGTAGCGGCTTAGATCAGGACCGTAGGCCACTTCGATGCGGCTGCCACCTTGAATCATGACTTTTGGTTTGTCAAAACTGGTGTAAGTCAGAGTCTTACCGCCACCGCTGATCATGTTGCCACGACCGTCGTAGCATAGGTTTCCTTTGCTTTGAGTCCAAGAGACTGCATGAGGGCCGGGGAGGGCGCTACAGCCACTTTCTTGTTGACCATAACGATAGCTGCCGATACCCGGTTTGTTCAGAATATTGCCGTTGGCGGCATATTGCATGGTGTGGCTGCCGGCCTGATCGGTCCAAGCGCTTAGACGGTGCAGCTTGTCGTAGGTGTAGGTTTCATTTTGTGTTTGTTGATATCCGTGGCTACTGTCCGACCAAGTAGATTGGGTGCGAGTGGTCAAGTTGCCGATATCGTCGTATTGGTACTGTGCGTCCTGTACTTTTGTTGAAGCAAAGCCAAACCAACTGGTTTGAATGTTGTTTACAAGTCCAGAGGCTTTATCAAACTGTTTAACGGTCTTGAGGCTGCCGTCCAATAGGTATTGATCGACATTCCCCCATGCGTCCATCGACAGGGCTTGCCAATGGACATCACTCGTATCTCCGGCTCTGTGGATCTGTTTTAAATAGCCGTAGTCGTTGTATTGGTAGGTGATGCCGTAGTTACCAGGATAGGTAACGGTATCTAGGCGGTTATACAAACCATATTGCCAAGATTGACGGGCGGTTTGACCATCGCCATAGGTGACGGATTTGGAATGCAATCGGCTTAATGCATCGTAATCGTAGGTTTCGGAATAACTGCCTTGGTTAACCGACGATACAAGACCTTTTGCGTTGTTACCTTGGTCGTACTGCCACGACGCGACGCCTTCGCTGGTGGTACGGGTGATCATCCGGCCTAGTTTGTCAAAGGTGAATTGGTTTGTCGCACCCGAAAGCGATTCTTTTGCAACCAGCCCTAATGCATTGACGGTGTAGTTAATAACGCCTTTATCTGGGTCATCCAGTTTGGTTCGATGGCCAGAACGGTTGTAATCAATCTTGATCTCGCTGCCGTCGACGTTGGTTGTTTTAGTGAGTAGACCAAGGCCGTTGTATTGATAGCGTATGGTACTGCCTAATGCGTCATTGACCGCTGTTTTTTGGCCGAGTGCGTTGTGCTCTTCAATGGTAGTGAGCGATTTGCCGTTGAAATGCTCGGTACGAGTCACTCGCGCACCTTCGTATTGGTATTCTGTACTTGCAGTACTTTTTGGCTTGTTGTGAAGTGTTACTTTACCGAGAAGGTCGTATTCATATTCATGAAGGGCTGGTTCGTTTCCTTCTAGGTATGGAACGGATTTCGATTCAGTAAGACCATGGGCGTTATAGCTTTGTTTGGTATAGCGCCATTTACCAGATAAAAGCTTTGTTCGTGTTAGGCGTTCGCGCCCAAATGCGTCATAGAAGGTCTGACTTGTAGGCTGACCTTGGGTTGTCTTGGTGGCGGAGTACGACATGTTGTCGTAGCAACCGCTAGCGCAAAACTGATAAATGAAATCTGTCGTTGTTGCGGGTTCAATTAATTGGCTTAAAAAACCGACGCCATTGTATTTATAATGTGTTTCTTGGCCGTTCGCGTTTTCATATTTATTTAGCTTGCCTAAGCTGCCGTCGTATTCGAAAGACTCTTTGTGACCTAGTGCATTGGTTTGAGTCGCTAGGTAGCCGTTGACGTCGTAAGTGCGTTTTTCAGTACGAGAGGTAAAGTCGAGCCCGGCATTGGCTGTGCCATTTGCTTTCCAGCGTTCTTCGATGGTTTTTGGAAGACCACGGTCAAAGTTACGGTATTCAGTAATAAATTCTTCAGAAGTGTTTGGTTCGTTAATGACTCGTTCGAGTAAGCCTGTGCTGTTGTAGCTCCAATTTGTCGTGTTAACGGTGCGTGCATCCGTATTGCCTGTGATATCTACCGTTGTTTTGAGAGTAGCGGGCTTTATCAACCAACTGCTGGTTATATGGTAACTCCAGTCTCGTTGTTCCGTTTGTACTGAGTCGGTGATATTTGTGCCATTAAAGCCTTTACCCGTCGTTAGCGTTTCTTTTGTAGCAAGGCCATGGGTAAAGTCATAGCTCTCTTCATCTGTTTTTTGAGCGCTTATCTCATTTCCATTCTGATCCCAAAGTGATGTAACTTTTGATGCTGGGTGGTAGGCATATACGCCAGAAGAGGATTTGTTGGTTCCCCAAGTGGTCGTTACTTCCTTGATCTTCTGGCCTTTGCCCTCGCCACAATAATCGAAGCCAGTATAACTAAAGAGCGTTTCAGAACCTTCAATACAGGTGCGTTCAAGTAACGGTGCACCGTAGGTGCGGTTTTGCCAATCTTGGCTGTATTCGATAACCGTTGCGCGTTTATTCGTATGGTCACTAATCTGGCGTTTTTTAAACCCTAAGCTGCCAATGCCTTGTAAGTGAGAAATGAGACCTTCATAACGGTAAGAGAAGGTATTTTCGCCACCAATTCCGTCGGATTGCTTCATTTCAGAGACGAGGTAGCGTGGTGCAATCGCAGGGAGAACAGGAAACGTAGTCTTATTACCGCTTTTCTTATAGACGGTGTTATGCACCATCGATGTGTAATCGAAGTGAGTTTCGTTTCTAAGGCCGTCTGTAATAGACGCCAATTTGTTTAAGTTGATATCAGATTGTGTTTGCCATGTTTTAAATTGAGGGTAGTAGTGATTGACCCATTCTCTGTCTTCACCAGTTCCTTCCCGTACTTTTGAGGATAGCTCTTTGATGCCGACAACGTCTAATGAGCCATTTCCATTGGAATCAACGCCGTAGTATCGGGCGTAGTTGGATAGACTTTTTCCACCTTTGTGCCAGTTAAAATAGCCAACACCGTTATTTATCCAAGTGGTTAAGCAACGATTCTTATCGCATTTATAGATTTCAACCAGATCTTGTGAGCCGTCGCGATTGATATCTGTCGTAAAGTATTGGCGGTCGCTCCAGCCTCCCACTGAGCTAATGTCGAATACGGCAATAAACTTGCCTTTTCCGTCATTCAGCCAGCTTTTTGCTTTTGCTGAGCTTCCGCTTTTGGATATCACGAGGAAATCCGTTAAGCCGTCTCCGTTTAGATCCGCTTGAAGGTATTTGCTGTCTTTTTTGCCGATTCGGGTTGTACCACTATGGGAGAATTTTCCATTGGTGTTTTTATACGTAACGGCTTCGACGTTGTCATCGGCCTTGTCTAAATACACAATATCAAGGATGCCGTCTCCATTAACGTCCATTGGTCGGTCATCACGGCTGTTTTTTCTCCCGACGTATGTCGTGTTTTTAAAGTAGGAAAACGTACCGTTTCTATTGCTTTTCCAGATCGTTGCGGCACGACCGCTGCCTTTGGCGTAAAACTCTATAATATCTTTTAAGCCGTCTCCATTTGCGTCAAAAGTACGATAGTAGCGCCCGCTGGTACTGCCTATTTCGTTATGTGAGCTGACAAGGCTGAATTTACCCGAGCCATTAGAAAGCCATGAGTAGGTTTTTGCTTTTCCAACTTGTCTAATGACAACAATGTCGTCTTTGCCATCGCCATTGGCGTCAAATACTTCATAAGTTGAGGTTCTACCAGAATAGCTTCCTGTAACCCCCTGAGTGCCTTTATATGTAAAGCCGCCTGCTTTTTTACCGTACCAAGAGTAGGTCGTGGCCGTTTGAGAGTTGACATATCGAGAAATTAATAGGATATCTTTGTAGCCATCGCCATTTAAGTCGACATTGGGAAAGTAGCGATACCCTTTGCTGGTCAGCGTTTTACTTTTTATGTTAGCGAAACTTGCACCCTGACCATTGTGATATGCAGCCAGAGCTTCTTTCTCTCCCGATTCATAATTGAACTGCGTGGGTACAAAGCACTCTTTGTCTCGACCACATAACTCAATGCTTGCTAAGAGATCTTCGTTGTCAAAGGAGCCTTTCTCATATCTAAAGTGGTAGGTGCGAAATACCTTTTGAGCGTTGGAAGCGTTATCTGCCCCAAGCATCTTAATACTTTGTAGTCGGTTTTTATTGGTCCAACGAACGCCTGAGCCTGCCATATACCCAACGCTTGTCGCGGCGACTTGCTCGTATTTAAATTGAATGGATTTGTTGGCATAGCGGATCGTTATGGGGACGAAAGTAGACTCTTTTGTATCTGGGAGATAATCAAAGTCGATGGTATTGTTTGCGGCGTCTCGCTTTTGGCTGATTGCCCATTTTACAATCGTTTCTTCTGCAGAAACGCGTGCATGGGCGGTCGCACCGTAAACCCTTTGGTTTCCATTCTTTTCATAGACAACCCAATGTTCCCCCTTAAAGACAACTTTTTCAAAGTTATTAATAAGTGTGCGGTACTCAGAGTTGACGCTGCCATAGGTGCCGGAGACGACTTTTAGCTTTTGTCCATCAAGACAGAATCGATCTTGATCATCTAGGTTAACCGCTCTGATTTTGTCGTCATCTGCCAAATTGGACTGGCATCGAGTGATGGACGAAATGCCTGAAATGGCCCAGCCTTTACCGAGAATGCCTCGTCCACGGTTACTGTTGTACGACAGGGAAAGACTGGGCTTAAGTCCATTAATACCAGCGGCCACCTCCAAAGGGATACGATATCTAGCTGCGCCAGACACATCGACCTCGGCTTTACCGTCTATTGTTCCCGGTATTCTTTGTGCTGTAGAGGAGTAGGTTTTATAACGGCCTAAATGAACCGTATTATCCGTTATAGTGGTTGTGACAGTAGATTGGCTAAACTGCTCTGAATAACTGAACAGTTGGCCATTTGCGATATGAAGATCGATTGTATCGGCACCGAAGCGATTAAAATCAAGCTGCCCAGCCGTGTAAACCGTTGCAGCTGCCGCAGTTGACCATTCGGATTGCACAACAATGAGTCGTCCGTAATCAGAGCCAGGCTGAAGGACAAAGTCATTCTTTGCGTCGCCAGATAAGTCGCCTTCGATCAATTTATAATCTGCGATACTGGTGGTCGACGCTTTCAGCGGAACCTCGTTGGCATTGCGAACGAGTGTAAAGCCACCATCACCATCGTTGAGCAAAACCACACGTTCGTACCCCGTCGAGATGGGGACGATGGTGCTGACAGTACCTGCTTGAGAGATAGCAAACGTGGTGGGGTCAAACAGAATGTCTGACTTGCCATCGTTATTATAATCGATCCATAAAATACGGTAGTTATTATTGCTTGATGAAGTGGTGCGTATCGCTTCAACCCATATTTGGTTGTCTCCTAGGACAACACGCTTTTCTATTTTTTGGATTGGAACGGGCGATAAACCTTGTAAGTTGGAGCCAATAACCAGCTTGCCATCTGTTATTTCAACGGAGGTGGAGAGATAAGAAATTGAATGACTGTTTAGTTCGAAGCTATTGTATCCGTCAATTGTATATTGGTTTTTAAACTCGGATTGAACGAGCCAAAGCTTTCCATTATCGGACTTCGGTTGGAGCACGATGTCGTTGAGCCCATCTTCCGTAAGTTCACCGTAAATCAACTTATAATCAGCGTATTTGTATGATAAACGGTCAATTATGGATTGATCAGCATTGCGCAATAACGAGTAGCCGCCTTGACTGTCATTCACCATGACCATAGGCTCGCGTCCAGTACGATGATTGACCGTTATTGTTTGCGTCGTTGTGACACGAACCGTAGTGGTGGGATCAAATATGAGATCTGCCAGCCCGTCACCATTGTAGTCTGCTTCAAGCAGTCGATACGCGCCTGTTTCCCAAGATTCTGAAGCGTAAGTGCTGATTGAGGAGAGTGAGAGTAAAAAAACAAACAGACTGGAAGCGATACTGCGCAACATCTTCATCCCTGTAGATCGTTAAAATATGGCGGCAATTAACGCAAATAACGTGTGTTTTTTCAACACAATACTGACAAAAAACCGTCAAATGTAAATAGACTCGATATATTGTGTAAGAGAATGTTAGATGTAATAATGCGCCAAACTAGGGAACGAGCCGATCAAATGACTAAAACGGCTCTAATTTTTAAGTAGGAAAAATATGGAATTGAAGATGATAAAATTTTTTACAGTCCTTGTTGCTTTACTGATTTCTTTTAATGCGAGTGCGACAACCCCCAATGTGGGTAACTACAAGTGGTACGGGCCCTTTACGCTTGAAAAAGCAGCTCGCTATTACAATGGCAGTCATAAAGTCACACTTCATTTTAAAGAAACGCCTAACACACCGTGCACCGTTATGAATAACCAAAAGATGGCGAGTTATTGGTCCAGTGGCGAAAGTTTTGTTAACGCTTTATATTCCGCCGCAGCAACAGCACAAGCGCAAAATAGAAAGGTGATGATTGAGATCAACACTGAGTGCCATGCGACATACGGCGGTAAATTATATGGCGTTGAAATCCTGTCTGAATAGCCTTTGTTCTGAAATTAACCTAACTGTTTCTCTGTTAGGTTAATCATCAATCCAACCCGTAAGGCAGCGCTAGAAGCTCGGCTGCCTTACCATCAAGCATTACCAACTCTAGCTCTTCCTGGTCCACATTGAGAATGGCTTGTGCTACATAGCTGCTGTCAAAGGAGGCTACGTCATGCAGTGTGCCGATGACTTTCCCTTCTTGATTGGCTACGTCCATTCCCGTCGTTAATTCAGATTCTGAACTGAGAAGTGCCATGTGCTTTTTGGACTTTCCTCGGTATTTCATGCGGGCGACGATTTCTTGGCCTGTGTAGCAACCTTTGGTGAAACTAATGGAACCGTTGCGTTGCATGTTGAACCATTGCGGTAAGATCTCTTCGCTGTCTTTTAGTTCGATAAACGGGCGCAATGTAAGCAAGGAGATAACTCGGTGTGCTTCTTCGTTGGTCGTCGCTTTGTCTTGTAAATGTTCAGCTGGAACAATTGAAAGCGTTTCACTGAAATAGGTGTTGTTCAATTGGATTGAAAGAACATCTCCTATTTTTTGTGTCGGGTGGAGCAGGGCGTATTCATCCTGAGGCGTCTCGTCGTTATCAAGAGAGCGAGCGTATTCAGAAAAGGCCGCGTAGGTATCTGAAGCATCAGTCAGAGTGGCTTTAAAGAACACGGCGTACTTCTTAAAGTGGGCCAGCGTCTTTTCGACCAATGAGGAGTGCAAGGTTAAAAGGTACTGCTCGTCTGCGACCTGACAAATAAGAAAGTTCGAGATCACTCGACCTTTGGGCGTACAGGTCGCGCCAAAGCTGCTGGCTCCGCTTGTTACCTTGGAGACATCTGCGGTGACTTGCCCTTGAAGAAACTTCTGTGCGTCTTTGCCCTCAACGTGGATAAAGCCCAGTTCTGTCAGTGAGCGAGCAGCGTGAGTGGGTAAAACAGTGTTTAACAGGTCGGCAAGTTGCATGGTGTCTCCGAAGCGCAATGGACATGGTTCTAACTAGATGGGGTAAATGAGGTTGTTTTTCAACAACAGGCAGTAGAAAAAGATTAAGACGATTAAATTGATCAATATCATAGCAGGCGGTTTTCGCGTCGAGGTTCGCCAGCTATAATATGCGCTATCGATAGAGAGAGTATTTGCTATGAGTGAAACTAAAGAGTCCATTGGCTTCAAACGACTTAAATGGCATTGCCGCCGAGGCATGCTTGAGTTGGATTTATTGCTTGAACCCTTCTTGGACGAGGTCTTTCTTACTCTGGACGAAGAAGATCAAAAACGCTTTTATAAACTGATCCAATGCGAAGATCAGGAAATCTTCCCTTGGTTTATGCAAAAAGAAGTGCCGGAAGATCCAGACTTAGCTCGTATCGTGGATATTATTGTGACGCGAGTTCAACCTGAAAACTATCAAGCTTAAGTTTTCCCGCTTTGACGTTGCGATCTGGCTGCTTATACTGATTTGCCTGATCGTGACGCTCGACTCCCTTCTTGTTCCTATTTGGATATCTATTCTTGTTGCAAGCTTGGCAACGGCATTTGCGACGCCATTTTTTATTCTAAAAAGTCGAAGGCGCTCGAGCGTGGTGTTTGGCAATGATGCATTGTTATATAAAAAGGATGCGTTAGACCCAAAAGCTGGTGAGTTAAAGCTCGTTGTCGATCAGGTGGTATGGCTTGGGTTAATTTGTTCTGTCGAACGGCTGCCGTTACGCCTACATACTTCGAATTCAACGCTGAAAGCGCGTTTAGCTTATAAAACAGCGTCCTATATACGGTCACTTAAACCTCAAAAAAAATACGTCTTTTTTAGAGATCAAATGACCTATTCGGAATACAGGTCTTTGTGTTCCTTTTCTGCCGTACAGAAAGTAAACACGCGCTTTAGTTCGGATTGATGAGAGTTGGCTTGCTGTCATCGAGTTTGTTTGGGTAATCTAAGGTGTGGTGCAATCCTCGACTTTCTTTGCGTAACATGGCGGATTGAATGATCAAATCTGCGACGACCGCCAGGTTTCTAAGCTCGAGTAAGTCACTTGATACTTTGTAGTTACTGTAAAATTCATCGATTTCAGACTGAAGCATATCCACTCTGTGTTTTGCACGTAACAGCCGCTTGTCGGTTCTTACGATACCAACATAATCCCACATGAAGCGTCTTAGCTCGGCCCAGTTGTGTGTGATAACAACATCCTCGTCTGAGTTTGTGACTTGACTGTCATCCCAGTCTGGAATGGTGAACGACGCCGTCGCTCTGACATCTTCACTAATGTGCTTCGCAGCAGAGCGTGCATACACGATGCATTCGAGCAGCGAGTTGCTTGCAAGTCGATTAGCACCGTGAAGTCCTGTGTAGGCCGTCTCACCAATAGCGTAGAGATTGCTTATATCGGTTGCACCGTGTTTATCTACGACGACTCCGCCACAGGTATAGTGTGCAGCGGGTACGACGGGAATAGGTTCTTTTGTAATGTCGTAGCCACAGTCGAGACAACGTTTATAAATGGTGGGGAAGTGCGCTTTAATAAACTCTGGATCTTTGTGCGAAATATCCAGATATACATGCTTTTCACCAAGACGTTTCATCTCGTGATCGATGGCTCTTGCGACGATGTCACGAGGGGCAAGTTCACCTCGTTCATCAAATTCGAACATAAAACGGGAGCCGTCGGACAGCAATAGACGACCGCCTTCGCCGCGTACGGCCTCTGAAATTAAGAAGGTTTTGGCTTTGGCGTCGTATAAACACGTTGGGTGGAATTGATTAAATTCCATGTTTCCAACTCGGCATCCTGCACGCCACGCCATTGCAATACCATCGCCTGATGCGGTATCTGGGTTGCTGGTGTAGAGGTACACTTTACTGCTTCCTCCACAGGCGAGTGCGACACGTTTACCGTGAAAAACTTCGATGGTGTCGTTTTCTAAATTGAGTGCGTATAAGCCCACGACTTTGTTGTCAGCGTCTGTAATGGCTGCATCAAGTTTTTGTGTGGTAATGAGATCGATCGCAACACGATCCGCGAAAAACGTAATGTTTGGGTGTTTTTTTGCATTTCGAATTAGCGTTTTGGAGATGGCGAGCCCTGTCGCATCGGCGCTGTGAATGATTCGTCGGTGGCTGTGCCCGCCTTCTTTCGTTAAGTGATAAGTCTCGCTTTCACCGTAACGTGTAAACGGAACGCCTTGGTCTATCAGCCAATCGATGCTTTCTTTTGAGTGTTCAACCGTAAATCTTACCGCTTCTTGGTCGCCTAGTTCTGCGCCCGCGCTAATGGTGTCATTAATATGCGATTCTACCGTATCTTTGTCCGATAGAACGGCCGCAACGCCGCCTTGAGCATAAAGGGTAGAGCCTTCTTTTATGTCACCTTTCGTCAATATCGCGACGGAATGTGTATCAGCAAGTTCCAAAGCTAACGTTAAGCCGGCTGCGCCTGCGCCAATAATGACGATATCAAAGTGGTGGTGTTGACTCATATTTTTATTCTGACTCCAATTAAGGGGATTAATGTTACTATTTATTGCCTTGTAGAGTGAATAGTTACGAGTGCTATTTACACATTACTCTGCGTATTTATCTTGTAATGTGGTATTACGCCGCCATATCGCTACCAAATAGATGACGGGTTGATAGCAGATGAGCGCCAAGCGAGATTCATCTTGTGCGCTAAATCTATAAATTGTGGGAACTTAATAAAACACCACTTGTCCATTGTTGTAAGCTTAGTATGGGCGCAGAAGAAGAGGTTGAGGTACGAGGTGCCTATGCAGGAAGAGACGTCAAATGATAAGGCGTTGGTTAAAAGAGTACAGCAAGGTGATAAAAGAGCATTCGATTTGTTGGTTGCAAAATACCAGCATAAAGTTGCTGCTCTGATTGGACGCTATATACAGGATAAACACGAAGTGTTGGATGTCTCCCAAGATAGCTTTATTAAAGCATATCGGGCGATTGATAGCTTTCGTGGCGAAAGCGCCTTTTATACTTGGCTGTATAGGATCGCTGTAAACACTGCGAAGAATCATCTTGTTGCTCGTTCCCGACGTCCGCCCAGTTCCGATGTTGAATTGGATGACGAAGAAATATTCAGTGACTACGATGGTTTAAAGGACATCAGTACGCCAGACGCCAATCTAAATAGAGATCGTCTGCAGGTTATGATCAACGATGCGATCAAACAACTACCGGAAGAGCTGCGCAGTGCGTTAACCCTTCGAGAGTTTGATGGCCTCAATTATGAAGAAATCGCGCAGATAATGGATTGCCCAATAGGCACTGTGAGATCAAGAATATTTCGTGCGCGAGACGCAGTAGAGAAGAAAATTCGCCCTTTAATTGGGGCAGGAGACTGATTGTATGAAAGATCAATCTAAACCAACCCGTGATCAGAATGCGGACGTGAAAGAAGCAGTATCCGCCTTTATGGATTCAGAATTGTCCGCTGAAGAGCTGGATGCTCTGCTGGCAAAAGATGCGTCACAATGGGCATCGAGCTTTGATCAGCTTCATAGCGTTAATCACGCTATCCACCATGAAAACAGCCCTTTAGTCGTAGATACTCAGTCCTTTTTGGCGGGTATGCATGACAAAATGGCGATGGAAGAAGCGGCGGCTGGACAATCGGATAACGTTGTATCGATGACAACGTCAAGAGTGTCTGAGCGCGTCGAACACAGTACAGGGCGCCGTAAGCCAACCAAACTGTTCGGTGGTGTGATGTTTGGCGGCGCGATTGCAGCCAGTGTGGCGTTCGCTGTCGTATTGGGTGGCAACCTTTTGTTGAACCCAAACGGCGGTTCTGAGCCAAGTGTTGATCAAGTCGCAAATACATTTGAAGCCGATACGCAAATTGCGCCAATTGAAAGCTTAAAAGACGATTCGGCTTTGGCTAACAATGAGCGTTTGCAGGAATATCTAAAACGCCATGCTGAGCAGTCGGCGTTGACTTCTGGCCAAGGTATGATGCCAATGGCACGAGTCGTTAGTTACCCAACTGAAACGTCGGAACAAGAGAAGTAGTCGATGCTCCGTTCGCTGACGAAGTGGTTTATGTTTCTCGGTCTTTTTTTATCGACCGCTCTGTACGCTGATGCTGTTGTTTCTTCTTCAAGCACTGTTTCGTCTTCAAGCACTGTGTCCTCTTCAGACATGGTTCTGTCCTCTTCAGACATGGTTCTGTCCTCAGAGACGGTTGCCAGCGCAGAAGTAACGTCTAATCTTCAGGCTGAATCACAACAAGAGCGCCTTTCGCTAACCCCGATAGGCTGGCTGAAAAAGATGACGTCTGCTTTTTCTGAGTTGAACTACGATGGCACCTTTGTGCATACGGGGCAAAATCGGCTTAACAGTATGCGCATTCGTCATGGTTTGATTGGCGGTGTGGAATATGAAAGTTTAGAAGACCTTGATGGTGCTGATGTTACGCTTATTCGTGTAGATGATAGCCTAATTTGTATTTCGCCAGACGAGGCTGCATTAAACGCCTCCGCGTTTTGGAATCAGCCTTTCAGCCGCTTTAGAAAGCTTGATGAAGAGCGTTTGAAAGTCGGCTATCACATTAAACAAAGTGCTAAAAAAGTTCGTATTGCTGGGCGTTACGCGACGATTATCCAGCTGATTCCAAAAGATGAACACCGATTTGGACATGGCTTTTGGCTGGACAGAGAGACTGGCTTTCTTTTGAAGCATGATATGTATGATCGTAAAGGTCATTTATTGGAAAGAACGCAGTTTGCATCATTAAGCCTTAATCCAGACTTGAAAGTAACAGACTTCACCCCTAATAAGGATTCCTACAAGGTTTCGTTTGAATCTGAGCCTCCTCAAGAGGTTGCAAACAGTTGGAAATTTGACTGGCTTCCTGATGGCTTTGATATGGTGTGGTCGAAAGCCCATTTGATCCGAAATGGCGCTCACATGTTGCTGTTATCAGATGGCATGGCGACGGTTTCTGTCTTTGTTGAGCCGACTCGAAAAGACGTGCCAATGCACATGATGTCGAGAGGCGCTACTTATGCTGGAGAGCGGACGATGATAATACAAGGTAATCGTTATTTACTGACCCTGGTCGGCGAAGTCCCTCCTGTAACAATCGAAACCTTGATGTCAGTATTTATGCCAAAGGCGACACCATGATTGAAGAAAATGGCACAGTGTTAGCGGTTGATGACGGCTTTGCAGAAGTCGAGACGATTCGCACGAGTTCGTGTGAAACGTGTCGAGCACGACATGGTTGTGGACACCATACTATTGCCAAAGTGACGAACAGTAATCGAATGCAAATGAAAGCCATCGCACCAATGCCAGTAAAAGTAGGGCAAAAAGTGGTGGTGGGCATTCCAGAAGATACTCTTTTGCAAGCGTCGATGTGGATGTATGCGATTCCTTTATTGGGGCTGATGCTCGGCGCGACATTACCGTCTCTGTTTACTGCGCAAACGTTTGTATCCATTTTACTGGCGTGTTTTGGTTTCGCTGGTGGCCTGTATTTGGCACGACGTAAGTCCCAACAAGAAACCGATAACCCCAATTTTTACCCCAAAATATTACGTATAGATTCGAGTCAAAAGCGGAGCATAGAGATTGTTCAGAGCTTTTGATCTGACACTTCTTCACCTGGCACTGTAATGAAATTGGTACATCTAAGGAGACCAAATTAATGAACAGATTGCTTAAAACCATGAGCGTGGCTGCTATCAGTTTTACACTGATGTTCTCCATGTTTGCAAATGCAGCGGCAAACTTACCGGATTTTACAGATTTGGTAGAAAAAACGTCGCCTGCGGTCGTTAACATAAGTACGGAGCAAACGCAGTCAAGCGCCACTGGAAGGCAACTCAACCCGGATGCGCAAGAGCTTAATGAGTTCTTTCGTCACTTCTTTGGCCAACAACCTTTTGGTCAGCAACAGTCTCCAAAAAGACAGCAGCAGCGTCAGCGCAGCTCGTTGGGGTCTGGCTTTATTATTTCAAAAGACGGCTATGTTTTGACAAACAACCATGTCATTGACGGCGCCGATGTGATTCATGTTCGTTTAAACGACCGACGTGAATACGAAGCGAAGTTGGTGGGAACCGATGCACGCACCGATCTCGCGTTGCTTAAGATTGAGGCAGACGATCTTCCTACCGTAAAAATGGCTGATTCAGATGACTTGAAAGCGGGTCAATGGGTGGTTGCTATCGGTTCACCGTTTGGTTTTGATTATACAGTGACAGCAGGTATCGTCAGTGCATTAGGTCGTAATCTGCCAAGTGATAACTACGTTCCATTTATTCAAACGGACGTGGCGATCAACCCTGGTAACTCAGGCGGTCCTTTGTTCAACCTTGATGGTGAAGTGGTCGGCATAAACTCACAGATCTATACACGTTCTGGCGGTTTTATGGGCGTGTCGTTTGCGATCCCTTCTAAAGTCGCAATGTCTGTCGTTGATCAATTGAAAGCGGACGGTAAAGTATCACGTGCTTGGTTGGGCGTGATTATTCAGGATGTGAACAATGATCTGGCCGAATCCTTTGGTTTGGACCGCCCTCACGGTGCGTTAGTGAGTCGTGTCATGCCGGGGTCACCTGCTGAAAAAGCGGGTTTACAGCCTGGTGACATTATTATGTCTTTCGAGGGTAAAACTATCGAGCATTCATCTGAGTTGCCTTACATTGTTGGCCGTATGAAAGCGGATAGTGAGGTTACTGCTAAGGTCTTCCGCGATGGCGACGAGAAAACCATCGACTTTACGTTAGATAAACGTCCAGATGATTCAAAGTTGGCTAGCCAAGATCAACAGCAGCAAAATCGTTTAGGAATGATTGTCGGCGAAGTACCTGAGAAGCTAGCGTCTCGTCTTACGATTCAGGGTGGCGTTGTGGTTGAGCAGGTGTTAGGTGGTACTGCCGCACGCAATGGTTTACAACAAGGCGATGTCATTACGATGTTAAACGGTAAGCGCATCAACGGCGTTGATGACTTCTCGGATATCGCAAAAGGCATTCCAAGCAACCGCTCAGTGCCGATGCGCGTTATTCGTGATGGTTACCCGATGTTTATTCCTTTTAAAATTGTGGAATAACGATTCGTTATCTTTAGGTAAATAACGTAAAAAAGCCCAAACGTTGCAAAACGTTTGGGCTTTTTTGTTTATGTACTATATCGCTGTGCCTTTGATTAGATCACTGCATTACAGTGTTTTGGCAAAAATCTTCGAGTTTCGTTGGTAGTTATAAAGCGCTTGCTTTTGAGTGGGTAAATCGTCGATACGTGTCTCTTTAAAACCGTGTTCGATAAACCAATGCGCAGTACGGGTGGTCAACAAAAACAGTGTTTTTAACCCTAGCTTTTTCGCTTCGCTTTCAATGCCTTTTAATAAAAGCTCTCCACGGTTTGAGCCCCTGTAATTAGGCGATACCGCAAGACAGGCAAGTTCGCCTGATAATTCCTCTTCAAACGGATATAAGGCCGCGCAGGCGACAATGGCTCCGTCGCGTTCGATAACAATGAAGCGGTTTATTTCGTTTTCTAAAAGCTCTCGAGAGCGCCTTACTAATGCGCCTTTTTCTTCCAACGGTGCAAGCAGTGCCATCATGCCACCAACGTCGTCGATGTTCGCAGATCGCAACTGCTCATAGCTGTCTTCGTCTATCATGGTGCCTGCGCCTTCACGGGTGAAGAGCTCTCTTAAAAGGCCGCCATTGTGATTGAAGGAAATCAAGTGAGCACGAGGAACATTTGCTCGAATGCTTTTTACGCACGCTTCAAGTGCCGTGTGGGCCGTTGAGCTTAGGTTGCGGCTGTGTAGTATGGTTTCTGCATCGCGTGCGAGTAATTCGGACACCATTGTACCATCCGTGTTGAAGACGCCGTCTTCTTCTGAGTAGATAATTAGCTTGTCGGCTTTTAGTTGAATCGCGGCCTGCGTCGCCACGTCTTCCGCTTTTAAGTTAAATACCTCTCCGGTAGGAGAGAAGCCCAAGTGTGGCAATAGAACCATATTGTCATCTTTTAGAAGGCGAAATATCGCTTCTGAGTCGATGCGGCGCACCTCACCGGAAAAGCCGTAATCAATGCCATCTACCACACCCAGTGGTCGAGCGATCACAAAGTTGCCACTGCATACTTTTAAGCGAGCATTTGCCATTGGGGTATTGGCAAGCCCCATCGATAATTGTGCTTCTAGCTGAACACGCACAGCCGCAGACGCTTGTATGATATCCAAAAGCTGATCGTGAGGCGTGACGCGATAACCGCCTTCAAACTGACGGTTTAATTGTCGGCTGTTAAGTACCCTGTCTATTTGCGGGCGTGCCCCTTGTACAAGCACGAGTCGAATGCCAAGAGAGTCCAGCAGGGCAAGGTCATGAATAATGCCTGAAAACATCGGGCTCTCAAGTGCTTCTCCTGGAATCAAGATGACAAAGGTTTTACCCCGGTGGGCATTGATATAGGGAGAGGAATGGCGAAACCATTCAACATAATTTAACTCGTCAGACACGATGAAATTCTATTCCTAGTTGTTAATAAAGTGTTCCGTAGGTCTATCATGAGACCTTTGCACGATGACTACGCTCTCCAATACAGTGTTAAAAAGAGACTCAAAATGCTCATTTATAATGCATAAACTCCGCTTCTTCGTCTATTTTTGCCTCGTCTTGGCTTTGCTCGTGACTTCGTGCAAAGGTCTCATCATATCTCTTAATGCAAAAAAATATGACCCTTTTAATAGAGCTGTTTCTACTGGCGCTGAGTACAAAAGCGCTCTACTAGCCCTTTTATGACTTTTTGCATTGGATCTAGTTGATCGAGCGCTAAGAACTCATTGGGTTGGTGCGCTTGATCAATGGACCCTGGGCCTAGCACAAGTGTTTCCATACCAAGTGTATTTAAGAAAGGCCCTTCTGTCGCAAAAGCGACGGTTTCCGCATCATTATTGGTCAGCTCTTCACATGCTTTAATAATATCGGACTCTTTCGGAGTAGAAAACGAAGGAACGTCAGGAAATAGGCTTGAAAGCTCGATTTCCGTATTCGTTCTTTCTGCAATGGTCGGTAGACGTTGTTTTACCGCGTTAAATAAGGCGTCATTGCTCATACCGGGGAGCGCACGCATATCGAATTCTATTTCGCATTTACCACAAATCCGGTTTGGATTATCGCCGCCGTGGATACAGCCAAGATTCAACGTAGGATAGTCGATAACGAAGCTCGCATCTCGATAGGTCTGTTTGAGTTCATTTCGAAACGACATCAACTCAGTCATGACTTCGTGCATGGCATCCATCGCGCTGCGACCAAGATTGGGGTTGGATGAGTGTCCTGCTTGCCCAGTTACACGAATTTTATCCATCATAATGCCTTTATGGGCATGAATAGGGGTGAGTGACGTTGGCTCACCAATAAGCGCGTAACGAGCGTTCCATTTCGCTTGCTGAGACAGAGCACGAGCCCCAGCCATTGAGCTTTCTTCGTCGGCGGTCGCTAAAATAATAAGTGGTTCGGCTAAGTTGCTTAAATCCATGTCTCTTAATGTATCGATGACAATGGCGAAAAAGCCTTTCATATCACAGGCTCCCAAACCGTATAACTTTTGATCGCGTTCCGTGAGCTTAAAAGGGTCGGATTCCCATCGACCTTCGTCATAAGGCACGGTATCAGTGTGGCCTGATAACACGAGACCACCGTTTCCTTTTCCTATGGTAGCGATCAAATTAAACTTCTCTGGCTGATTCGGCAAAGGTAAAACTTTGCATTCGAAGCCCATTGATGACAACCAACTTTCTAAAAGTTGAATGACCCCTTTATTTGACTGATCCCAACTTGCTTGACTACAACTGATAGAAGGCGAGCCAATTAACTGTGACATCATTTGAACAAGTGATGGAACCTTTGTCATGAATTTCTCCTGAAAGTCGCTATTCAAACTATAAGCAGTGACCGATTAATTTGTTACACTTGCGCCTTGGTTTCTTTGGCGCTTGTTAGGCAGCAACGAGTGCTTCTAGTGATAAGTGTTAAAGAAGCAACTGAGTAAAAGATATCAATACCGTTTTGAGTTAGAGAGGTTGAAACATATATGGCCACTGAGCTTGAGCTAAAACTAATGGTTCAACCTGAGCACCAAACGAAAGTATGCACGTATTTAGATGAGTTTTGCAGTGACAGCACTGAAAATCAACACATTCGTAAGCCTACTTTGTCATTAATGAACGCTTATTATGATACGCCTGATGCGACGTTGCTCAATGCGGGTATCGCGTTGCGTATTCGAGCCGTAAATGGTCGCTACATACAGACGGTTAAAACCCGTGGAAGCAGTCGCATAGGAATGCATGAACGGGGAGAGTGGGAGTGGGATGTTCCAAGTGATGCGTTAGATTTCTCGCTTTTACAAGAAGTCCCGTTGCCTGAAGTGCTTCAAGACCTTTCCTGGTCGAAAGACATAGTTGCCGTTTTTCGAACGGACTTTGATCGAAAAGTGTGGGACATCGAGCACAAAGATACCTCTATTGAGGTTGTGTGTGACCGTGGCGAGGTGACATCGCCATATGGTCGAGATGAGATCAGTGAAGTTG
This sequence comes from Marinomonas mediterranea MMB-1, assembly GCF_000192865.1. Lineage (NCBI taxonomy): Bacteria > Pseudomonadati > Pseudomonadota > Gammaproteobacteria > Oceanospirillales > Oceanospirillaceae > Marinomonas > Marinomonas mediterranea. Next base: position 957,411 of record NC_015276.1, read on the forward strand.
AGCTGGAGCTGAAATCGGGCAATGCCGAAGATCTTTATGGATTCGGGTTGGTGCTGTGCGATAGCTTACCATTGCAGGTTAATTTGGTCTCTAAGGCGCAAAAGGGCGCGCGTTTAAAGAGCCGGAAGATCGAGTTTCCCGACACGCCTGAGTCTAGCAGCTCAAACATTGAGTTCGCTGCTTATTGGTATGAAACCTGGATTACGTATTGGGAAGCGATGTTCTATCTGCAAGATGAAATATTAATTCAGCCAGTTCGAAATTCGATGCTTCAGTTAAAGAAATGTTTGCCTGATGAACTGCATCAAACCATGAGCGAGCTTGATGAATTGCTGAATGATACGACGCAAACCGCGGAAGGCTCAGTGCTTGACGAATTGGCGGCAATAGAAAATACTGGCAAGGTCATGCTTACTATCGGTTTGTGGTTGAATCAGCAAGTCTGATGCGAAACGAATAACAATATAATACGAGATCGTTTCACTACGTCGTGCAGCGATCTCAATACGAATAATAAAAAGGATCGTCGTTTGTCTTTATCCCACCTTTCCTCTGCTTTAGATGTTGTACCCGATACCCTTAAATCGCTTAAATACGAGCAAATATTGGATGCGCAAAAGCGCAGTCAGGTGTTGTTTTCATCCGATGACGAGCGACTTCGTTATGAGCGACTCTGGCTGTTAAGTGATTATTTACATATTCATTGGGAAAGAAATATCAAGTGGATGCAGCTTGATACGAATTTAGACGAACTTAAGCCGGATTTGTCTCATTTCTATGTTGGGCATTTAGGCTGGAGCGCTGGTGAAAGACAGACGGCATTGCCGGATTGGGATGAACCCACGCTAATGCGTCAATTGCGTTTGTATCGTCATTGGTGGATGACGCAACTGATCAGTGCGGACATGGAGCAACGAATTTCACTTGAAAGGCTGACGTACATTCTTAGCCGACTGGCGGACGTTACGGTGAACGCCAGCCTAAGTTGGAGTGAAAGAAACTATAAAGATCTCTATGGTGAGGCGCTGGATGCTAACGGCGAAAAACAATCGCTTGTGGTTATTGGTATGGGAAAACTAGGAGGACAAGAACTTAACTTGTCTTCTGATATTGATTTGATTTTTGCTTTTCGAGAGCATGGCGAGACTCAACAGGGTCGAAAAAGCATCAGTTATCAAGAGTATTTTACTAAGATTGGGCAAAAGCTGATTCAGCACCTCGATCAGGTTACAGCGGACGGTTTTGTGTTCCGCGTGGATATGCGTTTACGTCCCTTTGGACAATCTGGCGCATTGGTTTTGAACATGGACTCGCTAGAGAACTATTATCAAGATCAAGGCCGAGATTGGGAACGCTACGCAATGATAAAAGCGCGCGTTATGGCTGGTTCAGAGCAAGACATAACGGAGTTTGAAGCGATTCGTAAACCGTTTGTTTATCGTAAATACTTAGATTTTGGTGCGATTGGTGCGCTACGTGACCTAAAAGGCATGATAGCAAAAGAAGTCCGTCGTAAGGGCATTGAGCATAATATCAAGCTCGGAGAAGGCGGTATTCGCGAAATCGAGTTTGTTGTGCAAGCTTTGCAGATTTTACATGGTGGTCGCGATACTCGCTTACAGACGCCTTCTATTTATAAGGTTCTGCCATACCTCAAAGAAGCCGACTACTTGCCTGCTGATGAAGTCAACGAATTGCTAGAAGCGTATCGCTACTTACGTCGTGTCGAGCACGCTTTGCAATCAGTCAAAGATGAGCAAACCCAACTTTTACCGGACGATGACTTCGAAAGACAGCGTTTAGCGGTGCGTGTAGGGGAGGCGAATTGGGATGAGCTGGAAGCGACACTTTGGTGTCATCGAAAGAATGTTCATAGATACTTTGTTGAATTAATCGATGACCCTGAAGAAGAGGCGGAAAGTGATTCGTCAGAGACGTGGCGATTGCTGCTAAAGAGACCAGATCAACAGCATCTATTTGACCTTGTGCTTGACGAAGTTCAGTGGAATGACCTTTCAAACGTTGAATCGAAAATTCGACCCTTTCTCTCTTCTAAGACAGTGGCCTATATGCAACCGATAGGGCAGGAGCGTCTTGCGCAGTTTATGGGGATGTTTTTTCCGTTGTTAGCTGAAGATAAACAGGGAAAGGGCCACAATCCAGACATCGTTCTAGAACGAGTCATACCGATTCTTGAGGCCATTGCACGACGTACCGCTTACCTCGTTTTATTATGTGAAAATAAAACGGCGATTAAGCACCTTATTCGATTGTGTCGTGAGAGTGCTTGGTTTTCAGAGTCTATTTCTACTACGCCTGCACTATTGGATGAGCTACTTGATGCAACGACTCTATTCTTACCACCAAATAAAGCAGAACTAGAAGAAGAGCTTTCTCAAATTTTGCTTCGTTTACCCGAAGACGACGAAGAAGCGCAGATGGACGCTCTTCGTAGATTCCGTCGCTCTATAATCCTTCGTATCGCCGCGTGCGACATTACTGGGGTCCTACCCGTAATGAAGGTGAGTGATCACCTAACATGGCTTGCTGAAGTGATTCTAGACGTTGTGTTAAGGCAGTCTTGGCATCATTTGGTTCACAAACACGGCTACCCAACTAAGCAGGGAGAAGCGGTTTCCGAGCCAGAAATGATTGTCGTGGGTTACGGGAAATCTGGTGGCTTGGAATTGGGTTATGACTCAGACCTTGATCTCGTGTTTATTCACAACAGTGATATCAATGGCTCGACCAATGGCCAGCGCAGTGTGGATAATTTGACCTTTTATACTCGTTTTGGTCAACGAATCATCCACATGCTGACAAGTTTTACCTCTGCTGGGCGATTGTATGAGGTTGATATGCGCCTACGACCATCTGGAAATTCTGGTCTGCTTGTGAGCAGTTTAGACGCTTTCACCGACTATCAGGAAAAAGAAGCGTGGGTTTGGGAACATCAGGCGTTAACCAGAGCCCGCGTATTGGCTGGTCCGCATAACCTTGCGATGGCGTTTGAGAAGGCGCGACATACTACGCTCAGTAAAGAGAGAGACCAAAGCGAGCTCAAACAAGAAGTCATCAAAATGCGCGAAAAAATGCGCGCCCATCTCGATAAAGGCAGTGGCGCATCGGGCTTTGATCTAAAACAAGGGCAAGGTGGCATCATAGACATCGAATTTATGGTGCAGTATCTAGTATTGGCTTGGTCGTATAAGCATCCAGAGCTCATGACCTACTCAGACAATGTTCGACAGATTGATGTTGCAAATAAACTTGGACTGCTTGAAGACGAAGTCGCCCAAAAAATGACAGAGACCTACACGCTCTATCGTTCACTTACTCATAGGCAAAGCCTTCAGAAGCAGGGTAGAGTGGTGCAACTCGAAGAGCTGGAAGAGAGTCAGGGTGTGATCAGGAAAATTTGGGATCGCGAATTAACTTAGTCTAGAAACCTATGTTTGTGACGAGTGCTAGCCAAAAATGGTGCAAAGCGAGCGAGAAGTTGAGATATGCTTCCTTCGTGAATCTCACTTATATAAGATGCTTTTAATAAAAGGATAACTATAAATTATGGAACCAATATATGACCGCAAAAGACAGAGAGCAGATATTAATTCAAGCCTTAAAGATCAAGAATTAGGGCTGCGAATCTTTTGGATTAATGGTCCCACCGATTCAGGAAAAACGACTCTCTTGCGGTATGTTACAAGAACTTATAAAGATCAGGTTATATGTTCAGGAAAAAGGTTTAGTTGTTCGGAAGACGATAAAAAAAATGAAAATAACTTTATTATAAATTTTATAAAAGAATTATATTTAGTAGCTCCAAAAGATATTGAAAAAAAAATTCATGCTGGATATAAGAGCTTTTCACGTCCTCCTCTATGGCGAGTTGCATATGGAATTTCTAAGATGTTGCCATATCAAAAAGTTCTAAATTCGATTTTTGATTCTTCAATAAAAGATGCTAACGATCTCGAAAAAGAAATAAGGTCTACTATAAAACCAGCTATCATACAAAAAAAATATGAAAAAATTGTCCTTGAGTACTTAAGAAAAGAATCCTGTAAAAAAAGCTTCTCTATATTGATTATTGACGACATAACGTGGATGGATAATAGTTCAATGGAGTTGTTTCTATCTATAATAAAAAAGGCTCTACGAGAAAATATAAAACTCTACGTTTTCGTATCATATAATCAGGATGCTAGAAAAAATAATAAGAATGTAAAGGAAAGTTTTGATAATGAGCTTGAAGAATACATACAGAACATTGATTTGGAGCATTTAAATTTAGAGGAGCTTAGTGATGTTTTTAGAGAGGCTGATATAGATGTTTCATCAAAAATACTTAAAACTATATACGAAAAAACAGGCGGAGTTTTTGGAGAGTTAGATTTTTACTTAAGAAAAAAAAAGGAGGAGATAGAGATGTTGTTGCCTTTGGAAAATTGTTTTTCCGAGGAAGACATAAGCCATGATTCCTTTAGAAGTGAATTTTTAAAAAATGAAAGTATTAAACACTTTTTCCTTCTTTTAAAGCAATTTAAAAGTGGATGCAATGAAAAGATCCTTAAGGAATCTGTAGAAAAAATATCAGTAGAAGCTGGTTTTGAATTTAATAAATATCACTATGATGAAAATATAGGTAAATTAAAAGAAGTTGGTCATTTGTTTGTAGAGGATGGGATTATTAAGTGTTCCTCAAAGAAGCTAGAGATTGTAGAGCGTCACTTTAAAAATGAGGGACTTTATTCTTCTTCATTAAAAATTATATCTAAAGTACTCATTGAAATTAGTTTGAATGATGCTAATGTAAATAACAATTATTTAAATATAGCATTTTCTGTGTTGAAAAAAAATGATCCGGAATCCGTCTTAAAAAAGTATTCTGATTTGTATCATTTAAGAAGTATGCAATATGACCGAAGAGAGATTATGATCTCAGTTGCCGAGTCTGCAATTGAGTCAAAAAAAATAACAGTACACTTAAATATTTTAGCTGATATTACAATTAAACTAGCTAGAATTAATGAATTTAAAATAGCTTCAGAGTTAGGGATTAAAATTTTCACTGAAGTGCGAGACTATCAATACAGCTTTGACTTTCTATATGAATTAATTAAATCCACTCGAGAAAATGGCAGCTTGGTTGGCATTAGACCTCTAAAGGAAGTATATAAACGCGGTTTATTGATAAGTAGCAATATGAAAGAAAGAGTTAGATTAAAAACTCTTTTTTGCTCAGCTTTAGAACATCTTTGTGAATATGATATGATAAAAGGTTTGTATAATGAAATTGATCGCGAAATTTCATCTCTAGATCTTTGTGATGAAGATGATGCTTACATATATGCTACTGCAATAAGGTCAAAGGGCTTATCTAAATTTCACTCTGATTTAGATATTGAATATAAGAAAGCTTATGATTTGACAAAATTATTTCGACATGAAAACAGAGAAAAAATTCTATTAAAAGCTGCGCTAGCAAATCATTGTGGACTAGCGAATTACTATAATGGAAATCAAGATAGGGCGAAAGAGTATTTTCTAGAATCATTTAATTTACTTAATAAGGTATCAATTTATACTGAAACACCTTTGAATAATATTGCCTGTTCTCTTATATTGATGAATAAAAATAACGAGGCATATGATTACTTAAATAGAGCCAGCGATGTTATTTGTAAACCTACCTACCAGACCTATTCAATCGAAATAAACAAGAGCATTAATTTGTGGAAACTTGGTGAAGAAGATTTAGCTATTGATAAAATAAAGCGAATTATTGATGATAAAAAAGTGCCTGACCCAATGATATTAGCTACTGCCAATGTAAACTATGGTTACTTTTTATACCGTAAAGAAAGATACATGGAAGCTGTTTATAAATTCAATAATGCTAAAAACTTTCAATACCGATTTCTTCATGAAGAATATACTAATATTGAGACAGATTTAAAAAACTACTGTCTTATAAAGGAAGGTCTAGCTGATGAAAAAGACTTGGGGGATATGTCAATATTAATTGATGATAGACTTAAAGACTCCACAACTCTCCCACAAAAAAAGATATTTAGACTTGATACAAACTCACTTTACGTTGATTAATTTTTTGAAAATTATTGATTTTAGAACAGAGCTGTTTCTCGATTGCATATAAAAATTGTTTTTAAGGTTCATTTTTACATCAAGATCAAGCAGTTTTATGACTGGTTTGGCGTGAATGATGTGACATGACTCTCTTATATTTTTATATGTTTTATAATTTAAGGAGAAGTAGCTTTCTTCTGATTCATAATCCGATTGATTCTCATCAAAAAAAATTACATTATATTTTTTTAAGACTTCTTCATCTTCACTTAAACCTTTAACACTACTTGTATTTGGGTCAATATAGTCGATTGAATTGTCCCATTTATTTAAGCCTTCAATAAGTGACATCACACTTCTTTTAGGTAGTTTCGCAACAACTAATACCCTTAAATCATGTAGTCTTCCTAAGTTTTGATGAATATCAGCTAAGTAGTTTAGTGCTGTTGTCGGGTGAGATATCTGAGCATGACCAGCAGAAATAATCGGCACGCTTGCACCGGAAGTTAACTTCTCGAAATGATCTAAGTTGTCACTACGAATAACCAGAGTATCGCAATATTGACTAATGTAACCCGCAATGTCTTCCAGAGGCTCCATGTTAGTTTTATCAATAATGCACCTTTCTACTTCTTCAAAGCATAAATGCGACCCTCCTAAACGAAGGAATGACGATATAAAGCTTGCTCTAGTACGAAGACTTTTCGACAGGAAAAGTGTTGCCATAAGTTTAGATCTAAGAAGCGTAGCATTATCACAATAGTATTGAGCTATAGATGAATCACTGTGGCAAATGTCATTCAGTTCATATATGAGTGAATAAATTTCTGACTTAGTTAAGCTTTCGACAGAAATAAAATGTTCCATAATTTATAGTTATCCCTACTTTTTCATAATACGACTCCTTACCTTTGCTTTCTCTATTTTGGTCTGTAGAACATTGTCGGTCACGTGGGTATAAATTTCGGTGGTGGAGATACTGCTATGCCCAAGTAGGCGTTGGACAAAGCGGATATCAAGACCAGACTCCATCAACTCGCAGGCCGCTGAATGCCTTAGCATATGGGGTGTTACATGGAGCTGGGTGCTGGACTGTTCGGCGAGCAAACGAATTAACTTTCGGATAAATTGCGTCGAGGCGGGTTGTCCACGGCTGTTTAATAAGAAGTTGCTTGAGTCACTTTCAACGATTGTTCTGGCTTTTCTATAGTGGCGTATCAATTGGCATATTTCTTTATCGGGAAGATAGACATAGCGTTCGCGAGAGCCTTTACCAAAAATTTTAATTTTTCGTTCTGTTAAAAAAATATCATCCAGCTGGATACCGACCAACTCGCTAACGCGCATGCCTGTGCTAAGCATAAGTTCAAGTGCTAGTGTGCCTGTGAGTTTATTTAGGTCTCGTTTACTTGTTGGATAAGAGAATCCTGTATTTTCATCCGATATGGATTTTAGTGGCTTTTGATCAAGTGTTCTTCTTCCTTGCGTTAGCATTCTTTTAAGGTCGGATTTATTAACATTGCGAGGGAGCCGTTTTGGAAGCTTGATGGACGTATTGAATTTGTGAAATGGTGTTACTTCAATCTCTTCTTCTTGTTCGAGCCAGCGAAACATAGCTCTTATGCAGGCTAGTTTGCGTTTAATCGAGCTTTGGCTCAGTTCTGAGTCGGCAAGATAGTCATGAAACTTATGTAGATCTTTTTTGTCAATTGCATTAACGGATGTTTTAACCCCTGTGCATTCGACAAACTGTTTTAAATCTATTCGATATGCTTTGAGTGTATGGCCCGAGAGTTTTCTGTTTTTTTGACAGAATTGTAAGTATCGTGACGCGATACGGCTGATTGAGTCCACGTTTTCTCTCTTTTTCGGCTATGGGGTAGGCGCTATATTACTGTCTTTTATAATTATTTTTAAGTTTTGAATAGTGATTCATTTATGTTACAAAGAAAGTTAAAGATTTTGTAAATTTGGCCGTTAAGTTCCTTTAGAGCCACAATATGTTGTAGGCTCTATTCAGGCTTTTCTTCTTAAGGGGGATGTATGTCAGAAGTAGGAAGTGTTGCTCAATCATATGGGATGGAAGCGTTAAGTGCCAACCTTGCGAAAAAGCAACAAGTTCAAGAGGGCTCACAGACGCTAAAGCTGTTAGACAGCACAGCTCAGAGCGCACCTCAAGCGAGTGCATCTTCTGCGCCAGTGGGAAACGTTGGTCAGAATATTAATATTCGCGTGTAAACAAAAACCAAGCTACCGTCCTCAGAGTGATCTTCTCTCTCAAGTTCGACAGCTTGGTTTTTTTATGCCTGTTTAGTAGGTGTCCGTTTTATGTTTCGTTTTATGATTAGAATGAAACGTCTACCGCTGCCCAGTATTCACGACCATGATCTACATAACCGTATTCTTCGTCTGTAAACTCTTCATTAAGAGCATTGTTAATACCTAGACTCAGTTTTAAGTTTTTGTTGAACGTGTAGTTCGCGCCAACATCAATAAGCTTGTAAGAAGGCGTCGGGTCGTCCTCTTCGTTTGCTTCACCATAGTATGTGTAGTCTGTCCAGAGGCGTAATTTGTCTGTAGCTGTCCAGTTTACGGACAGTACTGCTAGATGAAGTGGAATAGAGCTTAGAGGGTCACCTTTATTGTCGCCTGTAAGTTGCTTAGAGTCGTTGTATGAATAACTCAATGACGTTGATAGTGCATCTGTTACTAGGTACTTAGCATTCAACTCTGCACCATTAAGTTCAACTTCATCAATGTTGGTCCAATAGCGATTCGCAACCGTCGTTGTTCTTCCTCGTCTCGTTGTTGTCGTTGTGTTTACAGGGCAGTTGTTGTCACAGTTTGCCGTGTCTAATTTGTCTTCAAAGTGTGTATGGAAAACCGTCGTACTTGCGACAAATGAACTTCCGCTGTAGGTGAGGTTTATCTCAGAGCTGACGGAAGATTCAGGTTTTAAGTCTGGGTTGCCATATGTATCGCGTCCTTGGGATGCAATGGCCCAGTCTTCACTTAGTCTTCTGAGTGAAGGTGCTTTATATCCAGTAGACACGCCGCCCTTTAGTATCCATTCGTCGCTAACACTCCATACACCGTATACTTTTGGACTAAGGTGATTTTCGAAGTTCTCGTTTTTATCTGCTCGAATACCTGTTGTTAAAGCGAATGTGTCAGTCAGATACCATTCGTCTTCTATGAAAATAGACAGCTGATCGTTCGATAAGGTATCGGTTCCATTTTCTACTTGATTCCCTTCGTCTTTGAGGTCAGCTTTTGTGTAGCTTCCTCCAAAAGCAATGACGTGGTTATCAGTTGGAGTAATCCATTTAGTATCAAAAATAGTGTTCGTTATTGTTGATTCGTCGGTGATATTTTCAGTGCTATCGTGCTGGATGAAGGTCGTCTCAGAAACTGCTTTATATTTACCAAAATGCGTTATAGCGACAGACTCTTTTTCATTTTCTTCTAAATCGTCATTATCATCAGATTTTCCAGCAGTACGTGTTCTTTCTTGTTCTGATTTGCTGATATCAAGTGCGAAGTCATGAGACTGATTTGCTGAGTAAATAAGCTTACCGAAATAGTTCTCAATTTGCTTATCTGCGTTACCACCATCAATGTTGTCTTCTTCTTGGTCAAAGTACTCAGCACTTAGTTGAAGACTCAGGGTATCTTTTAATATTGGTCCTGAAAGAAATACAGAGTTCTTTTTCGTGTCGTTAAACTCGTTACCTTCAGCAAAAATTGCTTCACTTCGAAGGTTTCCAGACCATTTTTCAGTGTGTTTTTTGGTAATAATGTTTATAACACCGCCCATGGCGCTAGAACCATACAGCGTTGACATGGGGCCGGGGATAACTTCAATACGTTCGATCATTGAGAGTGGTGGAAGCCATTCTTGGTCATAGCCGTCGGCTCTTTTTTCTCTTGACTCTCTAGAGGATTGAGTACGACCATCAACGAGCATCATTGTGTAGTCTGGAAGTAAGCCTCGCATTTGTATATTTGTCCCACTTGCTCCAGAAGTGGCTCTAGCGAGTTGTATCCCAGGGACACTTTCTAATACTTCACTAATATTTCTATAAGACCCTTTCTCAATTTCTTCCTTTGTTACAACGGTAATTGTTGCTGGTGCTTCCGTTGTATCTTGTTCAAACCCCGATGCGGTTACCACTAGAGTATCCAGTTGTTCCTCTGCGTAAGAGGCATTTGTCGCGGCGACAGCGAGCGCTGCCATGGTGATCATAGTGACTTTCTTCATGATAAAGAGTTCTCCAATTTTTTAGAAACTCATGACGAGCGAAAGCGCAGCACAAAGGGGAGTGAATCTGTGCTTTGGCGCGTCCGAGCTTTCGATTAATTATTTAGAAGCGGATTTGTTTAATGTGTTATGAAGTTTTACGGCGTGCGCTAGGCTGCAATCTCTCAATAGCTCAAAAGCATCCAGAGCGTTTTCATCCACAAACGGATGAGGCTGTCCTGCTGTTCGCTCATTTAATAGCGCAATGCGTTGAATCGAGTTGTCGCGAGTAGGGTGGTTTGAAAGGAATACATCGACCCCTTTCTTTTCGCCTATTTCCTTGATGCGTTCTGCAGAGGCAGAGTACTGTCGGATTCGTGGCTCATTGGGACCAAAATTAAGTCCAGTACCACCCCAAAGTGCGGCCCAGTGAGTCTCGTTGCCATCTTTTAGAGGAATAAGCATCGACAAGGTGCCTAGTGTATGTCCCGGAGTAACATATAGCTCCATACTGGTATCACCTAGAGTCAATACGTAGCCGTCGTTAGCAGAAATATCGCGAACGGGTTTTTTGCCCCAGCGAGGGTTATCAATTTCCTGAACCGGCTTCTCAAGCTCCGTCCAGTCTTCATTGCTCATGATGACACGAGGATGAAAATGGTTAACGAGATAATCTTGACCACCGTAGTGGTCGCCATGCGCATGTGCTATGACAAGGTATTTGATGTCGTTGGGGTTTAATCCAAGTTTCTTAAGCCCTGCGACGATGACATTCTCCGCTTGATTATTACTGTTCATCGCGTCAATCAGGATAATGCCTTCAGATGTCGTTACCGCCCAGCTGGCTACTTTTCGATTTCCGACAAAGTATAAGTTATCGAATACTTGGGTTGGTTCAATCACCGCCTTGGCAGAGCGGCGTTTGCGCTCTTCATCCGTTAGTGTTCTTTTTTTCCCTGTTTTATTTCTCATGCCAGCGAATGCGAGTGGTTTATCCACATTACAAAGGCTATGAAGGCCAGCGTAATTTTTACCAGCTTCTAACCCTTGCGCTGCTAATTCACTTGGAGTGAGTTCAGTGTTGGCATACGAAAAGGCGGAGAATAGTGAAAGTGAGCTTATTGTCAGTGCCGATAAGAGTGACTTTTTAAGTAAGCTTTGATTCATGCTGTGGCATACAGATTGTTTCGCTGGCATTATGGAATCTCGAAAATATATTTTTTTAAACGAAAATGTTAACTGTTCTCATTTTTACATAGATTCTTGTTGATTACATGCAACATGCTGTTGCGATCTTTGCAATGGTGCAGGAATATTGTGTTTTGTTCAGAATATTAAGAAGTGAAGGTAGTCTTTGTGCTATGTATGACCTAAATGACCTCCAAAGTTTTGTTATGGTTATGGAAACGGAGAACCTGACCGAAAGTGCTCGATTGCTCGGCGTGTCTAAATCCACCTTGAGCCGACGTATCTCTCATTTAGAGGGGATAATGGGGCAGCCTCTTTTGTTACGTCATGCAAATAAAATGTCTGCAAACGATGCAGGACGTGCATTTTTTCCGTTTGCAAAGAAGATTTTAGATACCGCTAAACAAGGTAAAAAAACGCTTGAGCACTTACAAGACGAAGTGGTCGGTGAAGTTGATGTGACGGTTTTTTCCAGTTTTGCTCGTTCTTGGTTTCCGAATGAGGTGCTGTCGTTTCTTGATAAATACCCTGATGCCAGTATCAACGTTAGAACCGACTCAATATTCCGTCACGACATGAAGTCAGACGTCGCGCTTTGGTTGGGAGATATAAAGGAAACGCATCTAAAGACGGAATTGTTGGGTAACATGTCATGTGGTTTGTACATCTCAAATGGCTTTGCTAAACGTTATAAGAGGCCTGAAACTATTCGAGAACTGGAAGATCTTCCGTGGGTTAACTTGCATAACCTTCATATGCTAAGTGGAGAGCTGGAGCTTCGACATAGTGAGCAAGGCATGGAAATGATATCGATACCACGATCTCGGCTTGCATCGGATCAAATCGGAATGCAAATGGAAGCGATTGTATCTGGGAATGGAGTGGGCATTTTGCCGGACTACATGGCGAGGCGGCGTGAAAAACACCATCCTGGCGACCTTATTCGAGTGTTCCCTGAATGGCTACTGCCCTCGTTGCCTATGTATTTGATTTATCCTTATGGTCATCAGCCAAAACGCGTGCAGGCTTTTTTACAGCATATACGCGATGGCGCTGGTGATGTGCTTGTTTGATCGCTTACTTTAGTAGAGTAGCTTGAAAGAGTCGTATGAAAGAATAGCTTGATAGAGTCGTTGTATAGAGCTGCTGTCGCTATTTAGTTTAGACGGCTAACTTGCTCGTTGCACATTAAGCAAAACAGGCGTTCCTGTCTTAGGGTCTTCAAATAAATCACATTGAATGCCATACAGCTCTTTTAAAAGAGGCTGTGTAATGACACTTTTAGGGCTGCCCGTTGCGATGATGTTTCCGTCTTTCATGGCGATTAGGTGATCAGAATATCGGGCGGCCATAGTGATATCATGAACCACCATGACAACACTTTTTCCTTCAGCTGATAAGTCTCTAATTAGGTCAAATACTTCTATCTGATGCCCTAAGTCCAGAGCGGAAGTAGGCTCGTCTAAAAGCAACAAAGGGGTTTCTTGAGCAATACACATCGCGATCCAGGCACGTTGGCGTTGCCCGCCAGAAAGTGTGTCCAGTGGGCGTTCTGCAAGCTCACTTAAATTCGCCGCATTAAGAGCAAATTGAATGGCATCTGTGTCATTCATCCCCCACTGCTTTAACAACCCTTGGTGAGGATGTCGTCCAAATCGAATGAGTTCCTTTACCGTAATACCATCTGGCGCTAGGGTTTCTTGTGGCAATAGTGCTAACTTTTGAGCGACTTTTTTAGAGGCGATCGACTGTACGTCTTTGCCATCGATTTTGACAACACCTGTTGACGGTTTGTGTATACGGGCAAGACCATTTAAGAGAGTTGATTTTCCGCAGCCGTTTGGTCCTACAATGGAGGTTACTTTACCTTCAGGGAATTGAACGCTGAGATCATGCACAATATCGCGAGCGCCGTGCGCAAGCTTTAGGTGTTCGGTGCTTAAACTGGACGAAGGCAAACCCTTCGATGAACGATGAGAAGAAGCAAGTGTCATAAAGAGCTCTGTTTAGGCTTACGAATAAGAATCCAAATGAGGTAAGGGCCACCGACCACAGCGGTAACGATGCCTACAGGCAATTCGATGGGCGATAGAATAGTGCGTCCAACCAAGTCCGCTAATACCATTAATATTGCGCCGCATAGAGCGCTTGAGACTAATGGAAGTCCTTTGTGTTTAGCGAAGGTTCTGGCCATTTCGGGGCCAACGAGCGCGATGAGACCAATGGGGCCAGACATCGCGACGGCAAAGCCTGTGAGTGCAACGGAGATAACCACTGCCACGAAGCGTATTTGATTGGGCTTTTGCCCTAGCGTAATAATGACGGAATCGGCAAAAGACAGCAGCCTAAAATATCGCGTTAGAATGATGCAGGCGATGACGGCGATGAGCGTGATAACCCCCATCCAAGGGACTTGCTCCTCATCTCTTCCTGAAAGGCTACCGACCGTCCAAGGATACGCCGCATTCGCGACATCGATATGGACTTGTGACAACAAGAGTTGTGATGTCGCGCCTGATACAGCGCCAATCGCAAGGCCCGCCACGATGAAGCGGTAGCCGCGTGTGCCACTGCCGCCGCCAATGGCAAAGGCGAGGGCGGTCGCAGTCGCTGCACCAACTAGTGCCATACTTGAAGGCGCAAGACCGACGCCGATGCCAACAACAGATGCAACTGCAAAAGCCATGGCCGCGTTATCGATACCAATGATTCCGGGTGTTGCTAACCGGTTTCGAGCAACATTTTGCATGAGGCAGCCAGCAAGAGAGAAGGCCGCTCCGGTGTAAAGGCCAGCTAGGATTCGATTTAGTCTTAAATCATTTATTAGAAAGTTTGTCATGGCGTCGCTTTCACTAAACAGAGCGAGCACCACTTGTTTTAGCGGGACATATACCGTTCCGCTGGATAAAGAAAGTACGACAGCGCCAAGTAATATAACGCTTAGCAAGAGGTTCCTAATAATGGCATCGGACTCAATAACGACATTAAGTGTTGTTGAGCCAAGTCGCCACGATGTTTGTTGTGTTAGAGCAGAGGGGAACGTCATAAGAATACGTACCTAAGACAGCGTCGGTAGGCGTTTAGCCCGAACGATCATAAGTAAAATAGGCGCGCCGATAATAGCGGTTAAAACACCGAGTGGCATTTCCGACGGTCGTGATATGAGTCGAGTTAAAATGTCTGCAAACAACAAAAGACTTGGACCGAGTGGAATACAGATGATCATAGCTCGACGAATGTCGGCTCCGACAATCGCTCTGGCGGCAAAGGGCACGACGAGACCAACAAAAACAATGGGGCCAGCAACGGCGGTTGCAGAGCCAACCAATAAAGCAACGGCTAAAATAACCAAATAACGAATCATCTTCGGGTTATGTCCTAACCCTAATGCGACTTTTTCGCCCAATGCCATCGATGCTAATGGTTTAGACACATACAGTGTGACAAGTAAGGCAACTAAGCCATAGGGTAGCACCAATAGCAGGTTGTCCATGGAACGTCCCGCGATACTGCCTGTTACCCAAAAACGAATTTCATCCGCGGCGCGTTCGTCAAACATTAATAAAATAGAGGTGAGGGCGGTTAACAAACTCGATAGTGCGGCACCAGCGAGTACCAAACGCACAGGATCTTTAAACTGCCCTTGCATACGAGCTGCGGCGGTTACAAACAAACACCCTAATAGCGCGCCTAACTGAGCCATACCGATGGTGAGTGTCGCAATACTGGCACCAAAAATGAGTGCTAATGCAACGGCAAAGGAAGCGCCAGCACTGACGCCAAGTAGTCCAGGTTCCGCCAGTGGGTTACGCGCAAGGGATTGCATTAATGCGCCGGAAAGCCCCAACGCGATGCCGACAAAAATCCCGGTGAGGGTTCTCGGCAGCCTTAGTTCAAATAGGACGAAGTTTGCTTCGTCACTTCCCCTACCAAAGAGTGCCCATAGCGCGTCTGCTGCGCTAACTTGGCCAGCGCCAATGAGCAAAGAAAGCAATGTCACAAGCACAAACAAGCCAGAGCACACTAAAAAACAAGGTAAAAGTGTACGCTGGCTAGGGGCTTGTTCCTTAAATAAGTCTTTAAGAAATATCAGCATTGATCGGGGCGAAAGGCTCTCTTTAATTAGTAGAAGGTTTAGTTAACAACGCGTCGGCGACATTATTAATAACCTCAGTTGCTGCAATAGGGCCAGATGCGCTGGTCCAAGTTTGACCATCCACTAAGGTGACGCGATCTTGTTTTACCACATTAAGACGTGAGAACGAAGGTGACTTTTTGGCCGCTTCTAAAGCATCTTTGCCGTCTTTATTTAACGTGGCAAGGAATAACCAGTCCGTATCGACGACAGAGAGGTTTTCTAGACTCAATGGGCTGGAGTGAGGACGTTTGCCTTTTAACAAGTTTTTATGTGTTGGCTCTAAACCCACAGAAGACAGTAATCCACTCGCAAACAAGTAGTCCGCCATGACGATTGGGCCTTGTGGCATCCAGCGTGCGACCATTGCCTCACGTTGATCTGCGGGAATCGTTGCTTCCAGTGTCGCTTTGGTGCTTTTTGCTAGCTTATGGACGTTGTCGATCGCGATTTCAGCATCCGCTGTTTTATTGATGGCTTTAGCGAAGAAAAGCGTCTCTTTCTCCCATACGGCCGCATTTGAACGATCAAAGTTTGGGGCAATCGTTGGCGCGATTTTAGACAAAATTTTATATTGAGACTCGGACAAGTAGTAAGGTGCCATGATAACGTCTGGACGTAATCCGAGTACCGCTTCGATATTGGTTTCTTTCGTCGTGCCGACGATTTGAATATTAGGGACTTGATCGGAGATGTATTCAGCGACGCCGTCGCCACCGCGAGTACTGATACTGCCTAGTACGTCGACATCAATTGCAGTCATAGCATCTAATGCGCCTTCGTATAAAGTGACAATACGTTCGGCATTGTCTTTAACAGTTACGTCACCGAACTTAGTCGGCAGCGTTACATCAGCCAAGGCATTTGATGATAACAAGATACTCGATGACAAAAGTACGCTGGTGGATACTAGAGAACGACGAACAGCAGAGCGAATTGAGAACATAACCACGGATCTCCATGAAAAAGTCATAGCTAAAAAATGAGCTATACATAAAAAATTTTGAAAATGATAATACTTCCCATTACATTTTTAAAATTGTTTTTGTGGAACGTGGTGTTTTTATTTTCGGAACGCTTACTTTTTGTGGTGTTATTGTGGGGCAAAGACCGTTTTTGATGCTCTACCGGGAATTTCTTTAGCCAGCTTTGGTACCAAGTACCCGGGAAGCTTTTTCGTAACCTCTCCCATAAGACGCTGCGCGTCTTCAATCGGAATATCAAAATGTGCTGCGCCAGCGACAGGGTCAAAGGTAAACATGTAGTAAGGCAGTAAGCCGACTTGGAATAAGCGGTTGCTTAAATCGACTTGGGCCTCTACTGAGTCGTTTACGTTTTTTAAAAGGACGCCTTGGTTGAGCAGAGTGACTCCGATTTGCTTTAAGCGCAGCATAGCGGATTCAACGGCTTGGTCTATTTCGTTTGCGTGATTAATGTGCGTGACCAAGACAATCGATAGTCTGCTTTGGCTCATCCAATAAATGAGCTCATCGTCGATTCTCGATGGAATCACGACAGGTAAGCGGGTATGAATACGCAGACGTTTGAGGTGGGCAATGCTTTCTAAGCTTCTGACCCGTTCTGCCAATACTTTATCTTTGAGCATCAGAGGGTCACCGCCGCTCAAGATGACTTCATTTATATTTTTATCATTGGTGACGTAATCGATGACACTTTGCCACTCAGATTGAGCCAACTGATTATCACCATACGGAAAGTGGCGACGAAAGCAGTAGCGACAGTTTACCGCACATATTCCAGTTGTAATGACGAGTACTCGACTTTCGTACTTATGCACTAAAGCCTTTTGAGGCGTGTGATTGGCTTCTTGCAAAGGGTCTTTTAAGTAGCCTTCAACATCCGCTAGTTCTTGATGTTGGGGTAAGACTTGTAATAGCAAAGGGTCATTTAGATTGCCCTTTTCAATACGAGATAGATAAGGACGAGGCACTAATAGTCGAAAGGTTTTTGTCGCGCCGATATGGGTTGCGGCGAGGTCAGCTGGCAGATCCAGTTCCTTTAGAAGTTCGGGTAATTGAGTAATGGCGCGCTTTAATTCATGGCTCCAAGAGGTCTGTTCTTCATGTGTTTGGATCTGGATCACGTCAAATATCTGCAAAATTCGATTTATTTAGGGTATTATTGCGCGCAACTTTTTCGATTTAATGGCTCTGCTTGATTTTTACGTCGGCCTTATCTGGTCGCAATAGTCGGAATCATAAACCATATAGGTACTGTCACTAAAGCACTTTAGTATTTAGATCGCAGTATGGTATGAGCCTTTTACTAACTCTTAAAAAGAGATTGAGAGGAATTATGGGTAGTTATTCAGCCAGCGATATTCGTAATGGTAACAAATTAATGATTGATGGTGACCCATGTGCGGTGCTGGACAACGAGCACGTTCGGCCAGGTAAAGGTCAGGCATTCAACCGTATCAAACTGCGTAACCTGAAATCAGGTCGTGTTTGGGAGCGTACGTTCAAATCGGGCGATAGCATTGAAGGCGCTGATGTAATGGATACCGACATGGAATATCTATACACAGACGGTGAGTTCTATCATTTCATGGCAACGGACGGTTCTTTTGAGCAGCATGGTGCTGATGCAACGGCGGTCGGCGATGCAGTTAAATGGCTAAAAGAGCAAGAAACTTACATCGTTACTTTGTATAACGGCGCGCCATTGGCTGTGACACCTCCAAACTTTATTGAGTTGGAAGTGACCGAAACAGATCCAGGTTTGAAAGGCGACACTGCAAACGGTGGTTCTAAGCCTGCGACGTTGACAACGGGCGCTATGGTACGTGTTCCATTGTTTATTAACATTGGTGAAGTGTTGCGTATCGACACTCGTACGGGCGAATACGTATCGCGTGCGACTGGTAAATAAAAACGGATTTATACTGCGTAAAAACAGTATAAACTGATAAAAGCCTTCACAGTTGGTGATTACCAGTGTGAGGGCTTTTTTATGAGCTACGTACGCTGATGAGCGCTAATGAACGCCTATCTGTACGCTAAGAGCGCTTAAAAAGAAGCCTCCATCTTGTACTTCTACTACTGAATAGTCGTGAGTAGCGCACGAAAGAAAAAAGCCCGAGAGACCAATAGATATGTACCATCCAACGAACTGGCAACCCACCGCAGACGTTAATACATTACAAGCAAGAGCGACGCTTTTAAAAGCAATCCGCGAGTATTTCTCTTTGGAAAATGTACTAGAAGTGGACACGCCGTGTTTGTCGCTGGGGAGTATCAGTGATCCTCATATTGAAGTATTAACAACGACGACGAAAACCGCAGGTCAAAAGGTGACTTATTTTTTGCAAACGTCACCCGAGTTTGCGATGAAGCGTCTATTGTGCGCGGGTATGCCGAGTATTTATCAGTTAGGGAAGGTCTTTCGTGCCGAAGACTTAGGGCGTCGGCATAGCATCGAATTCACCATGCTTGAATGGTACCGATTAGGGTACGACCATTGGAAATTGATGGATGACATGGCGCAATTACTCCAGTTTGTTGTTGGGCAAATGTCTAACCATACTGCTATTCGTTCAGAACTGACCTATGACAAACAATCTTATCGTGAGGTATTTCTAAAGCACCTCAACATCGACCCCTTTACGGTCAGTATTGAAGTGCTGCAAGCGCAGTCACACCGCTTAACCGAGTTTGGCTTGGAAGAAACTGATCGCGACACCTTGCTAGAGTTGCTTTTCAGTACGGCAATTGAACCCAATATCGGTCAAGTTTCTCCGTGCTTTGTCTATGATTATCCAGAGTCACAAGCAGCACTTGCCAAGAAATATCGAGATGATCACGGTAATGCCGTGAGTGCTCGATTTGAACTGTATTGGCAGGGAATGGAGCTGGCTAATGGCTACTATGAATTGACCGACGCGGTTGAGCAAGAGGCTCGTATCGATCAAGACATGAGTATGCGATTGCAGAACAAACAACCGGATCGAATCGCAGACAAACGACTTGTCAGTGCGTTACACGAAGGTATGCCTACATGTGCCGGTGTCGCCCTTGGGGTCGATCGACTTCTGATGTTGCTCGTGGACAAAGCGCACATTGATCAAGTGATGCCTTTTGCAGGAGATAGGGTGTGATAAAACGCAATTAGAAGGCGGTTTAGAGAGCATTAAGTTTGGGGATATTGAGCGCTTTTTAGACACACTAAATTAATTCAAGTTAAAGGTGAATAGAACGACAAAACTGGCGTCGCACTTTTTGATACATTCCCATTTCTATTTTTATCTCTTTATTTTTACTTTTCTCTATTTTGATTTATCCCTATTTTAGCTTGTTCATAAGGTCAATTGTTCGTATGGAATTGAAACATGTAAGTCGTTTTTTCGCGACATCGATGGTCGTTTTCTCTGCTCACACTCAGGCGGCGACGGATTACCCCGTTACGATTGAAAACTGTGGTTATACTCATGTTTACGAACAGGCGCCTTCTTCAGCGGTAACGATAGGTCAGGCGGCAACCGAAATTTTATATTCATTGGGATTGGCAAGCGCCGTGAAGGGAACATCCGTTTGGTTTAGTGATGTTTTACCAGAGTATGCTGATGCTAACGTAGACATTCCGCGTCTTGCGGACAATGACCCTAGCTTTGAAGCTGTTTTGAGTAAGCGCCCAGAATTGGTTGCCATACAGTATGAGTGGCATGTTGGCGCTCAAGGTGTTGTTGCGACACGTGAACAGTTTCACGACATGGGTGTTTCAACGTACAACTTACCAATGGACTGCGACAACAAAGACAACACCACTGGGCTTGATGGCACGCGGTTAGACCAGTTCTCAATATCTTCTTTGTATAAGTCGATTTCTCAACTTTCAACCATCTTTAATGTTCCCGAACAAGGTGAAAACCTGATTGCCTCGTTGACAACTCGAGAGCAAAAAGCGGCCGAGCGAGCTGAAAAAGCCGGGGTAGATGGGCGATCTGCAGTATTTTGGTTTTCAAGTGCCGCGATGGACATCGACCCTTACGTGGCAGGGCAGAAGGGTGCTCCGGGTTACATTATGAAAACGTTGGGTATCGAGAACATTGTTCAGTCAAATGAAGAATGGCCTACCGTAGGGTGGGAAACGATCGCGAAAGCGAACCCTGATATTATTGTGATTGCAAAGATGAAACGCCGCCGTTTTCCCGCTGATGATTTCCAGAAAAAGTTAGAATTCTTACGCACCGATCCAGTTACAAAGGAAATGAAAGCCGTAAAAAATGGCAATATCGTCATTATAGATGCACAAGAAATGGACACGACTATTCGTGTCATAACGGGTCTTGAACGACTTACTCAAGCTGTCGAAGATCTTAATTAAATGCCACTGCTTTCAGTGATAGGAGCGGCGTCGTATCGCTCCTTTTTTCTGTTTGTTAGCTTTGTTCTTATTGCTATAGCACTGATATTTGGTGTCGCAATTGGCGAAACCAATATAGATATTTCTATCGTGATTAAGTCCTTGCTAAACGGTTTGTTTGATCAAAACTGGGCGGTTAATCCGATTGATCAAGGCATTATTTGGAACTACCGCTTTACGCGTACGATCGTAGCGGGGTGTTGTGGTGCTGCGTTGGCCATTACAGGATTGGTGTTACAGTCTTTGCTACGAAATGCCTTAGCCGACCCGTATTTACTTGGTATTTCAGCGGGTGCTTCAACGGGGGCTGTCATGGTCACGATAGCAGGCATTGGCGCGGGCGTGTTGAGTATGTCGTTTGGAGCGTTGATTGGTGCTCTAATGGCTTTTGCATTCGTCGCAATGCTGGCTGTTTTAGCGACAGGTCGATTTGCATCTGAAATTTCTTCTCAGGTCATTTTAGCTGGGATTGCAGGGTCTCAGCTTTTTAACGCATTGACGGCGTTTATCATCGCAAAATCAGCCAACGCAGAACAGGCGAGAGGCATCATGTTTTGGTTGCTTGGTAATTTGTCGGGTGTTCGCTGGAACGAGGTGGCGTTGGCTGTTCCGGTATTGGTTATCGGCTTAGCTTTGGTTCTATGGCATGGTCGAGCCTTAGATGCATTTTTGTTTGGTAACGATGCTGCTGCGTCTGTCGGAATACCTGTACGTCGAGTTCAGGTCGTGTTGATCGGTGCGACGGCCATGATGACGGCCGTGATGGTGTCTATGGTGGGTGCTATCGGTTTCGTCGGTTTGGTTGTGCCTCATGCCGCCCGCTTTTTATTTGGCAGTAAACACCTTGTACTTATTCCGGCTTGTGCGGTGATTGGAGCGGTATTTTTAATTGTGTGTGATATTGGCGCTAGAACGATTATGTCAGGTCAGGTATTGCCAATTGGTGTTGTTACCGCGCTTATCGGAGCGCCTTGTTTTGCGGTCATTTTGGTTAGAGGATCTAAAAAATGACAATAAAGGTGCGTAACCTTTCTTATCAGTTAGCGGGTAAGTCCATTCTTAGCGATGTGTCATTAGAGGTTAAACCGCATGAACGGGTTGCGCTAATGGGGCCAAACGGCTCAGGAAAATCGACGCTGCTGAGACAGATATGCGGTTTAACGCCGCTGCAAAAGGGTGAGGTGTTACTGCGCGATAAACCTGTGTCACGTTTTAAGCGGCGGGAACTTGCTCAAACTTTGTCTTTCGTTCAGCAAAAAGCCCATACGGAAGATCGTATTTTAGCGCTCGACGCGGTTTCGCTTGGGCGCACCCCTTGGTTGAATCCGTTTACCCGATGGACAAATGAACACCAAGTCTATGTCGATGACGCGCTTCGTCAGGTGGGAATGTGGGATAAGCGGGAACAAAGCTGGCAGAGCTTGTCAGGTGGAGAGCAGCAACGTCTTCACATTGCTAGAGCGCTTGCTCAAGATACTCCTATTATTGCGATGGATGAACCGACTAACCACCTTGATGTCAAACACCAGCTTGTGGTTTTGTCGCTGATAAAAAAAATTCGGAGCACGTTGTTAGTGGCAGTACATGATCTAAACCATGCTTTGCATTTTGATCGCGTTATTGTGATGAATCAGGGGGGTATTGTGGCGCAGGGTAAGCCAAGTGACGTGCTATTGCCTGATTTTATCCAAGATGTATTTGAAATTCAGACGCGTGTTATTAATGATTCCGAGTTTCCAAGTCATATTCAGTTAATTCCCTAGAATGCTTTATACTGAGACTCATAAAAATAGACAGATGATTATGAGTCCAAATGCCCCAATCTTTCAAACAATTCTCTTCTAGCAACAAGCGCACCGTTTGGCTTTATGTCGTTGTTGCGTTTGTATGCTTGATCGCTGTGTGGCGTGTCAGCGAAGCCTACCGCCAGCAGCAACTCACGAGCTTAAAAAGAAACTCAGAAATACAGCTAAATCAACTTGCGAATGTCTTAGAAAGCGCCATTGCTAAATATCAGCATATGCCGATTCTTTTGGCTGCTAATGATCGAGTGAGAAGAGCGTTATACAGAGGTATTCCAACCGATATTAATCTGCTCAATAGAGAGCTGGCTCAGATTAACCATATTACTGAATCGTCTGATATTTATATTATGAACGTCGATGGGTTAACGGTTGCAGCTTCAAATTACGAAGAAGAAGCGACTTTTGTCGGCAGAAACTTTTCATTTCGCCCCTACTTTCAAGAAGCTATTCAAGGGAAAGAGGGTCGTTACTATGCTTTAGGAACGACCTCGAACCGTCGAGGTTACTTCTTTTCATACCCTGTGTATTTCAACCAAAACATTGTTGGCGTAGCCGTTGTAAAGGTGGACCTGAGACAGTTTGAAAAGCGCTTTGACACACAGTCTTACGAATTCTTATTGCTTGATCCAGACAACGTTGTGTTTAGTTCCTCTAACTCTGATTGGCTTTATAAAGTCATGGGTGAGTTATCACATGAGGAGCTGACGAGAATTGCAGACAGCCGTCGCTACAAAGATAGGATGATAGAAACTTTACCGATTATAAATTCGGAACCTTTTAATCAAGGTGTGTCTATCGTTGAATTACTGCAAGAAACGAAAAGAGAGAGTGGTCGTGAGAGCTTTGAACGTCGTTCTTATTTAAAAATGAGCCAACCGATTCAGTTGTTTGGTTTCAAGGTGGTGTTATTAAAACCGCTACAGCTGTTGAACGATGAAATCGCCTTGTGGCGTGCCATTTTTGCGGGTGGCGTCATAATCAGCGCTTTGTTGGCAGGACTGGCTTTGCTTAGAAAACGCATGTTGCAGGAACGTTCAGACGCCATTGAAATGGCGCGCCATAATCAAGCTTATATACGCGAAGTGATTCAAAATACGCAGGCGGGTTTGGTTACATTGGACGACCATTTTTGCATTGAATCCTTTAACCCTGCTGTGGAGCAGTTAGTTGGAAAGCTCTTGTCAGGTGTCATCAATAAACCATTAGAAACACTTTTTCATTGCTCGCCGTCCTATCTACATTTTTGGAGTCAGATGACAGATAAAAAAGACAATGAAATTGATGCGGGTGGGCGCTTTATCACATTAGAAGGAGAGTTAGTGGCGAATGTTTCTTATGCTATCCCAGTTGAAATGACCTTGTGTGAGCTTCAGCTTCCGAATCGACGCGGGTATCTGGTTACGTTTCACGATATGACGGAACGTAAGCGCTACGAAAAAGAGATTACGGCGGCTCGTCAGGCTTTGGAAGAACGAGTCAGAGAGCGAACGGGAGAGTTAGAAGAGGCGAATGGCCTGCTTAGACAAGAGGTAATGGAGCATAAAGAAACTCAGGAAGAGCTAATACAAACTGCAAAAATGGCCGTTCTAGGTCAGCTTAGTGCGGGCTTGAATCATGAGCTGAATCAGCCATTAACCGCAATTCGTGCCTTTGCGGATAACAGCTTGAAGTTTTTACAGAGGGACCGTATCGATCAGGTTGAACTAAACTTACAGCAAATTAGTCAACTTGGACATCATATGGGGGACATCATTGCTCGGTTCAAAGTCTTTGCCCGAAAGGGCGATGTCGCCTCCCGTCCTATCAGCGTTCAGTCTGCCCAAGATGGCGCGTTGCGGATCATGTCTTCACGCATGAGAGAAGGTCAAATAGCGCTTTCAGGATTAGAGCAATGTCCGCACATGGTAATGGGCGACATGGTGTTTTTAGAGCAAGTGATTGTCAATATATTAGCGAATTCAGTGGATGCGATTGTCGACGCCAAGTCTACAATACGGAGTATAAATATCTCTGCCTATTCTATCGAGGGCGATCAAGTGCAAATCGCGATTCATGATACTGGGCCGGGCTTTTCTGAAACGGATTTTTCACGCTTATTTGAACCCTTTTTTACAACAAAATCATTGGGTGTTGGGCTAGGCTTAGGCTTGTCTATTAGTCAACGGATTATTGAATCGATGGGAGGGGAGATCAGTGCACATAATCACCCTCAGGGTGGGGCTGAGTTTTATGTTACTCTACCCGCTTTTGTCGAGCATAAATGGGTAGGGGTAAATGATGTCGCTGGATAAAGTACTGCTAATAGACGATGAACAAGCGGTCCGAATGGCTATCTCTCAAACGCTTCAATTGGAAGACTTTGATGTTACTGCTCTAGCGAATGCCCAATCTGCCATAGATTTAATTTCCATCGACTGGCACGGCGTTATTGTTTGCGACATTAACTTACCGGGTAAAAGCGGGTTAGATTTTTTCAATGAAGTGAAGAAAATTGACCCCGAAATCCCTTTTATACTCATCACCGGACATGGCGATATCTCGATGGCAGTAACGGCCATTCGAGAAGGGGCTTACGATTTCATCGAGAAGCCGTTTTCAAATGAAGACTTTATCGAAGTGGTTAAAAGAGCCAGCGAAAAGCGCCAGTTAACTTTAGAAAACAGAAATCTTCGTTTGGAACTGGCCGCTCAAAATGCGCCCGGTCCTAGAATTATTGGTAATACGCCAGGAATGCATCGTTTGCGTCAGGCGCTTCTTCACGTCGCCGATACGGGAGCGGACATACTGATTCAAGGAGAGACCGGAACAGGCAAAGAAATGGTTGCGCGTTATATCCATGAGCACAGTTCTCGTCGATCTAATTCGTTTGTTGCCATTAACTGTGGCGCGGTGCCCGACTCCATCATGGAGTCTGAGCTTTTTGGGCATGAAAAAGGCGCATTCACGGACGCAAAATCTCAACGTATTGGTAAGCTAGAGCATGCCAATGGCGGCACCTTGTTTCTTGATGAAATCGAGAGCATGCCGATGTCGATGCAAATTCGACTGCTTCGCGTGTTAGAAGAGCGTCGAGTTGAGCGACTGGGTTCTAATCAGGCGATTGATCTGGATTTACGTATTCTAGCGGCAACGAAGGTTGACCTTAAAGATCTAAGTGACGAAGGTGTTTTTCGTCAGGATTTGTATTATCGATTGAACGTTGTTCGTGTGGATATTCCGTCGTTAAAAGATCGCAAAGACGATATTCCATTGCTTTGGCAGCATTTTTGTTTGGTTGCCACTGCGCAATATAAGCGTGAGTCACAATCGCTTTCGGCAGCGAGAATGCACAGCTTAATGAACTACGACTGGCCCGGTAATGTTCGTGAACTGCGTAACCTTGCCGAACGATACGTGTTGATGGGAGAAGCTGGGTCGTTTGAGTTTGATCAGATTATTATTAACGAAAATAATCCCGGTATTATGACCTTGCCAGAACAGGTTGAACGATTTGAAAAAACGTTGTTAGAGCAAGAGCTTATGCGTCAAAAAGGATCGATTAAAGATACCATGGATGCGCTTGGCCTACCGCGTAAAACCCTTTATGACAAAATGCGAAAGTACGGCCTTGATAAAGACGTATATAAACAATAAATTTTACAGAAAATGGGTTGTTATAAAAAATAGGCTGTTTCTCTGAAAGGCCTAAAGGAGGCCTACATGGATGTAGGTCATTAGGGCAACGCAGGAGCAGTTGCCGAGCGTGGACTAAGCGCTCTTTCATTCTTTGTTAGCTTCTTTGCCAATATGCTCAATATTGGACGGCGACACTTGCCTCGGGACGCCTTCCCTAGTTACTCCTAAGCCAAACCTTCATTTTAGGGTAACCCTCAGGTGTGCCATTTGCTTCGCACATTTGCCAGTATTGAAGCAATGGAAAGCCAAAACCTCCACCACTTTCAAAGGCGTCTATCATATTGGATGAGCCACCTTTGTAGCCCTCTTTATGAAACAATACGGTTACATCAAGGTTAATGTATTTACATGCCGCATAAGACCAAGCAATGGCTGCTGTTTCTTCAGCGCCAGTATGTCCTGCGTATTTCATATCACCGCTTAATTCAGTTCGATCTGCAGGAGGGTTAATCGCAATGTGCCCTGCTTCGTGGAGAAGGTCACCCGGGTGAAGTAACTTTTCGGTATCAATTAATAAACCGCCATTGTCGATTTTGATACCTGGCAAGAAGGTTTTATCGTCAAGATGAACGAGCTGATAGGGCAGGCTAATTTCGTCAAAAAAGTTAAGAATCGTATTGATCGCTTTTTCCATATTGGTTTCCTTGTCTATTTTAGTAGCTATTATCAGTCGTCATCTATTATCAGTGGCTATCTATTATCAATAACTATCTCATATCCGAAGGGACGGGGTAGTCAGGGTGATCAACGGGAAAGGTCGCCCATACTCCTGGAATCGGCGGTTCCTTGTATTTTTCAAGGTCTGCAATGAGGACTTCTTTATCGACCTTACCGACTGGATAGAGATCAAACCAATGTGCTGGAATAAGAGTTGGATCAGCGCGTTCGATGACGAGTGCCATCCATTGTTCTCTGAGTGTTATCCAGCGCTCTGATTGACGGCCACTTTCCCTAACGCCGTTGCTTGGTCTTAATTCGACATAGATGGTTCTGCGGCTGCCTTCCGTACGTTTGGGGGCAGATCCGTGCAAAATCATCATGTCTTGAACCAAAATATCGCCCGCTTTAGCGGGTTGTTCCACAACCCCAGGAATATTCCAACCGTGTTTTTCTGAAAGCGTTTGAATATCCAGTAGTTCGTGCTGTGTTTCAGGCACATACTTTAAACAGCCATCGTCTAGATTAGCGTCGTCTAAATAAATGCCAATATTTAGGTATGGATAATTTTTAGGGTGCTGAGCGTCTTGGTGCCAATTGATGACAGGATGTGGATGTTGGTGCTTATACAAAATATCACATTGCAGAGGGATTGACCCATCACCGCATAGCTCTTTTGTGATGTTGATCATGGCCGGAGTGGCTAACAAATCCAAGGTGGCGTCCATCTCATTTAAAAAGATATCGTCATAACGCATTAAGCGGGGTCCTGCAGGATCTTGTACTACACAAGCATGAGGTGCTTTCTGACCCGCATGGTGAGTATCCAATGCTTTTTTTTCCAGCGTATCTGCTAGCGTTTGTAGTTTAGTCAGCAGCTCATGTGGCATCGCATTTTCGTATAAGGTGAAGCCCTGTTGCTGATATTGTTCAACGTGAGCCCCTTTTATTGTTTTGCTGTCGTCCATTTTGCTTTCCCTTCAATTCGTTGCCTTTAGCGTGTCAGTTTTCTCACAATTTTTACGAATACATTTTCTTTATATCAAACACTTAGACGTTATACACCTAATAACTTTAGTGTAATCCCGTGTAATTTATCATTCGATATTTGTCGTCTAGTATCCCTGTTTTAACTCATTTCGAGCAGGGAGATTAAATGGACAGCCCATTTGAGCAAGTGCTTCTTGACCTTAATCAGGTCGGCGATAATGTCGCAACGTTAATTACCCCCGTTACCACCTTGGACAATGCGGTGATCGATATTACCAATGTTCTTAACGATATCGATGAGGTCTTTATTGTATTTAATGATGTCTGCGAGGTTGTAACGGATCTGCAAGCGGTATGTGCTGCTTTAGAAGTGGTCCCCGGTGTGGATGTCGTGGCCAGCGCACTTGAAGCGGCAGGCAGTGTGATCGACAGTGTCAATGAAGCCATTGCGCCTCTAAAAGTGACGGTTGAAGACATTGATTCTGTCATGAAAGACGTCGAAAAAGGCTTAAATACGCTTAAGAGTACGCTTGTAGACATTGCACATGATGTACCTGATGCGACTAAAACGTTGGCGATTTTAAATGCATTGCTAGACATTGCAGGCACGCTGGTGAAAGCCTTGTCTGGTTCAGAAGCGGCAGAAAAATTATCAAATGTAGTCGATGAGTACAACAAAATAAAAACGGAAGTGTCCACGGACATCGAACCTGTTGCAAAGGCGTTTGAAGACATCACCGATGTGATTAGCGATTTTGCCAACGATATTTCCAAAGCCGTAGGTGATGTTTCCAGCCATATCTCTGAAGCAAAAGCATCGATTACGCATGCAAGCAGTCATATCACGCCTGTTCACGAAGCGATGAAGATCATAAATGACATTCTATGGCCTGTTAAATGGCTGTTTCATGCCGCAGAGTGGTTGATTCACCACTTGCTAGATCCTCTGATCAAGAAAGCGGAAGAGCTTTCCGGTTTGTCTAAGTTGACCGATGACCTAGAGAAAAAGCTGGTTGATGCGCTTGGAATTGGGGATTTAATGACCGCGATTCATGGTGGTCTATCTGGAAATAATTTCGCACAGCAAGGCGCTCTGTTTAATGCGAAAACGCAAACCAGTGCAACCGCTCAAGCGATTGGTGGTTGGGCGCATGTTGCGGAGTTGCTGTTGAACTACAAAAATGACAATCAACAGCAGAAAAATGAGTTAATCACGACGTCGGTTGATGCGCTTGTCAATGCTCTAATCACTGGAACCATCGACATCGATTCTATTAGCATCGCGCCACCGCCTTCAGCCTCTCAAAGTGCGTCATCAGAAAGCACCGCTTCATCGGGGCAGGCCTCTATATCTAGTTCGAATAACGGTAAGCCCGCTGTTTCTATTCCTAGTGGTTACGCATCGAAAACAACCCAAGAGGCTGCGGCGAGTGTTCAGCAGAACACCAATGTTCTTAAGCAATTGACATCGAATAATGGAGAAGCAGCATGATGAGCAATGATGCATCCGCCGCAGTCACGAGTTTAGAAACGGCTGCTAATGGTCTTATTTCACAGTTGAATGCGCTCTCTAGTCCGGTCGAATCGTTGCAAACGGGTTTGGAAGCCATGCAGGGCGCTTTTCCAATCAGTAGTTTATTAGCAACTCAGCTGGATGATATAGACACGATATTTACCAGCATCGTCGATATTTTTACCTTCTTGGATTCGATCAAAGTACTAGGAGATGTATTTGAAGAGGCGTCGGCGACGATCTCCACTCAACAGGGCCAAATTCACGAAATTCAGACTGGTCTACCTGATTTGAAAAATCAGATTGAATCGATCGCGGCAAAAGTAACGGCATCAGAAAGTGAGTTACCGGATCCAAAAACTATCACGACTTCGGTGGCGACTGTAAATAGCTGGATACACGGCGCTAACAGTTTGTTAGCGACCTTAACGGGATTACAAAGCAAAGTCAGTAAAGGTGAGCAAACAACGGCACTGAGTCAAATTATGGCGTCGTTTGTGAGTGACTGCGACACATTGACTAAAAAGGTCAGTACATTGTCGTCTAACTGCGCATCGATTCATTCTGATGTGCAAGGTATTCTCACTTGCATGGTTCATTTCGGCAACGCGTTGTCACCCATTGCGAGCAACTCGAATTTAATCGCAAGCTCTTCAATGGCGCATCTCAACAGTACCGCCTCAAAATTGAAAATGATTAATGCCATTTTAAACCCAATTTCAATTGTTTTGGATGTGTCTGGGTGTACTGACCCTGCGTCGAAGATGTCATATACCAGTGCCCTTAATGGTGTAAAGCACAGCTTTACCACACAAGCATCTGGGATTGCATCAGACGTAACGGTCGCTATCAATGCCTTTGTGAGTGCGACCAGCTCAGGTTTCATACCTCTATTACCATTAGTTAATCATCTAAACCAAGCCCAGCAGACGTTTAATTCAGAGGCAATCAGTGCCATTAACGGTCATATAGCATCTCTTTCACAAGACATGAAGAGCGTTAATGAGGCTCTGCAAGCACCGCCATATACCACTGTTGTTAACGGTAAAAATGCCCCAGGTACCTTTATGGCAGCCGAAAACATTTCGGCTCTTACGAAATTACTTAAATCTGTCAGCAAATAATGATCTAGGAGAAATGTAATGACTGATACATCAACGGTTAACACGCAAACGAAGACTCTAACGGACTGGACGTATTACTTAGCATCATTTGCTGGAGTGTTGCGCACAGTAGGGGCTGCAATTGAAGAAGATAAGTGGGGATTCGACAGCAGTGATAAGAATCTTTTGTCGCTGCTTGAAGCGCTATATAAGTCAGTCCAAGATTTGGACAAGAACTTTATTAGTCTAATCAATAGCGGCGATAAAGTGGTTATAAACTTAACGCCTGCTCCCATTGATCAGCCTTTTCCTTCTGTTGGGAACAACCCCGGAGTGATTGCTGAAGCATGGTCCGCGTTTAAAGCGGCTCTTACGCCGGCAATGCAAGAGTTGAAAGACCGACCTGTACTTTATGAGTCCGCTGAGACATTACTAAATAGCGGCGAAGCGCTTGCTAAAGCCAGTGCGACTCTGATTTCAGACGGAGTTAAGTAAGTCTATTTAACGAAGTCTAATACAGGCAAACGCAGTCTGTCAGTTTGATAGACTGCGTTTTGCTTGTGAGCTTGTCGATTGTGTAATGCAGAGCGCGTTACTTTGAACGTTTTAAGGTAGGTTTAGTGAATGAGTGATACATCGAATGAGTCGATTGCCAACCAATTGGGAGAGTGGAAAACTCTCTTTACGTCGTTTTACGGTTTATATGGGCAAGCTTGTAATATGTTAAACCCCTCAACTCGTAACAGCTATGCCTGCCTTGCGAATATGAGTACAGAAAAATGGAACACGCTCAAGCCTTTGATTCAAGGAATAGCAGACTATCTGTACAGCTCCGTTATTATGCTACAGGAGGGTTATAAGTCGTTACAAAATGGAAAGATCCCCACTGTTCTTCCTCCGCCGATGAGCATTCCTGATTGGAGTACGGCCAAACAACCTACCATGCTTCAGGATATTGTTAATATCATTCAACAGCCTTTGGTTGTGATGTATGAACAAATCAGCCATAAATCTCCGATAATAAAACTGTTTATCTTAGGTATCTTTATTAACCTAGATCAGATTCTAAGTGCGATACAGGCCATTATTGAGTTTCCTTAAACTTCGAGGGTGTAAGTGGTGGCTAATCACTGATCTTCTTATAAAAGTATTTACGACACGTCGCTTCGTCTAGTCGGTTAATCACGAATACTAAAAGGCTGATGGCCGCAATAGAAAACACGATCCTTCCCCAAAAAATGGTCGTGAAATTCGCGCCGATTAATAATATAAGTAAGGTATCTTCAATCAAGCTGTGCAGTAGGTTCAGCAGCATGATGGCAACAAAAATGTCTCTTGGAGAAATGTGTCCGCGTTTTGCTTCGTTGATTAATAAGCCTCCACCAAAGGAAAGCCCTAATGTGATGCCTATGACAGTCAAGTTGGTGGCCTCTCGACTAATGCCTAATAATGATAAAATAGGCTTAAGCGCAATTCCCATCAGCTTTTCAATGCCAAGTAGTTTTAAGAGACGTAAGAACGTAATAAGTGCCGCGATAATGATAAAGATCATGAAGAGGCCTTCGACTTGACTAATAGCCCAGTCAGCATAACTAGAATGACTTGAAGGTGTGTGTTGCCAAGCGGTTTCCGCAGGGTAATTTAAAAGATTTCCTGCTTGATAAATGTGATGGACAACCCACGCCATTAACAAGCTTCCACCAAGGCGAATACCCAGTGTCATCATTAGGCCCACGCCTGCTTTTTTGGCGATGGCGGCTTCGATTGGAAGGCCATGAGCGATTAGCAGTAAGATTCCAAGAATGGACACTTGAGCAACGGTTAAATCTGCGTCTGTACTCATGAATACCAGCAGCCCAGCGTAGATGTTCGTCACCAAAGTGGTTGCCCAAACAAGCCCCATTTCACTGGGTAAGCCAACGAAAGACATGACAGGGCTGAGCCATTGGCTAAGTAAGATAATGCCACCAAGCTCTTCTATCACTTTAATGATGACTATCATTGGAATCATGACTTTAAACAGCGTCCAGGTGACGCTAAAAATCTCTTGCCACAATCCTTTCAATAAAAGCCCGTTCAATAAAAGCCCTACTTGTTTACGCATGGTTTAACTCCAAAAAGATCATGGCGATAGTTTATGTACTTAGTAAGAAATTTGTCGCTCAATCTGCTCGCTATAGGATTGTTTTATTTTTTATGTTTATCTAATAAAGAAATTCTTAACAGCAAAGAGGAGGCTTCGAGAAATTTATGGAGTTGGATAATATTGACCGAAAAATCTTAACCGTTTTACAACGTAACAATCGTATAGCGAACGTTGAGTTAGCGGAAGAAGTGGGCTTGTCACCGCCGGCCTGTCATAAAAGAGTAAAACGACTAAGAGACGAAAATATCATTGTCGGTGATGTCTCTCTGCTGAACCCTGAACTCACGGGAAATAAGCTCACTCTGTTGGTGTCTGTAGAGATGGAACGTGACCGTAAAGAGATATACGATGCATTTAAACGTGTTATTAACCGATCGTCTGAGGTAAAACACTGTTATCAAATAACCGGTAACTACGACTTTGTTATGGTTGTTGTCGTGCCTGACATGCAGGCATTTGAAGAATTTGTAGATCGGGTGCTGCACACGGACGCCAATATTCGTAAATTTCAAACGTCGGTATCACTTCGAACCGTCAAAACTACGACCGAAATTCCATTGAACTGAGGTTTTCGTCAAGCCTCTTTTTCAGTCTCAGTTATGCCTTCTAAGGCCATCTTAATTTGATGACCATTGTTCTAACAAAATTTGAATGAACAAATCCGCAGAAGGCGATACTGGTGTCGCATTGCGCTTCACTAGCCCAATCGAACGGTCGATTTGTACACCGGTTAATGGGCGAGACGTCAGCATACTGTGAGTACCAATTGGCATCGCTAATTTAGGTACAATCGAAAGACCAAGCCCCGTTTCTACTAAACCAAGCGATGTGGAGAGATGTTGAACTTCGTAGAAACTATTAAGGTTAACCTGATCTCGAACAATCGACTTATCGAGTAGCAGGCGGTTACCGCTTGAACGTCCTACGCTAATCAGACGATAAGGTTCTAAATCTTTCCAAGACACTTCTTTTAATTCCGCTAATGCGTGATCTTTTCGCATACAGACCACAAACGGGTCGTCCAACAAAGGTGTAAAACTCACTTCAGAATGTTGCGCAATGGCCATGTTTATACCAAAGTCTGCATCGCCTTGAATAACCGATTCCAGTCCTTGGTTCGCACTCTCGTCTAGAATTTTAATGCGAATACCAGGGTATTTTTCATTAAAGGCTTTAATAACGGAAGGTAAAAAGTAGAAAGCAGCGGTTGGAATGCATGCAATTGTGATACTGCCTTTTTGCTGAGAAGCCATATCTTTTATGCCCAGTATTGACAGCTCAAATTCTTCTAGCATTCGTCTTGCTTTTGGTAAAAATTCTCGCCCCACAGCGGTCAGTTTTGTTTTGCGTGTTGTTCGTTCAAATAGTTGAGTTCCAAGGACTTCTTCCAGTCTTTGTATGCGTCTGCTGAGCGCAGGTTGAGACAAAAAAGTCGCTTCCGCCGCTTCTCTGAAATTACCTGTTTCTGCCACTTTAATAAAGATCGTTAGGTCTCTAAATTCGATTTGATGCATTGCATAAGCCTATTTATTAATGCGTTTTTCACATTGATTATCCATAATTTTTGCATTTGATGCATTTAAATTCGCGTGTAATTCTTAGCGGCATAAGAATTACTAGTGGAAATTTTGAACATGTCTGAACTTATGATTCCCTGCGTTTTGATGAGAGGTGGTACTTCTCGGGGTCCTTATCTGCGATTGACAGATATGCCTGAAGACCGAGATGAACTTGCCGCTTTGTTGCTGCGCATAATGGGTTCTGGTCATGAATTGCAACTCGATGGGTTAGGAGGAGGAAATAGCCTAACGAGTAAAGTGGCAATGGTCGGTCCATCACGCACACCCGATGCAGATGTGGAATATTTATTTGCTCAGGTTGGCATCGAAACACAAACCGTCGATTTCGCACCTAACTGTGGCAACATGCTCGCAGGCGTCGCTCCGTTCGCAATCGAATCTGGTCTAGTGTATGCGGACGATGAGAAAACACTCGTAAAGATAAAAAATGTAAATACCAGCAAAATCATTCATTCCACCGTGCGTACACCCAATAAAAAAGTACAGTACGAGGGAGAAGTGTACATCAGTGGAGCAAGCTTTCCAGGCTCACCCATCGAGCTGACATTTCTTGATGTTGCGGGGGCCAAAACGGGAAAGCTGTTTCCGACAGGAAAACGGATAGATGTGATTGATGGCATTGAATTGACCTGCATTGACGCCGCGACGCCTGTTGTTATTTTCTCCGCCGATAGTTTTGGCAAAACGGGTCACGAATCGCCTTCAGAGTTAGATAACGATGAAGTATTTATGGCGAGGTTAGAAACAATACGTCGTCAAGCTGGTAAATTAATGGGCATGGGAGATGTCTCTAATTTAGTGATTCCTAAGCCTATTTTAGTCTCGAAATCGCAGAGCAGTGGCACGATTTGCGCTCGATACTTTGTTCCCCATAAATGCCATAAAGCGCTGGCGGTTACGGGCAGTATTGCCATAGTGAATGCACTTTGCAATCAAGGAACCATTGCTCAAAGGCTCGTCAACTGCGATGTCGGACAAACGTCTTTTCAGATAGAGCATCCTTCTGGTTTTATTGATCTCACCGCTCAATGGCAAGAAAGCGATGTAAAGTCCGTATCACTCGTTCGAACAGCGAAAAAGATTTTCTCAGGTCTGGTTCATATTAACTAGGCTAACAAGCACTATAAAAATAAAAGGTAATAATATGAAAAAGCTAACTCACTGGGCGGTAAGCGCGCTTACTGCATTTTCGGTAACTGCTGCTACAAATGTAATGGCAGAAGACAGTCCAGTTCCTGATACAGTCAACTTTACTGTTCCATTTGGTGTGGGTGGCGGTACGGATGTATGGGCTCGGTTTATGGCTCCGAATTTAACGTCACATATCGACGGCGAGCCTACAATCGTTATCAAAAACCAACCTGGCGGCGGTTCTTTAACGGGCACAAACTTGTTCTACAAGCGTGCTAAAGATGATGGTTCAAGCATCATTGGTACGTCTGCTTCAACGCTTTTCCCTTACATGCTAGGGGATAAGCGTGTACGTTTTAAACTGGATGATTGGACACCTATTCTTGCAAGCCCAACAGGCGGTGTTGTTTATGTTCAGCCTGACTTAGGTGTTGAAAGCAGCAAAGACGTAGGTAAATTGCTTGATCAACAGCTTAAACTTGCTTCTCAAGGCCCAACACGTTTAGAGCTTCCTATCTTGATCGCTTTGGATCTATTGGGTGCTGATGTTAAACCTGTATTCGGTATGAAGAGTCGCGGTGCGGGTCGTCTAGCCTTTGAGCGTGGCGAAGCGACAATCGATTTTCAAACCTCATCTGCTTACATTCGTAATGTAAAAGGGCTGGTAGAAGCGAATAAAGCGGTTCCTGTGTTCTCAGTGGGTGTGATGAACAACGAGGGTAATATCGTTCGTGATCCTGCGTTCCCAGACATTCCAACGTTTGAAGAAGCTTACTACACTGTTCACGGTAAACAGCCTAGCGGCATGCAGTATGATGTGTACCGTAAGTTCTTAGCGGCAGGTTTTGCCTTCCAAAAAGTAATTTTCGTGCCATCTGATGCGCCAAGTGATGTATTGGCTGCATACAATAAAGGTGTGCGTGAAATGATTAAAGATCCTAAATTCAAAGCAGAAGCTGCTGTTCAAATCGGGCCTTACCAAAATGCGGTTGGCCTAGACATTGCGACTTACCTAAGCGATGCAGTGACAATTTCTCCTGAAATGTACACTTGGATTGCTGATTGGCTAAAAGCTGAATTTAACTACAAGCTTTAATTCTTTTATTTCAGTGTTCTAAGAAGTATCTGAAAGAGCGTGAAAAATAAGACGGTATAAAAACCGTCTTATTTTTATATTGTTTCTACGTTGTTTCACATTCAATCAAATAAAATAGCGAATACTTAAGCGGTTTTTGGAGATAGTATGTCTGTTTTCTTCAGTGCCTTTGATCAGGTGATGTCCGTAATGCATCTGTCTTATCTGATGCTCGGCGTTGTAATTGGTCTTGTGGTTGGGATTATTCCTGGTTTAGGCGGTATTGCAGGGATGTCTTTACTACTGCCATTTATTTACGGAATGGATCCATCAGTTGGTTTAGGGATGCTGATGGGGTTAGTCGCCGTTGTACCGACAGGAGATACCTTTACTTCTGTTTTGATGGGTATACCCGGCTCCAGCTCGTCCCAAGCGACAGTGATGGATGGATTTCCTCTGGCTAAAAAAGGGCAGGCAGCCCGCGCACTTTCTGCCGCTTTCCTATCTTCTATGATGGGTGGCGTGGTCGGTGCCATTGTTCTAAGTGTGTTTATCTTAGTAGCACGACCTGTGGTCTTATCGTTTTCCTCCGCAGAGCTCTTCATGTTGACTCTGTTGGGGTTAAGTGTGGTTGCTTCGTTATCAGGCGGTAGCATCTTTAAAGGCTTAGCAGCGTGCGGTATAGGGCTTCTCGTAGGCACCATAGGTGGTGCGCCAGCGACGGGCGACTTCCGTTTTACCTTCGATATAGATTACCTTTACGATGGTATTCCTCTGATCGTTGTCGGTCTTGGTATCTTTGCGCTTCCTGAGATTGTGTCTTTGCTAATTCGAAACAAAGCAATTGCCTCAGAAGGAAATGAACTAGGGCAAGGACTGGGTCAAGGTATTAAAGATGTCTTTAAAAACTTGCCGCTAGTAGGCCGTTCATCTTTCTTTGGTAGTTTGGTCGGTGCGATTCCGGGATTAGGTGGTTCAGTAGTCGACTGGATGACTTACAGCTTTGCGATGAGCATGAGTAAAGACAAGAGCCAATTCGGTAACGGTGAAATCAAAGGCGTTATCGCGCCAGAGTCTGCTAACAACGCGTGTTCTTGTGGCAGTATGGTACCGACGATTCTATTTGGTGTGCCGGGTTCTGGATCGGCGGCGGTATTTCTAGGTGGTATGTTATTGCTGGGTATTCAGCCTGGCGTTTCGATGGTAACGACACACCTTGATCTTACTTACACTATTATTTGGTCATTGGCGCTTGCGAATATTATCGGTGCACTACTGTGTATCTTCTTAACGCGTCCAATCTCACTGCTAACTTACATTAAGTTTTCTGTTTTAGCGCCCATCATCTTAACGTTGATTTTGTTCGCTGCTTATCAAGCGACGCGTAGCTTGGGCGACTTTGTTGCTCTAGGTGGTATCGCATTGTTAGGTGTGATGATGAAGAGCGCAAACTGGCCGCGTCCTGCGTTTCTTATCGGATTTGTTTTGTCAGCGGGTGCAGAAAACTACTTCTTCCAAAGTATTCAGTTCTACGGAGACAGCTGGTTTAGTCGTCCGGGTGTGCAGATCATCGGTTTGTTGATTGTGTGTGGTTTGTTTTTACCGCCGCTATTCAAATACCTGAAAAAGAAAAAAGGCGACAGTAACACGCCAGAACCAGCAGTTGCTCACTATAGTGCCGATATTTGGATTGCAATGGTCTTCCTATTAACAGGTGTGGTATTCGCGTATCAAATCTGGGATGAGCAAATGCTAACGCAAGCGTTCCCAATGATGGCGATTGGTTTAGTGGTCTTTTCTGCCGCGTTTGTCATCTATGACTTTATGAAGAATCGAGGTCTGATTGCTTCGACGACTGAAGTACGTCAAGGGTTGGTTTACGTAGCTGGCTTCTTTGTCATGTCGTACCTCTACTTTGAAATTGGTTTCCTAGTGACTACGTTTGTGTTCACTTTATTGTTTATCTACTTCTTCGCAAAAGGAGGAGTGGTCAAGTCACTTTCCATATCTGTTGGGCTACTTACGTTCCTAATTGTTATGGGGCGTGTAATGAGCGTGGATTACCCTGAAGGGTTATTAGATCCTTACGTTCTCTCTGTGGTGAATCTGATTTAACACAGAATTTCCTTCGTATGTTTTTAGCCGGTGTTGGGTGTGTCCCTCCACCGGTTTTTTTTATCTGAATGCTTGCAAAATTAATCCACCTACAAACAGTCCTACGCCAAATATAAGATGCATAACAATACTCTGTATTCGAGCAAAAAGTGGGTAGGGAGTTTGTGAGGCAGCAATTCCCATCCCTAATGCCGGTTGCATAATCAAAAATGGAAAAGCGACGGTTGTACCTCCTACTATCATTGCAGGCATCAACGAGGGTGTGTCTAGCCATTGAGTGCCACATGCTCCAATAAAAAATAGGGCGAATAGGACGCCTGTTAAATAATGAGTAAGCCAACCAATGATTCGTTCATGGCGAACTCTAGGGCTTGATGAAATGGAAGAGTGACGAAATTTTCCTCTAGGGAAGTAGGCTACCCATCTTCCTACGAAATCGTAGCTTAATGGAATAGACAGTAGTCGTTGTCGAATGATCCCCCAAATATCCATAACGATTGTTGCAATTAGTCCAATAAACACAGTTGTGAATAAGTCGTTCATAGTCGTCTCCATAGCGTCTAAATCGTAGTTTTGAGGTAAGCTTACAACTTCAAGTTAACTTTAAGTCAAGTGCGCTATAACAGGAGGAGCTATGGATATTTCCGAGGCAGCACAACGATCAAATTTAAAGCCATCGACACTTAGATACTATGAAGAAAAAGGATTAATTCAATCTGTGGGACGAAGAGGGTTGAGGCGTCTCTATCATCCTAACGTTTTAGATAGGCTTGCTCTTATAACGTTGGGACGTACGGCGGGGTTTTCGTTAGAAGAAATCAGTCGAGTGCTTGGTATCGATTCAAAGGATGGTCGGGAAAGGATAGAGATAGATAAACAGTATTTGTTACAAAAAGCGGATGAGCTTGATGAGTCGATAAACGCGATGATCTCAGTGAGGGATGGTTTAAAGCACGCTGCTAACTGCACTGCTCCCCGGCATTTGGATTGTCCAAAATTTCGGAAATTAATGTCACTCTCTACACTAGGAAAAGTCCCTAGCATTATGCACAAGGGTATAGGGATAAAGAGTAAAAGGAAAACCAAGACAAAAAAAGACGCCCCGAAGGGCGCCTAGAAGGGTGATTCGAACACCCGCTCATCAGCGGGGTTAGTAATCTATACGCTATTGAACGATTTCTGGACCCATAATCGCGTATGGAAGCGCGGTAGACAGTGCCGGAATGTAGGTAACAAGTATCAAGAATACAAACATCACCGCAACGAAAGGCATTGCTGCTTTAACAACACGAGCCAAGCTCATGCCTGTAATGCCGGAGGTAACAAACAGGTTCAAACCAATCGGCGGTGTGATCATGCCGATTTCCATGTTTACGACCATGATAATACCTAGGTGGATTGGGTCGACACCAAGCTCCATCGCTATAGGGAAAACAACAGGCGCAACAATCACCAACAAGCCAGATGGTTCCATAAACTGGCCACCGATTAATAGCAAAATATTAACGGCGATTAGGAAAGTAAACCAATTGAAACCAACACCCAGCATCCATTCAGTAATGGCTTGTGGAATACGTTCAGCTGAAAGGGTATGAGCAAACAACAGTGCGTTAGCGATGATAAACATCAGCATTAATGTTGTTTTTGTACCGTCTAGCATGACTTTACGAGACTCTTCACCAAATAATGATGGGAAGAAACCACGTGCCATAAGCGATAAGTTACGAGTCCAGATTGGCAATCCCGCTGCGATACATGCGCCGATACCTTCTTCAAGGTTTTGGCTGCGTTTGTATGTGTAGAACACAGCGATCATCAATGACAAGATCAAGCCAATGATTGCACGGTCGCCGCCGGTGATAGATTCGCTACCAGACAATGCGAAGAACGACATGATCTCCCAAACAAGGAAGAACGACACACCGTAAACTGTACCGTTAAAGCCAACACGCGCTTTTGGACTGTCATTTTCGTTTGTCCAAGTTTGGCCTTTTAGAGGCCCCATATCACGATAGACAAAGAGAGCGATAAAGATGGAGTAAACTGCGGCAACAACGGCAGCCTCTGTCGGAGTGAAAACACCACCGTAAATACCACCCATGATGATAACGATTAGGAACAATCCCCAACCTGCTTCTTTACCACCACGAACTAAGTTACCGAACCCTTTCCATTCTTCTGCAGGTAGATTTTTAACGCGGGCTACAACGTAAATAGCAAGCATCAACATACCACCCGCCATTAAGCCGGGAATGACGCCTGCTAGGAACATACGACCTACTGAAACGTCGGTAGCAGCAGCGTACACAACCATAACGATAGAAGGTGGAATGAGTATGCCTAATGTACCTGCGTTAGCAATGATGCCGGAAGCGAACTCTTTGGAATAACCAACTTGACGCATACCCGCGATGGCAATGGTACCGATCGCAACAACCGTTGCCGGTGATGAGCCTGACAATGCAGCAAACATCATACATGCAAGTACTGACGCCATTGCTAAACCGCCTCGGAAGTGACCAACACTTGCAATAGCAAAGTTAATCAATCTTTTCGCGACACCACCTGTCGACATATAAGACGAGGCAAGGATGAAAAACGGGATGGCAAGCAACGTATAGTGCTGACCTGCGCCGAACAATGAAATAGCCACAGACGACAAAGAGTCGTGTGAGAAAAATGTAATAAACAGTATGGACGATAAGCCCAAAGAGATACCAACTGGAAGCCCTATAAAGAGCATCGTTAGTACCATAGAAAATAAGATAATGGATTCCACGTGTTGCTCCTAATTAGTCTTTCAATACGCCTTTGTTTTCTTCCAGAAGGTCTTGACCTTCATGACCGCTGATCAGCATTGGACGTTTGTCACGTGCAATATCAATCATTGCTTGAAGAGAACGATAAGAAAGAAGAGCCAAACTGATTGGCAATACAACAAGTACTAACCAGCGATGTACGCGAGGTTTCATATCAAATGCTTCGACTAAGAAAGTCGGGTAACGTAATTCTTCTTGTCCAAGGCCGATTCGGTACATCTTGAACCAGTATTCAAGAGCGCCACCACGAACTTCTACACCTAGCATAGCGAGCCAAGTGGAATCTAAAAGAATAAGGCCGTAAAGCATTGCTGCACCCGCGCCGAAAATAGAAAGCGCTTTGCGTGTCGGTTTTGGCACGGCATTTAGAAGAATATCGACGCCTAAATGTATGCCTGTTTTAATGCCATAGCTCATGCCGAGCAGAATCAGCCATGAGAACATGACGGTATTAAACTCAAGGGCTGCATCCCACCCTGTATTGAATCCATAGCGTGCAATCACTTGCCCAAATGACACCACCATAATGGATGAGATGACCAAAATAAGAATGTTTTCTTCAAAGCGTTCCATAAATTTAGGGAAGCGCTTTTCTAGCGCCCAAAGCGCTATGATAAATATAAGTAGATAAAGATGAGGCCAGTATGCCATGAGAGTTCTCTCCGCTCTTTTCTGCTAAACCTTGCTCTCTCACGAGAGTGTGGGCAGCAACCTAAGACGTTGTATTTAGATTAACTTGCTATGCGAAATAAGTCGCTTTGAAAGTGAATCAAAAAGTTGCCGTTTCGAAATGATCAGGCGCTTGCTTAGGTTTCGGTATTTAAAAGAGCCTGATGAATTGTCAGGCTCTTGAGTGCTGGAATACGCGTGTTATGCGTTGTTAGCAGACTCGATCAAGTCTTTGCCAATGTCGCTTTCGAACTGTTTCCAGACGGGCTTCATTGTATCGACCCATTCTTTGCGCTGTTCTGGCGTTAAGACATTGATCTTACCACCCGCTTTAAGAATGTTTGCACGGTTAGCCGCTTCTTTCGCTTTAACGGACTGATTGGCTTTTTGTGTGACTTCGTCTGCAATCGCGACGAACTGTTCACGATCCGCTTTGCTTAAGCTGTTTAGGAAATCAGACGATGTCATGAATAGGTAAGCAAGAAGTTGGTGGTTTGTTTCCGTTACACTGTCTTGTACTTCATAGAATTTTTTAGTGTAAATGTTGGACCAAGTGTTTTCCTGACCGTCTACAACGCCAGTTTGAAGTGCGCCGTATACTTCAGAGAATGCCATTGCTTGTGG
The DNA here is from genome assembly GCF_000192865.1 of Marinomonas mediterranea MMB-1. Classification (NCBI taxonomy): domain Bacteria; kingdom Pseudomonadati; phylum Pseudomonadota; class Gammaproteobacteria; order Oceanospirillales; family Oceanospirillaceae; genus Marinomonas; species Marinomonas mediterranea. The sequence goes on from NC_015276.1 coordinate 1,000,348, forward strand.
GGAAGCATCCATCGCACGGATCATCTGCTTAGCAACATCAGATGTTTGAACTCGAAACTTCATGCCGCTCGCGTCGCTTGGTACCGTAAGTGGCTTCTTAGCTGAGAAGTACTTCATACCAGACATCCAGTAACCTAAACCGACGAAGCCTGCGTAACCTTCCATTTCGCGTAGCAATTCTTTACCGTCGCTAGAGTTGGTGAAACGGATTGCGTGATCCATGTCGTTAAAGACAAATGGAAGGTCAAATACACCGTATTTGCTAGTATAAGAGCCAAATTTTGATAGAGAAGGGGCTAGAAGTTGAACGTCGCCTAGAAGCAATGCTTCAAGCTCTTTTGAATCACCAAATAATGTTGAGTTTGGGTAAACCTCAACACACAGTTTGCCGTCCATTTCTTTGTTAACGCGTTCTGCCAAGCTGTTTGCAGCGACCACTTTAGGGTGAGTCGTACCGCCAGTAACATGGCTAAATTTTACAACACGTTCACCTGAATCACAGTTTGCAGATACTGTGCCTGCAGATACGGCTAGGGCAACGGCAGTTAACGCTATGCTGATTTTTTTCATTTTTATATGGCTCCAATTACTAGAGTAATTATTATTGTTTATGCTCGCTCATGTTCTTTTTATTGAACGAGTTCGTCGTATTAATTACACATTCCGTGCCAATTTTTAGATTATTTATAAGCTATTGAAAAGTATAGATAAATATTTTTATCTCCAACTTCTTTGTACTGTATAGAGATAAAATGAGTGGAAGATCGCTCAGTAAAAAAGAGCCAATGGGTGGTTTTTCGCCTATTGGCTCTTTTTACTGAAGCGCGTTCGTTAGTCTTGTTATCTTGCTGGATGGCGTGAGTGGTTTTGCAAGATAAAATGCGATGATTAGACTGTTATAGTAACGACAATAGTGTGGTCTTTAGCGTTTTTATCATGTCTTTTTTGCCTGAAAAACCTAGGCTTGAGGCATCTTGTTCGGTGATTTTACCCAGCGCAAATTCAACTAAATAACCATGTTTTTTTTTATTAGGACTTAGCTTACTAGTGTAAAGAAAAGCTTGAACGGCTTTTAATAGGCTGCTTCGAATGGTCGCAGCAGGGCGATGATGGTTGCAGAACAGCATGAGGCTTTGTCGCTCTAACTCACTTAATAAAAAGCGTTGTTCACTTTTGTCTCTATTGTCGCCTTCCTTGGTAAAGGGAAGCTCTGAAAATACGTTGATTAATGTGCTTGTTTTCAGATCCCAAAGGTTTAAGGGAAGTGAATACAGCGATTGACTAAGAAAGTGATTCAGCCATTTCGTTTGTGTGGTTAGCGCATCATCTGACAGCGCTTTGACCATCATGATGGAGTAGCTGCCACTTGCTTGATCTTTTGAATAGCCCAAGCGAACGGGGACAAAGCCATTTTTCTTCCAGAAATTTAGGGTCTCGTCTGTGAGAGCGTAACTAACACATAAAAAGTCAATGTCGTTTAGCCTTGCCTGCAGCTCTATGTATTGAATGAGCTCGCTGCCGTAGCCAATATTCTGTTTATTCGGTTGTGTGGCAATGCGGCTGATGCGCCAGTATTTATAGTCGGCAGCGTTTGCTATTCCTTCGTGAGCCAGCAGAGATTGCGGAAGTAAATGTCCTCGTGGTCGGCGTTTGCCCTGCATAACCTCTGCTGCTAAGTCTGTTGGTAGCTCTCCTTCCTGTGTGCAAATGGCTATCGAGCAGAGGGTGTTCGAGTCTATTTTTGCAACACTAAAGGTGCTTGGATCATCGAGCATCCATCTAATATTGTCAGGTGAGGTCTGATAGTGCGCGTTAACGAGCAGAGTAAAGGCAGCACTGAGCAGTTCTGGGTGTTCTAACCAGGTTTTCCCCTGAAGGCAATGTGAGCCAGATGGCATCGTAATCGCTTGATTATGCGATGATTGAAACAGCACGCGATCTAGCCAAATTTCAAATGCGTCATTTTCCACCCATCGTATCGGCGTCGACAACGTCAGGTTCACCGTTGGTGAAGGTAGGGAGGTCAGATACTTCATAAATTGCAGACCAAAACCCCGACCATTGCCTTCGTAACCGTCGTTGGTTGTACTGAAAAGCGTGATACGAGCACAGCTTTGCAGTGCTTTTAGCATCGGAACTGGAATGGCTGCCGATTCGTCCACGATGAGATAGTCAAACTTGCTGTGCTCGGCGATGCTATTGTCACTGCTCCTGATGTGCAGTTCCATAGATCTCAACAATTCATCCGGCGCAAAGAATGGGAGCGTTTCTTGAGAAACCGATTCGTACATGGCTTTCAGCGTAGCAATGCTGGCAACGGATGGCGCACAGACCGCAATGTGGCCTTTTGCTTGAAGTTGTTTTATGAGGCTACCTAACGCCGTTGATTTACCTCGTCCCCTTTTAGCGCATAAAACAAACTGAGTAGGTTGTTGTGCGGCTAATACTTCTGCCTGTAACGCTAACTGGTCTGACGTGAGGGCAGAAAATTTTATTTGTGAAAGCGACTCCATAATGGGGTAGTTTTGAGGGGAATTAGGTGAACGCTTTGAAGTACTAATAAAGCCATTGTTGCAAGAGTGATAAAAAGGGCTGTCTTTGTTAGTAAGTTGTTGCCAAATATAGTGCTTAAAATACGAGGTCGTTACCTCGGGTGTGACTGGCCAAGATAAATACCGTGCTAAATCAAGATCAACTTCGTTTAACCAATTAGGCCCGAGATGTAACACAAAGAGGCCGCCGCCTTGAAGCGTGCCCGCCATGATTGATAAAGCGTTGATATTTGCACCTTGGGACCAGTCTAAAAAAACCGCACCGTAGGTTTTGCCTAATTGAGTGGCCGCTTTTTTGACAGGAAGCACATCAACCTGATCAGATGAGCTGCTTTGGTCAGACAGTATTATCTTGTGCTCGACAGCGTGTGTTTTTTCAATAAATTGACGGAGCGCGTCCGAAAGACTTTCTAATGAAAGAATACAATGACGGTGTGAATGCGAGGGTTGAACGTTCAATAAAGCTCCTTAGCGCGCTCCGACCTTTGAAAACAAGCGATCGGTGCGTTTTATCATTTTAAAATGATACTAAGGAGTTCATCGACAAAAGAAAATAGTGAAAAGAGACTTTTACGCGACTGCCGTGCTCTCCAAGACAAGGCAAAAAGAAACCAGTCTACTTTTGCCTTGTCTATTTTTGCTCCATCCTAGATTGACTAGGGAAGGTGTGAACAAGTCCACTGACTTCAGCGTGTGGATAACTCTTCTTTATTCTAGGCAAGTTTCGCCGTCCAATATTGAGCATATTGGCAAGAAAGTTAACAAAGAATTAAAGAGAGCTTAGTCCACGCCCTTTGGGTCTTTCAGAAAAACAGCCTATCTTCGTTAAGAGTGATTGAAAGGTATTAACATTCCTGCTCACTCTCGCCTTAATAGGCTGTTTCTCTGATAAGACTGAAGTTCATAAGACTTATTCGTACCTTCCCTAGCGACTTCGAGCAAAGACTTCTAAAAGAAATAACGCCTATGGAAGTTGGAATTTCTTTAGATCTTTCTCTAGTTCGTTTGTTAACTCAAATATCTCGTTGCTCGCCTCTTGAGAAGATTGAGCGTGAGTTAATGTCGCTTGTGCCATCTCTTGAAGTTGCTCCGTGTTACCTTTGATTTGAGCTGAGGTCGCACTTTGCTCTTCCGTCGCAGCGGCGACGTTCTCAATGTTTTGCTCAACTGTGCTCACAGACGCTAGGATTTCACCGACTGTGCTAGTAGCTTCTGTGGCTTGATTGACACTGGTGTCGACTTGAGCTCGGCCTTCTTTCATCGTCGTGACGGCTGCTCGGCTACCCGATTGTAGCTTATCGACGACCAACTGAATCTCTTCCGTCGATTTTTGCGTGCGTTGTGCAAGAACACGTACTTCGTCAGCGACAACAGCGAACCCACGACCTTGCTCGCCTGCACGTGCTGCCTCGATGGCCGCATTTAGGGCAAGTAAGTTTGTCTGTTCAGCGATATCATTAATGACTTTTACGACGTTCCCGATATTTTCAGAGCTGCCTTCGACATCAAGGATCGTGTGTTCAGCTAATTCAAATGAGCTGGACAATTTGCCAACAGAGCTTTCGACATTCTTGATGGACTCGACACCTGAGCTTGTGGTCGCGTTGACATTATTAATTTCTGCCGAAACTTCTTGAGAGCTTTGCGCGACTTCTTCAATGGACACGGTAATTTGTTGAATCGCAGACGCTACTTCGTAACATGCATTGTTACTTTGATTTGCGCTGTCCGTTAACTGGTGGTTTGCGCTGGTAATGACGTCAGCAGAGCGACTTAATTGATTTCCTGATTCACTTACTTTGTGTATGAGCTCGATCAAGCCATCGCGCATTTTCTCAATATCGGACTGAAGGCAGTGAATTTCGTTTGCGCTGCCTTGCGGTGCTGTCGAAGCGAACTGGTAGGTTAGGTTGCCATCCCCAATAACAGTTAAACCTTTTGATACTTCTTTAAGCGGACGTAATGCCCGTTTAATAAATAGGCCCAGTATAATCGCGAGTACCGCAGCGATAACAACACCGATTGCTGCAATAAGCTGAAGAATTGCGTTCAGCTCTTCATCGTGTTCTGAGGAATAGGTTTTGATGGTGACAACCCAGTCCCAGCCTTTAACACGATGGAAAATCGCTTTCGATTCTTGTGGCGCCGCATCTTTACCTGTGACTTTTAGTGTGTAGTAAATGACGCCTGAATTTGATTGATACAACTTTTCGAACGTCGAACGTGCACCAGCGGAAAGATCGAAGATATTTTGACCTGTTACGGTGGGGTGGAAAATAAACTTCCCTTTATCTGTTACGGCATCAGTAACATAGACATAGCCTGTTTTGCCAAACTTAAGTTGAGACAGTTCTTTTCGAATACGCTTTAGGAATATATCCGACGGTAAAACAGCAAGCAGCTTCAAACGAGATATGCCGGGAACCGTTGTAGAGTACGCAACGTAATCTTTGTTGTTGATTTTGACCTGCTTAAGCGCTCCATTCGTTTTGGATAGTAAGGAACTAACCGTGTGTAAAGGGATATCGATCGAATGCTTGACGTGATCTAGCAGCGTAACGTTTGACCCATTTTGTTCATAAAGAAAGACTTTTTTCCCTGTGCTCTTTATATGACTCGTCAAAAAGTTAGTGATGGCGATTTGGGAATTTCGTTCGCCTATTTTCTGACTTCCCTCATTCAAAATATTGGATAAGTTGTTTGCTAATGTGTTTGTAGATCGAGTTATTGCGCCCGAAATTGAGTTCCAGTCACTTTCTAATTTTTGAGCAAGTAGATTCACTTCCGCGACCTGATGGTCTGTCACAATGTCTCTTACTTCATAGTCGAATAGACGACCAATTAACAGAACCAATACAAAGAAGGTAATTACGACCGAGATCATAATGCCGATGCCGATTTGTCTGGGCAGCGGCATCTTTTTAAAGAATGAGAGCATGGGAATGAGTCCTTTTAAATGTCTAACTTATTGGTTTTAATAAAAAACCATCGTGATTCAGTAGGCGATAGTAATAATTTATTAAGACGGATTAAAGTTTGAAATGAATACAAATGTAAAAATATGTTTATGTATTGTAAGTAAAATTGAGGCCAGAAAGACTAAAGGTTTTCTTATAAAAACACAAATACTGTGTAAATATGTATCATTATGTAGTTTTGGAACTTTTGGTCCCTGAGTGCTTTTGTCAGATTTTACTTCCTAAAAAGGCCAAAGAATCGGCTTTATAAAGATGCTGGACTTCAACTGCATTAGGCGCAAATCTAGGTATAATGAATTGCTATATCCATTCTGACATTCGGATATGCCATTCATACCTTCCCTAGGGGAGGTGTGAATAAGCCCGCTGGCTTTAGCGTATAGATAACGCTTTTTTATTCGAGGCAATTGTCTGGACACAAGTGCCGCCGTCCAATATTGAGCATATTGGCAAGGATAGTTAACAAAGAATGAAAGAGTGTTTAGCGTACGTTCGGCAACTGCTCCTGCGTTGCCCTAACGATCTACATCCATGTAGGCCTCCTTTGGGTCTTTAAGAGACGCAGCCTATCTTCTTAAGAGTGGTTGAAAGGTATTAACATTCCTGTCCACTCTCGCCTTAAATAGTCTGTTATCTCTGATAAGACTGAAGCTCATAAGACTTATTCGTACCTTCCCTAGATGTTATCTATACAAACAAGGTATGCTTTGAGCTTCATCTAAGTGCATTCGGGATCATGCGTTATGAAAAAGGTAAAGAATGAAGCCGGGCTTGCTAAGAAAGCGCTCGAAGTAGGGGAAAAGTACGCGCTTAAGCGAGGGTTTGCTGGTTTTGCTACGACCATGTCAGCGAATCAGAAAGTGGAAGCCATTTATCGACTGCTTGTTCAAGACAAATTGATTGTGCCAGTACCACCAGATAAAGAAGATCTTTTAGCAATGAAACACAAACTAGCAATATGGATCCAAAAAAACTTACCTAAGGATGACCCGTTACTAAAGTGATTTCCCAAGCAGCTCTGTATTCCTAGAGCTGCTTTAAATAGAGCGGCTTTAAACAGAGCTGTTACCATTCAATCTTTTGGTTGTCCCAGTCAACGTACGACGCTTTTCCATCACAATGGGTGTTTTCTATTATATTAAGAGCCCGCTCGGCAACAAACTCCGGAGTAAACAAGGTGTAACTGGCCCGTGATTGAAACGGTTTAGACAGAGGTGTGTCTGTCATACCAGGGTGAAAGGCAATTAATTTCGATTGTATTATTCGACGTTTGTATTCTACTGAAAACGTTTTGATCATCATATTTAACGCGGCTTTTGAGGCCCGATAGCTATACCATCCGCCTAGCTCATTGTCTGAGATACTGCCCACTCTTGCACTGAACAACATGATTTTAATGTCGTCTAGCTTCTTACTAGCAATGGGAAGTAGGTATTTTAGCCACAAGGACGGCACCACCGTATTGGCTCTAAATAGACTCAACATCGCCTCTTCAGTTAGCTCACCTGCTTTTTTCTCGGGAAAGTAGTGATCGCTGTGCAACGTACCGTTACAGACAAAAACTCGAAGATGGGTATTTTTAAAGGTTAGCTGTGACGCGACGTGTTCGATGGAAGGCTCAGAGTAATCACACACAAATGAGACGACGTTTGAACTTGTCACTGTGATGGGTGATCGACTCACAAGGATTAGATCGTCGCATGCTTTCGCTGAAATCAACTTTTCTGAAATCGCATGGGCAATTGCGCTATTGGCTCCAATGATCAATGTACTGTACATCGCTATACATCACGCTTAATAGTACAGGTCGAACAACGCTTTTTCCCTGTGAAAAGGTAAGAAATAGTGTATCGGTGTTTAGCAAAAAATACATAAGCGATATCGGCTATTGGACGCACGAGAGGGAGTCGAAGCAGCTTTAGCCAACGATGTTTCCCAACTTGACGCCATACCGCATAAGTTGCATCTAACCCAGTGATTAATTGGCCCTCACTGTTAATAAGGTGCAACCGATTATTGGCCGCTTTCGGATCAATGTGCGGGTATTCTTCCATCTCGATGGCGTTGTGGATGTCAACAAAAGTAATGCGGCAATCAGTGTCATACTGACCTAATTGTGAGACTTCTGCTGTGCACAGCGGGCATAGGCTATCGTAAAAAAAGATCATGAAGTTAGGCGCTTTTTTAAGTCTTTCAATGAATGTTTCTGTTTGGTTCTTCCTTCTTTTACGCTTAAAGGGTGAATTCGGATTGATTTAAGCGCTGTCTTCTTACTCTTCGGCATTGAGCGAATATGAGTCACAGAGTACAATTGCTGCTCTGTACTGTGATCAGACCAATATGATCAGACCAATATGATCATATAAAAGTCACTGCACGAGCATCGATTTATATCCTGTCGCCGTGCAAGTTGTCTCTAATTACTATCAATGAAATTTATTAAGGTTGTTAAAAATGCCAGCTAAAACGATGGACGAACTAGTCTCCCTTTGTAAACGCCGAGGTTTTATATTCCAAGGCAGTGAAATCTATGGCGGTATGCAAGGGGCTTACGACTATGGTCCACTAGGGACTGAGCTTAAGAACAACCTAAAGAATGCTTGGTGGCGAGCAATGGTCTACGAGCGTGATGACGTTGAAGGCCTAGACGCTGCCATCATCCAAAACAAACACGTTTACAAATACTCAGGTCACGAAGATACCTTCACTGACCCAATGGTTGACTGTCACGAATGTAAATCACGCATGCGTGCTGACCACATGAAAGACATCAAAAAGTGTGATAATTGTGGCTCAGACAACGTAACTGAACCACGTGACTTTAACTTGATGTTTAAAACCAACGTCGGCCCGATGGTAAACGAAGACTCTTACACCTACCTTCGTCCTGAAACCGCACAAGGTATCTTTACCAACTTCAAAAACGTTGTGGACTCTACGTCACGCGCGTTGCCATTCGGTATTGCGCAAATTGGTAAATCTTTCCGTAACGAGATTACACCACGTAACTTCATCTTCCGTGTTCGTGAATTCGAACAAATGGAATTGGAATTTTTCTGTAAGCCAGGTGAAGACGAAAAGTGGCACGATTTCTGGGTAGAAACTCGTAAGCAATGGTGGTTGGATCAAGGTCTAACAGAAGAGAATATCCAATTCGAATACGTGACAGGGGATGACTTAGCGCACTATTCAAAATCCACTGTTGATATCTTATACAAGTTCCCACATGGTTTTGAAGAGCTAGAAGGCGTAGCAAACCGCACGGATTATGACCTTGGCTCTCACACTAAAGCGCAAGAAGAATTCGATCTTTCTGCAAAAGTGAAGAAGAACGAACATTCGACTGCGAAACTAGCCGTTCGTGATTTGGAAGCCAACAAATGGGAAGTGCCTTTCTGCATCGAGCCTTCTGCTGGCCTAGATCGTGGTATGTTGGCGATTATGACTGAAGCCTACACCGAAGAAGAGCTGGAAAATGGCTCGACTCGTACTGTGCTTAAATTCAAACCGCACCTAGCGCCGATCAAAGTGGCGATCCTGCCGCTGAAAAAGAACAAGCCAGAGATTGTTGCGCTTGCGAAAGAGCTTAAAAATAAGCTTCAGAAGCTGGGTCTTGGTCGTATTCTTTATGAAAACACGGGTAACGTCGGTAAAGGCTACCGTCGTCATGACGAAGTCGGCACGCCATTGTGTGTAACGGTTGACTTCGATTCGATCGAAAAAGACGACGCGCCAGTAACCGTACGTGATCGCGATACTATGGAGCAAGTGGCTATCCCTGCAGCAGAGCTTCCAGCGTACATTATTAACTACTTCGTTAATCAAGATTAGATTAATTAGACCCGTTCACACTGAACGACGTCCTTGATGCAAAGCCCTTATTCTTCATTGAATAAGGGCTTTTTGTATTAAAAAACTTAATTATTCCAAAAACATACGTAAATCCACTTTAATAGTAGAAAACGACTGTCATAAAAGGATATACTTCTTTTGTACACATTGTGTACAATATTTAGGCAGTGTTTTAGTTTGATTTCCTCTCGAAGCCGCTTTAACAAGACTTTTTTGGACGTGAATTGGACACCCTCAAGATAAAAGAGATGAAGCCCTTTAACGGAGTATCCATGTTTTCTTCTTTTCGGTACGGTTGTTATCTTATATTTACTTTCGCCATGATGCTTTGTTCTGTGTCCGCGCAAGCAGCGACCGTATCAAGAAGCACCATCATGCCGTCGGATAACCCGACTCCGATTCTAGTCGTCGGCACAAAATACACCGAAGCGTCACTCTCTTACGCCGATATAGAGTCTTTACCTTTCTTTGATACCAGTATGATCAAGCACTTTGATGGCCCAGAAGGGCGCTTCTCAGGCGTGTGGTTGAACGATCTACTTAAAAAATATGGGCTCTATAATGCTGAGCGCTTAAGGCTTGTCGCACATGACGGGTATGAAGTGTTTTTGAGTAAACAACAACGCGAGCAGAAACGCTACTTTCTCGCGACTCGTTTGAATGGCCATTTTCTATCGATTAATGAGCTTGGCCCTCTTATGGTCATAGTACCGGATGATGGTGGCGAAGAAGTCCGTGGGGACGTCTCGCACAGTCATTGGATTTGGGCTCTTAAACAACTTAAAGAGCAATAAGGGAATGGTTAAGTTATCGCGTAGCCCCAGAGCGATGTGGGCACTTTTTATTGTATTCTTTGGAATCTGCGCAGCCTCGCTTATGTATTTCCATAGTAAGTCTCGTTCTTTATTGGGCAGTAACTTTACCGCGCTCGCGATTGATGTTGTTCAATCCCAATACGATGCGCGTACCATCAATCAACAACAATCCTACCTAGAAAATGACTCTGAAAAATACGATGCGCTCGTGCTGACAGAGGCGCTTTATCGCCAAAACTATCGTATACCGCTTATCATTAATAAGCTCAAAAGAAGCGCGATTGAGAAAAGCCGATACGAACCCATGGTATTGGCACTGACGCAGATCAAAGGCCAGCTTGGCGACACCATAAACCAAGTCACGGCTCACGCAAATAACACGCTTTCTAACGAAGCGTTGCTGCAAGCGCTATATCCTATTGAGCTTGAAATAGCCTGGTCTTACAGTGAAATTCACAGTGCCGTTCAAAGAGTCTCATCGTTGGAAAAGCGCTTAACAAAAGGCCTGACCTTATTGGTTTGGGGGCTGTTTATTAGCATCATGTTGGTTATTGCCGTTTTGGTGTACGTTTTAACACGTTCGTTTAAACAGCAAGTCCTACTGGCGGCACAAAACCAGCTTGATGAACTCACAGGGCTGTACAACCGCCGCTACTTAATGAAAGAAGCGGGCAGCGCTCTCATAGAGAGTGATTCTAGTATTGGTCTTGCGATTATCGACTTAGACATGTTTAAAGTCGTAAATGACAAATATGGCCACCCAGTTGGAGACCGAGTTTTAAAGCATGTTGCGGAAATTCTTTCCTCAACCATGCAAGACGGCATTGTTGCACGGCTCGGTGGAGAGGAGTTCTGTTTGTTTTTTACTTCTCTGTGCAGTGAAAAACAGATCGAAAAGTGTGAGGAAATACGCTCTATCATAGAGAGAGCCGTGATTGAAGTTGATGATCTTAAACTGAAAGTGACTATTAGTATCGGCTTCTGTTACCGGAAACCGAATGAGCGAGTGGTGTTCTCCCAGCTTTACAACCAAGCAGATAGAGCCTTATACCTCGCGAAACAAAACGGCCGTAACCAAGTGTCTTGGCATGGTTGTGATGGTGAACTAGAAAAGAGTCCTGTGACAGATACTGCTTGATATCTCAGTGAAAATGGAAGATTGAGTTAGACGCAATCTTATTGATATTGAAAGATTTATTCAATAACACCCAAACAATGCTCAATAACTGCAAAATTATTAAAAACTCCTCACGGAACGCTTGGCAACAGCCTAACCTATGGCTATAATAGCCGCCACTTTTAGGGCCTGTAGCTCAGTTGGTTAGAGCATCCGACTCATAATCGGCAGGTCCCCAGTTCAAGTCTGGGCAGGCCCACCATATCAAATAAAAAAGCCCATCAGGTTTCTGATGGGCTTTTTTATTTTTCTAGTTTTGGATGTTCTAATAGTTGATCTAAGGGAGTTCATTTGAGAAATGTTAAACTCCTTAGAAAAACGTGATTAGCTCTAGTAGTTACTGAATATTTCACGATGTTTCTATGCCATTCAGAAAGATAGAAAATGCGTAATGATAGGTGCAAGTGTTTTGGTATCATTGTGATATTTTATCTTTATTTCAGCCATATGATTGATAGTATCGAGACTAAAGATTGTCTCGAATAATATTGTTGAGGAAGGTTTTAACAGTCCTCAGTAATTAGCTTTTTTAAGCTATGAGAGATAGGCTATCATCCGGCCTCTTTCGACAGTTTCAGCTAATGATACTAATTTAGAGTAGCGTAAGAGACTAAGGAAAATAGCTTGTTAACAACTACTTATACAGATAATACGATAACTAGCAAACGACCGATTATTTTTTCGTTTTTTGCAGGTGTGGGGTTTCTAGACCTTGGTTTCGAACGCTCGGGTTTTGATATAAGGTTTGTCAACGAGTTTTATAAGCCTTTCTATGATGCATACAAGTATTCTCGCCAAAAAATGAATCAACCTGAGCCTCTGTATGAGCATCACCTTGGCAGTATAGACGAGTTCTTAGCTGGCCCTCAAAAAATACGCCTAAAGCAGTATCTAATTGACGCCAAAAAAGATGGCTTGGTTGGCTTCATTGGTGGTCCTCCTTGCCCTGATTTTTCTGTAGCAGGTAAGAACCGTGGACGAGATGGCGATCATGGAAGGCTGACAGAATCGTATATCAATACAATTATCATGTATAAGCCTGACTTTTTTTTAGTTGAGAACGTCAAGGGTCTGATAACTAACAAAGAACATTTAGCGTTCTATAATGAGATGAAAGATAAGCTAGTAGCTGCGGGGTATATAATAACCGATAGGTTGAGCAATAGTATTGAAGTGGGCTGTCCTCAAGATAGAGAACGAATTTTACTATTTGGTATCAAAAAATCGAAGGTTAAGCGCAGTCAAAAAGATAAATTGACACAGAATTTTAATTGGAATGCCTACCTGAAATACGATGGTTCAGCTGTTCTTAAAAAATCTTTATGGCCGACCACTACTCCGTATACGCTTGATAGTGAGTTCCCTATTCCAAACTATATCGAGGATTTGAAAGAGTTAACTATTGAGCACTGGTTTAGAAAAAATGATGTTTATAACCACCCAAATGCAAAGCATCAGTTTAAACCTAAGTCTGGTCTGCCCAAAATGCAGAGAATTGCAGAAGGCCATGTGAGTGGTAAGTCTTTTAAACGACTACATAGGTGGAGATATTCTCCCACATCTGCCTACGGCAATAACGAAGTTCATTTGCATCCATATAAAACACGTCGTATATCGGTATCAGAAGCGCTTGCGATCCAGTCTTTACCTAAAGAATTTGAATTGCCTAATGATATGACTTTATCGAATATGTTTAAATCCATAGGGAATGGAGTCCCATTTTTAATGTCTCAAGCCATTGCTAACACTATTAATGACTTTTTGAAAAAGCTTTGACTATTATATAGGATTTTAAAGCTAACACATGTTGCTTATTTCACGCCTTGAGACACTATGCTAGCATAGTGTAAATACCTTTTAGTTATTTGGTGCCCTATGAATTTTGACGATTTGCTCAATGATATAGAACAGCTTATTAAGCTTCCGTTGAAAGCAATAACCGAAACAACAGCAGATATTACAATTCTTTCGATTGACCGAAAATCGGGTAGGTATGTTGTAAAGTCCGAAGATTCAAAACGAGAACTAAAGCGTAATATCCGTGAGTTAGAAGCAATTTATTTGGCTTTAACTAAAGATGGATATTGCAATGTAGAGCAAGCTTTACAAGGCTCATTTACTAGTAGGCATCAACCAGAAACCATCTTTGCCAACCTTCCTTATATTCAATACTTTAAGTTTGAAAGGCGTAAACACTTAGTTCTTCGCGAGGGGGACTTTCATTCTTTAGGTGTAACGCAAGAGCTTCCCTCAAGAGAACAACGCCAAATTCGTAGGACTTTGGCATTTAATAAAAATTTCAGTATAGGACTGTTAGCGTCCGAGCTTGATGAAACTCTGGCTAATCTAGACAATGAAATTCGATCGCTACACATTAAACAGCCAGGTTTTCTTGTTGACACGAATATTCGTAACGTGTTAGAAAATCTTACTAAGATCAATCAGTCTATTCAATCAGCTACAGTTTCTTTTGGTGGAAGTAATAGTGAAGGAAATGATAGTTCTACCGATCTAGCTAGGGATGTAGATTTTGATATGTCAGACCTTGTAGACCTGTCTTCCTTAACTGGAGTAGACGATGGGAGCGAATTAGATAGCGAAGAAGGTTTTGACGATGAGTTGGAAAATGAAGAAGACGATTCTGAGTTAATTGTTCCTAATATCCGGCGTCAAACACCAACCCTTTACGCTCTATATCAACGGCTTACATACGAAGAAATCGAGATACAGCCTGATTATCAGCGCAAAGACAGAATATGGAAAGATGAAAAAAAGTCGAAGCTAATTGAGTCTATTTTAATGGGGTTACCTCTTCCCATTTTTTATTTTGGCGAGCGTAAAAATGATAATTGGGTGGTTATCGATGGACTGCAGCGTATTACGACTGTTCAAGACTTTATGATGGGGGATTTCCCACTAAAGCTAGATAAAGACTCCCCAGTTTATGAGGCAAATGGTAAGTTTTTTACTGATTTTGACCGAAAGTTAACTCGTTTAATTAACGAATTTGAAATCACAGCTTATGTTATTGAAATGGAAGAAGAGCCTAAAGATAGTGGAAATGTAAACCAATTTATTATAGAACTCTTCCATCGTATAAATACTTATGGCGTAAAACTGAGTGAACAAGAGATTCGATCTGCAATTAACTTTGGTAGTAGTGTATTTTATTTGAAATTTCTTGCATCTAGTAGCACATTTATCGCAGCGACAAATAATACTGTTAATCCAAAACGTCAAAAAGACTTGAAAGTGTGTTTAAGTGGGTTAGCTTTTTTGATTTTTGGATATAAAAATTTTAGAAGTTCAAAATATGATGATTTTCTAAATAAAACTATGAATTGGATTAATTCTCAAAACTTCCAAAAAATAACTAACGAAAATGACGAAGTTGATTATAAGTCTGAGTCACCGGCTATTGTGTCCTTGACATCCCGATTTGAATCTAGTCTAAATTATAATTTGGAGTTGTTTGGTGAAAGTGCTTTCAAAAAAAATCGGAATCAAAATAGAAAAGAACCTGTAAGTAAAACGCTTTTTGAAGTGCTCGTCACTCTATTTGCAAATATTAATGAGAAGCAAAAAGAAATTATACGAGAGAAGAAAGATAAATTTATTGATTGTTTATATGATGCTATTCAAAATGATTCAAAAGAATATGCAGAATGGATGAGTCCAGTTTATCAAAACTCAGATCGAGGTTTACATTATGCTCTTTCAACTTCGACAGGTAAGAAAGTTACGATTAACTATCGATTTGAAGCAATAATGAATATTCTGGAAGAAACTACTGGATGCATAATTAATATACAACCTATAGCTCATTAGGAATAAAAATGATATCAAGGATAGAATTGAAGAATTTTAAATGTTACAAGCGTCAGAATTTCGACCTTGGAAGTTTAACTGTTTTTTGTGGTAATAACTCTGTAGGAAAAAGCACAGCGATTCAAGCCTTGGCTATTCCTTTTCAAAGTAAATTTAACACTCAAGCCCAACTCAATGATAATTTAGTAGAACTCGGAACTGTAAAGGATATATTTTCTACTCATGCAGGGGAGGATGATTTTCTAAAAATTTCTTTCTTTTTTGAAGAAAATAAGTGCTCCTGGGGATTTGATAATAATATCGAACAAGGAAGTTTAAAAAATCATTTGTTGAACAAGCAAATGGAGGTAGATTCTTCGAAATTATCAGATCATTACTTTTTAGATAAAGGTTTTCAGTTTTTAAAAGCAGAACGGTTTGGTCCGCGCTCTTATTTAGAAAATAGTCATGATGAATCGATTCGTTACTGGCTAGGAGCCCAGGGTGAGTATGCTTATGAAGTGCTTACTGACCTAACTAACAATGGTGAACGCTTATCTCCAACTGACAAACGAATCCTAAAAGATGATGAAGGTCCTACTATCAGACGTAATATCATCAACTGGATGGCCGAAATTTCTCCGGGGTTTAACTTTGAGTCCGACACTATCAATAATGCGGAAATTAGCCATGCTCAATTTCAGGCGTACGGTTCACGCAAAACTAATCCTGTAAATATGGGGTTTGGTCTAAGTTATTCGTTAGGAATTGTTTGTGCGTTATTACTTACGAAGCCTGGCGGTTTAGTCGTTATCGAGAACCCAGAAGCTCACCTTCATCCAAAAGGGCAAAGTTATATAGGTCGATTAATAGCTAGGGCTGCTTTGGCTGGTGTGCAAGTAATTATAGAGACACACAGCGATCATTTGCTTAATGGTATACGAGTTGGAGCTCGATTGGATCATGACTACAACACTGGTAGTTTTAAAGTTTACTATGTTTCTGGTGTTCAAAATAATGAAAGTAACGTCGAAGAAATAAGCATAGGAGAGAATGGCCAGTTATCTTCATGGCCAGATGGATTTTTTGATCAACAAGCTTACGATCTCAAGACATTAATGAAAGGGAAAGAAGCCTGAATTCAAGTTCGAAGTGCGACACTTTTCATTTCAAGCCGCTAAGCACATCTCTTTAAATACGACTGCTGGCTGCTTAAACCCTAAACACTTCCTTGGGCGATAGTTGATTCTCGTCATCGCCCAGTGAATCATGTCATCTTCAATCTCTCTTAAATCTGTTCCTTTACGCACATATTGCCTTAAAAGACCGTTACTGTTTTCGTTCGCGCCACGCTCCCAAGAGCTATAAGGGTGGGCAAAATAGACTTTGGTATCCAGCGCTTCTGCAATCTTAGCGTGATGAGCAAATTCTCTACCGTTATCTGCTGTAATCGTATGTACGTGATCTTTAAAGGGCATTAACAACTCTATTGTCGCTTGAGTGACATCTACGGCAGACTTTGAATTCACTTTCTTTATCAAGTAAAAACGCGTCGTTCGCTCAAGTAGCGTGACAATCGAGCCTGTTCCACTTTTACCTAAAACCGTGTCTATCTCCCAATCTCCAAAACGTTTTCGCGTATCGACAATATCAGGACGCTCCTCTATGGATACAGCGTTCTTTATAACTTCATCTTTTGTTCGTTTGCCTTTTCGATAGCGCTTATGACCCTGCCTTAAGTGTCGGTAAAGTATTCCTTTGCGCCTTTTATCATCATGAATGTATTGATAAATCCACTCATGACTGACTGGAACGCCACATAGCCTCAATACGTTAGATACTTGCTCTGGACTCCAGTCAAACTCAATAAGAGTCCGTATATAATTGATCGTTTTTGTTGGTATTCGATACTTTGCAGACCTCTTTCGTCTTGTTAGACAAAGAGTGTGTGCTTCCTTAGGGCAATAGCGTTTTGCTTGCCTGTTACGCTTTAATTCACGATAAACCGTGGCTTTATGACACTTAATGGCATTGGCTATATTGGGCACTGACATTTTTTGTTCTAAAAGAGCGGAAATCTGGTATCGTTTCCCTTCGGTCAACTGCTGATAATTCATGTTTGTACTGCTTGTTTTTGTGGTGAAAAGAAGTGTACCAACTTCAGCAGTTGGCTTCTTCTACACCTGTCTTGCAGTGTCGCACTTATTATCAGAATTTAGGAGTAATTGACATAGGGAAACGAAAATGACTGATGCTGCCAAAGTCTATTTATCATTATACAGCGTCGATTGCCTTAGTTCAGCTACTAGATATGAAGATGTAGACAATATAGTTGCATGCCTTAAAGAAACCTTGACTCTTTATGATCGATCAAAAAATGTCCACATTGAGTGTCCTAATGACTTATTTGAATTTGGTGATATAGGCTCATCACTAGGTGATAGATTACTTGATATCCTAGATGATAATTGGGATTATTATCTATTTTATTTAGCGGAGATAAATAAAATAGTGTTAGGATACGTTAAACACAATAACACAGAATGTTTAATTTTTTTAATTAAGAATCAACTAATCGATCTTCCTAGACATTATGCATTTGTAATATCAAACAAGTATCAATGGCCAGATATAGTCATGGATCAACATACAACTTCTTGGAAAGATACTCTTAATAAAAACTCGAAATTTATTTCTGATAGTAACGGAAATGTTGATAACTTTATTGCATGGTCTGAAATGAACTATGAATATATTGATTTTCATCCAGATTTAAAAAACACTCTTTCAACGATTCAGGTGGGAACCTATATTGACTATCAATCTCAGCTATCACATTGCTTGAATACTTTAAATCAGTCCTATCACCTAATTTCCAATGATCCTAACAAAAATCAAGAAGACCTCAACGTAATTTCAGCATATTCACATACACTTGGAAATAGCTTAAGTTGTACTAGACAAGCGAAGAATAAAGTTTCTGCGATTTTCAGTCCCCCTCCTTTAGTGGCTTCTTCTGAGTTTGAAGAGATAAATTGTGAGTATCATCTTAAAATTGACACGGATGATAATGGAAATCGAATTCCACATGGAAAAGGCAATCCAGTTCGAGTTTATTTTGGTTTGAAGACATATAAAGAATACGAACGAAAGCAAATCAAATTAGCTCATATGGGTAAACATCTATAAAAAATTAAAATTTTCTTTGTTTAATATATTAAAGTAAAAGCCCTCTAAACAGATTCATCACTTATTATCTGGATTAAGGTCTAGGCTTTTAGAAAGTGTTTCTTAGATATCTATAGTAACCGACATATTCTTGCCGTCTTGTTCGCGCTTGGAAACTTAATGCGAGTCGACCAAATGATACGATTTTCACGGGGTTAATCGGTCTGTCGACTCCAAAAAAGTGGGAGTAAAAATCCCAAAATGGTGCCTAAAGCGCACGAAATTTATGTTTATAGAACGCAAATGCAAAACTTCAACGCTGAGCGACTAATAGACTGAGTTATTCATAGGTTCCCTTAAGCTCGACTGAGATTGGTCTATACGTGAAAGGTAGTCGTGAAACACTTCATGGAGTGTTATTTAGGTTTTCGTTTCTACTTTTTCTTCCTAACCGCAAACGGGTTACTTCTTAGTCCGTCGTTTGGCTTGTCTGCCAGTGTTGGTTTTTTCTCTGCGGTTTTCTTTGCATCTTTTTTCGATTTGGTCGGTTTGGCTTTGGCTTTTCGTTGCAGTGGGATGTCGTGGTCTGGGTGAAAACCATCGATGTATTTACGGGTGATTTTCTTTCCTGTGAGAGCTTCGATGTCTAACAAGGCGTCGAACTCGTCTGCGCTGGCGATGGAGAAGGCTTGTCCTGCGTGCCCTGCACGGCCAGTACGGCCAATACGGTGGATGTAGTCTTCAGAGACTTTAGGTAAGTCGTAGTTGATCACCAGCGGGAGGTTTTGAATATCGATACCACGTGCGGCAACGTCGGTTGCGACGAGTATTGAAATCTCGTTGTTTTTAAACTGATCGAAGACGTGTATACGCTCGTCTTGTGTTCTGTCGCTGTGCAGCGCGCCAGCGCTGATTCCATCTTGGTTTAATGCTTGCGCAACTAAGTCGGCGTTCTTCTTCGTGTTGGTGAAGACAATCACTTGGGCATGCGGTTTACGATTAAGCAGCTCCAGCAGTAGCTCGGTTTTACGTTTTTTATCGACCGGATGCAGCCATTGGTTTATGTTCGGCTTGGCCGCGGCTTTTTGGATCGTCGTCACGTCTTTAGGTTGGTTCAGTATCTTCTTTGCCAGTTTTTTGATTGGCGGCGCGAAGGTCGCTGAAAAGAGCAGTGTTTGGCGTTGTTTCGGAAGTGCCTGAATAATCTGGTCAAGCTCCTTGGCGAAGCCAAGATCGAGCAACCTGTCGGCTTCATCCAATACCAAATGCGTGAGCGAATCAAAAAGTATGTCACCTCTTTGATGCAGGTCTAACAATCTTCCCGGCGTTGCGACTAAAATGTCAGAACCGCGCTTAAGGTATTTTCGTTGAGGTAAGACACGCACTCCGCCGAAAATGACTTGATGGCGTAAGGTAAGGTGTTCGTTAAACGCTTTGATATTGGCGTTTAATTGAATCGCTAGCTCTCGCGTTGGCGCAATGATTAAGCAACGTACGTGATTCGGTTTGGCCTTTTCGCCGTCTTTTAGGGCTTGCAAGATAGGCAAACAAAATGCCGCTGTCTTACCTGAACCTGTTTGGGCGGTGGCGATTAAGTCATGCCCTTGCAGTATTTCAGGGATGGCTTGCTCTTGTATCGACGTTGGAGCTGTCAACTCAAGCGTGTCTAATGCGCTAAGAATCTCTTGGTCTAAGCCGAATTTCGAAAATGTCATAGAAGATTGAATCACTTTTGTAAGGTATGCTTGCGCTTCGCTTGAGAAGCCTTTGCTAAAGGAGGCTGCAAATAAGCTCACGTATTTCAGTGTGCGGCTTTGCCTGTATCATTGGCAGCGTCTTTAATTGCGGTATTCTACCGTGTCGAGCGCCGTAAACATAGAATTGGGTTAGATTGTTTAAAGAATAAGTGACTTTGAGAGACCTAGCGCGCAGCCGTCGTGCGACGGCCTCTTTGAGTGAGAAGGGGCTCTTTGAGCCAGACAGTATTAAGAAGCATAAACATATGGTGAAACGAGTCGTTATTTCAGGCGCAGGTATCGGTGGTTTAGCGACGGCGCTTTCGTGCGCTAAGCAAGGCTTTGATGTGACCGTGTTGGAGCAGGCCAAAGAGATTAAGGAAGTGGGTGCAGGGCTACAAATGAGCCCGAATGCCATGAAAGTCCTGCAAGCGCTGGATGTCTCGGAGCGGTTGGCCAGCGTGTCTTTTTCTCCTGAATATGCGGGGATACGCCACTATCAGACCGGCGCGTACTTTTTGAAGTCTCCGTTAGGGGAGGCTGCTGTGCATCGCTACGACGCGCCATATTGGCATTTGCACCGAGCGGATTTAATCAGCGTCTTGTACCAAGCTTGCTTAGAAAACCAAGTTGATATCAAGCTAAACACGCAGGTGACAGGTTACCAAAACCAGCCTAAGCAGGTTGAAGTACAGACAAACCAAGGTAAGATAACGGCCGATATTTTAGTTGGGGCAGATGGTATTAAGTCCACAACCCGCCAAGCGATGAAAGGCGAAGAGGCGGTTGAGTTTACTGGCCAAGTGGCTTGGCGCGGTACGATCAATACCAAGCAACACCCTGATTTACATATACCACCCGAAGCGTGCGTATGGGCGGGGCCTGCTAAGCATTTAGTGACTTACTATCTGCGAGGTGGGGATTTAATTAATTTTGTGGCGGTTGAGGAAAAAGCAGACTGGCAACATGAAAACTGGCGTCAGGAAGGCGATATTAACACGCTAAGAGCGTCGTTTTCTGGTTGGCACCCAACGGTGACAAAATTATTAGAAGCCTGTGATGAAAGCTTTATATGGGCATTAAACTCGCGCCCTCAGTTGGATTCTTGGCGTGATGGTCGCGTGGTTTTGCTTGGTGACGCTTGTCATCCAATGCTACCCTTTATGGCGCAAGGCGCTGCAATGGCGATTGAAGATGCTTATGTGCTGTCAAAAAGCCTAAAAGAGCACGGTGATGACATCGGTCTGAATCATTATCAAGACGCTCGTATACCAAGAACGCGTGCTATTCAGGCTATGTCTAAATCGAACACGTCCTTGTTTCATATGCACGGTGGCGCTGTGGGCGCATTGCGTTTGAACGCGGTACGTTTGGCAACTCGATTCATGCCTTCGGTTGCGAATACGAAGCTTGACCCTGTCTATGGGTACGATGCGACAAAAGTGTAACGTTAAATACAGAGAGGCCGTCGCTTGCAATGTTGCGCAAAGGCCTCACAGAAAATAAAAATCATAATAAAGGATGGTGTGTTTGACTAAAGGAGCCTCGTTAAAAGCTGAGTTAATCTTAGTGTTGGTGACCATTCTTGCGGCTTTCGGTTGGATTTTTTCCAAAGAATCGTTGCATGAACTGCCCCCTTTTTTCTTTATTTCTACCCGGTTTATATTAGCGGGTTTTATTCTGACGCTTGTGGCTCCCAAGTCTGTGTTAGGGATGACTCGAATTGATTGGAAACATGCCAGTTTCGTTGGCGGTTTAATGGGATTGGCGATGATGTTTTGGATAACCGGCCTTGACCAAATTCAAAATATTGGTGTTGGAGCGTTTATCAGTAGCCTTGGTGTGGTGTTTGTGCCTTTGGTCGCTCGGCTTATTTTTAAAGACTCGTCGTCAAGAAGTATTTGGTTTGCGTTGCCTATTGCGGTTATCGGGCTCGGGTGTTTGTCCTTAGGAAGCGTGCAGTCAGCGATTGGTTTTGAGTTTGCTCAACTTTATTTTTTGGTCGCCGCGTGCTTTTTAGCGCTGCAATTTACGTTTCTGTCTAAGCTGACGGCCTCGATCAATTCATTTGGGTTAACCGCGGTACAGTTGATGGCAACAGGTGTGATGATTTTAGTGGTCTCTTTGTTGACGGAAGAGGTGCCAGCCACCGTGTCTTTGTCAACATTAGGTTGGTTCTTTTCGAGTGTGTTCATCGCCACGACACTGCGTTTTTTATTGCAAACCTATGCAATGAGTTTGGCGTCAGCGAGTCATGCGGCCATTATTATGAACTTAGAACCTGTCTGGACAGCTGTGTTTGCTGTATTTTGGTATTCTGAGAGAATGACAAGCTGGCAGTTGTTGGGTTGTACTTTCGTGTTCATTGCTATGCTGGTGGCTAAATGGTCCGCTGTAAAGTCATTTATTAGAAAAAATGAAAGAAAGCGTTTCTTTCATTAAGGTTTCAAAGTCGTCCGAATAGGGGGCGTCATGTAAATAAGCGCGATTCAATATCCCCTCTGTTAATGTTACCAATAGTTCAACTTTTGGCGCTGCTTGCTCCCGCGACATGCCATACTTTTGTTTCATGATGGTGAGTGACTGTTCTCGTAATACTCTGTGAGAGTGTTGGCAAATTTCTGCAATTTTGGGGTTACGGGCCGCTTCGGCGTTAATTTCCGCGTTGATGATTCGATAATCAACGAGTTCCTTATCCGGTGTTTCTAAAAAGGTATTCAACCACTCTTCTTGATCAAGAAAGGCGTCGAGGTAGGTTAAATGTGTCTGCGTTTGGCGCTCTACTAAAGCACAGATAATGTCATCTTTATGGGCAAAGTATCGGTATATTTGCCCGACGCTCAAAGAGGCCGTTTTGGCGACCTCGTTCATGCTGGCTTTATGGAAGCCTTTGGTTAAAGCATTTTTGACCAATGCATCGATGATCACATCTCGACGGTTCGGCTCGTCGACTAAAGACTTATTAGATTTCATTTTTTTACACGTTTCTCTGTATTTTGATCCAGCGCATTCGATTATATTGAGAATGAACGTTCATTCTCATACGGCATTGATAGGAAGATAGCGAGCATGTTGTCAAAATTCAAATTAATCTCAGGTGCATTGGCTGTTTCTTTGATCTTGGTCGGGTGCCAAGAGTCCTCAACGGACAAGGACGCCAAGGTTGGAAGTAAAGCAGCGCCGAGCGCACCAAAGGCGGTGGATGTTGGTGTCGTGCAAATTACGCCTCAATCTATTGAATTAACGTCCGAACTTCCTGGCAGAACGAAATCCAGTTTGGTCGCTGAGATCCGACCTCAGGTAGGCGGTATTATTGAACGTCGATTCTTTGAAGAAGGTCAAACGGTTCAAACTGGGGATGTATTGTATGAGATTGACGACTCTACTTATGTGTCCTCTGTAAAGCAGGCGCAAGCGTCGCTTGAAAGTGCCAAAGCGAGCTACACATCGACGAAGCAAACCTATGAGCGTTATAAAACACTGAGAAAGCGTAATAACGTATCGCAGCAAAATCTAGATGACGCGAAAGTCGCGTATCTAGAAGCATTAGCCAATCAGAAGAAAGCGGAGGCGGCGTTAGAAAGCTCTCAAATAGATCTTGAACACACTCAAATCACATCGCCTATTTCTGGTCGAGTAGGCATTTCAGAAGTCACCGTTGGGGCATTGGTGACGGCCGCACAATCAACCACGCTCACCACGGTTCGCTCACTTGATCCTATCTATGTTGATTTGTCTCAGACCAGTGTCGATCAGCTACGCGTCCGTAATCTACTTTTGCAAGACGATGTGACGATAGGGTCGCAAAAAGTCTCACTGACGTTAGAGGATGATTCGACTTATCCTTATGCTGGGCAATTGAAAGCCCGTGAGATAAACGTCGATGAGTTAACGGGCAGTGTGACATTGCGAGCAGAGTTTCCAAACCCCGACGGCTTGTTGTTACCGGGTATGTTTGTCCGAGGCAAGATTAATGACATCGACCATTCCAAAGCGCTGCTTGTCCCTCAACAAGGTGTCAGCCGTGACCTAAAAGGAAAGCCCATTGCTTTCGTGGTAAACGCGCAAAACAAAATCGAAAAACGAGTACTGACAACAGAGCGTGCGCTGGGTAATCAATGGTTGGTTGTTAAGGGCATCAATGCTGGCGATCAGGTCGTCGTTGAGGGAACCGCAAAAATTCGTGCAGGCAGTCTGGTGAAAGCCGTTCAACTGCAAATGGATAAGCAAAGTGGTGCTATGGTCGCAGTAAATGAAGCGACATCGACGCAGCCGCAAGGAGAATAAGAGCGATGTTAGCGCAATTCTTTATAAACCGTCCGGTCTTTGCTTGGGTTATATCGATCGTTATTATGCTGGCGGGGGCGTTTGCCATTACCCAGCTTCCCATTTCACAATATCCTAATGTCGCGCCACCAAGCGTCAAGATCAGTGCTACTTACACTGGGGCGTCTGCTGAAACCGTAGAAAACAGTGTGACTCAGATATTAGAACAACAGTTAACCGGTTTGGACGGGTTGCTGTATTTCTCCTCTTCGAGCAGTTCGACAGGTCGAGCCAGTATCAATGTGGTGTTTGAACAAGGAACGGATGCAGACACAGCTCAAGTCCAAGTTCAGAATAAAATTCAGCAAGTGACCTCTAGCTTGCCGACGTCAGTTCAGCAACAAGGTGTTTCAGTCAGTAAATCTCAAAGTGACTTTCTATTGATTGCCGCGTTGTACGACGAAACGGATACGGACACCGCCAGCGATTTATCGGATTACCTTATTACCAGTATTCAAGACTCTGTCTCCCGAATCGAAGGTGTGGGTAGCGTTCAAGTATTCGGTTCAGAATATGCCATGCGCATTTGGTTGGACCCGCTTAAGCTTGCATCTTACGGATTAATGCCTTCCGACGTTTCTTCCGCGATCAGTGCTCAAAATACACAAGTTGCGGCGGGTAGTCTCGGGCAAAGGCCTTCTCCTGTGGGGCAAGAGTTAAACGTGACGGTCACGGCACAATCCAAACTGCAAACGCCTCAAGAATTCCGCGATATCATTTTGAAATACGATGATAATGGTGCAACGGTACGTTTGAGTAATGTCGCGACGGTTGAGCTCGGTAGCGAAAGTTACGACTATGTGCCTCGTTTAAATCGTCACCCCGCTTCCGGTATGGCCGTTATGCTGGCGCCGGGCGCGAACGCATTGTCGACGTCGGAATTGGTGAAAGCGAAGCTAACCGAACTGGCTCGTAACATGCCCGATGGTTATAAAATCTCTTTTCCTAAAGACAATACCGCGTTCATAAAAATCTCCATCGAGGAAGTGGTTAAAACACTTTTCGAAGCCATCGCCTTGGTGGTGATCGTGATGTTTGTGTTCTTGCAAAGCTGGCGTGCGACCTTGATTCCCGCCATTGCCGTACCGGTCGTTTTGTTGGGTACGTTCGGTGTGTTGCAAGTCTTTGGTTACTCGATCAATACATTGACCATGTTTGGCATGGTGTTGTCGATCGGCTTGCTGGTGGACGATGCCATCGTCGTGGTCGAGAACGTGGAACGGGTCATGGAGGAAGACAAGCTCTCTCCCCGCGAAGCGACGATTAAGTCTATGAAAGAAATCACCAGTGCGTTAATCGGTATTGCTGTGGTGTTATCGGCGGTATTTTTACCCATGGCGTTCTTTAGTGGATCAACGGGTGTTATTTACCGTCAGTTTTCCATTACGATTGTGTCTTCAATGATATTGTCCGTTATCGTTGCTTTAACACTCTCCCCAGCACTTTGTGCGACTTTATTGAAACCAAATCATCATGCCGCCAAAAAAGGCTTAGGTGGACTGTTCAATCGAAGCTTCGATTGGGCGACAGGACGTTATTCTGGTCGTATCGCTAAAGTGGTGAAACAGCCAGTTCGCTGGCTCGTTCTGTATGGCATTATCATTGGTGGCTTGTGGGCAATGATGGGAAATCTTCCTGGTGGCTTTTTACCGCAAGAAGACCAAGGTGACATCATGGTTATGGTGAGTTTGCCAGAAGGAGCGTCATTGACCCGTAC
The DNA here is from genome assembly GCF_000192865.1 of Marinomonas mediterranea MMB-1. Taxonomy (NCBI): domain Bacteria; kingdom Pseudomonadati; phylum Pseudomonadota; class Gammaproteobacteria; order Oceanospirillales; family Oceanospirillaceae; genus Marinomonas; species Marinomonas mediterranea. Next base: position 1,026,476 of record NC_015276.1, read on the forward strand.
CAGCGATGTGATGAATGAGGTGGAAGATCACTTCCTGAACACCGAAGGTAACTATGTAAAAGACATTTTTACCATCAGCGGCTTCAACTTTATGGGCAGTGGACAAAATGCAGGTATGGCGTTTGTTCTTCTAAAAAATTGGTCAGAACGTCAAAATCCAATGGCCAGTGCGCAAGCCATTGCGGGTCGCTCTTGGGGGGCCTTTGCTGGACTAAGGGATGCTCAAATTTTCACCTTGCTCCCACCTTCGATTATGGGCTTGGGGCAAAGCAACGGTTTTACCTTCCAGCTTCAAGCATCGGGTAATACGGATCGAGCGACCTTGATTGCCATGCGTGACAAGCTGTTGGCCGATGCCAATGCGAGTAGCATTCTGACAGGTGTGAGGATGGGATCACAAACAGAGAAGCCGCAGTTGCACATAGACATCGACCAAGAAAAAGCCTCGGCATTAGGTTTGTCAATGAGCGACATAACCACAACCATTTCGTCGGCGTGGGCAGGATCCTATGTAAACGACTTTATCGACCGAGGACGCGTCAAAAAAGTCTATATCAAAGGGGACGCGCAATATCGCTCTGATCCTGATGACTTACAGCATTGGTATGTACGTGGTAGCGGTAATACGATGACGCCATTTTCTGCCTTTTCTGACAGCAATTGGACGTACGGACCGAGTAGTTTGTCTCGTTTCAACGGGTTGGCTTCTTATCAAGTTCAAGGTGCGGCTGCGAACGGCGTGAGTTCCGGTGCCGCAATGGATGAGATGGAGAACTTGGCGGATCAGTTGCCAAAAGGCGCGTCTTACGCTTGGAGTGGATTGTCCTATCAAGAGCGTCAGTCTAGTGGGCAAACACAGATGTTGTACGCCATTTCTATTCTGGTTGTGTTCTTGTGTTTGGCGGCCTTGTACGAAAGCTGGACGGTTCCCTTCTCGGTCATCATGGTGATTCCGTTAGGGGTGCTTGGTACTGCGGCTGCGGCGTATCTAAGAGGCTTGGAAAATGATGTGTATTTTCAAGTCGCGCTTTTGACTACGATCGGGTTGTCTTCAAAAAATGCGATCTTGATTGTCGAGTTTGCCGAAGAAGCGTATCGACGTGGCGCAACAGTATGGGAAGCGGCCAAAGAAGGCGCAACCTTGCGATTACGTCCAATTATCATGACCTCGTTGGCGTTTATCGTTGGTACTTTACCGCTTGCTCTTTCGACTGGAGCTGGGGCGAACAGTCGTATTTCCATCGGTTCAGGCATCGTTGGGGGTACCTTAACCGCGACGTTATTGGCGATTTTCTTTGTACCTTTGTTTTTCGTTGTGGTGCGTCGCTTGTTCCCGAAACGTCCTGAACATCTCTAGGCGTTTGTTTATCGTCTAGCGTTTATCATTCTAAGTGGATCGTAAAAAGCCCAGAAAAGCCCATAGCAATTTGGGCTTTTCTATTTCCCAATCAGACCTTTTAGACGTGATTAGCGTCGTGTCGTAAGACCTTTTTGTTATATGAAATTGTATAAGTAGAACTTTTTCGAACGTTAAGCCATGCTAAATGGATTGGGCGTCTATTTTTTCAGCAATGATAAACTGTCCTTATGCTTCTTTTTAGTGCGAGAAACCTTCTGTTTTTAAGTGCGAAATGTTTCCTTCTATTTAAGGAAACAGGTGAGAACGAAAATAAAACTGAGCGTGTGTGCTGTGATGGTGCAAATATACGCGCTAGGTGCAAGGGGGTGTATTCTCTGATTATTAGAAGTCGGGATTCTATGTTGCTTTTTAGGCAACACCGATGCCCTTAAAAGACAACCGAAAAAAGCGTTCTATGAAAGTGTCATCAAGTTGAAACAACTGGAGTCACAAAATGAACGCACAATCCCCAATATCATTATTATTAAACTGGAGATTGCACTTAATCGTTATTCTTTTTTCCGCTATTGCGGAGTGGATAGGTATTCAGAGCATCCCCATTGCCAACGCAAAACTTCTGTTTTTGCCGTTATTTTACTCATTTATTTTTTGTCTTTTTCTAAATCCAAACATTATTGGATCAGCTCAAAAAGTCATTAATAAAAAGAACGCGGCAATTGCTGCGCCCATCATTAGTATCGCAATTCTTCCTTTCATTGCTAAGTTCGGCACATTAATCGGCCCTGCTATTCCAAAGATTATGGATGCTGGTGCGGCTATGGTTCTGCAAGAGTTGGGTAACCTAGGCACAATGTTGATTGCAATGCCTATTGCGGTATTGGTTTTCAAAATGGGGCGTGAGGCAATAGGAGCAACGTATTCTATCGCACGAGAGCCAAATATCGCGCTGATCTCTGACCGTTATGGTCTTAAGAGCAGTGAGGGGATTGGTGTGATGGGTGTCTACGTCATGGGTACATTATTCGGTACGTTATATTTTGCACTTCTTGCTGGTTTTCTTGCATCGACAGGGTGGATTGATATTCGAGCGTTAGCGATGGCCTGTGGTGTAGGCAGTGGCAGTATGACGGCGGCTTGCTCTGGTAGCTTGGCAGCGTCAATTCCAGATATGAAAGAAGAGATTTTAGCGTTTGCGGGAGCGAGTAATCTCCTTACCAATGCGACGGGCCTTTATATTGCGATATTTGTTGCTTTGCCCTTTGCGGAATGGTTTTACAAGAAGCTTTCCAGTCAACAAACACGGGCTTTGGACACACAATCGAAAGCAGACCAATCTTCGGATGAGGTAAGTAAAAATGCTTGATCAATCTGTTAATCGTAACGGCAGTGAAATGCCAGAAGAAGTGACGCTGAATCTGAAAGAAAGTGCTTTGACTTTAGTGGCTGTTTCATTCGTCAGCTTGTTTGCCAACTGGGCGGGGACTGGGGTTAATCCTCTGCAAGCTTTGCCTGCTATGTTGATTTTGTACGCGATGATTTTCATTGGGCTGCTATTAACTAAGTACGTTCCAATTCGTTTTCCGACCGTTGCTTGGGTGTCTCTTATCAGTGTATTGCTGACGATTCCTGCGTCGCCTTTATCCGGTTTCATTCTAGGTGAGTTAAAAGAGCTGAACTTTCTTTCCATTGTGACGCCTGTGCTTGCGTATGCCGCGATGGCGATTTCGAAAATGGAAGTAGCCGTATTCAAGCGATCTGGCGTTAAAATTGTGGTGATCTCACTACTGGTTTTTACAGGCACTTATGTCGGATCTGCACTGGTAGCAGACGCATTTCTATAACCTTTAAAGAGACGTCCACTAAGGTTAAAAATGCACTTAATTATTCAGAATAAGCAGGGACGCTGTTCTGTAATTTAAATCAATTTCTCTCATTTGTTGCTTTTATGGCAACGATAATCTTCCTCTCTTGTTATTTTAAAAATCGTAACAACTGCCATCATAAAAGCATCAAATGAGTCTGTAGGTATCTATTTATGCAACACGTAATTGGTGTCATTGGTTTAGGAAACATGGGGCGCAACATGGCTGCGACTCTGGTAAAAAAAGAATTTACAGTATACGGCTTTGACTTATCCGCCGATGTGCGTCAGCTCGCCAGTGAGCAAGGTATCCTTCCTGAAAATGACGTTTTAGAGTTGGCTAAAAAGTGCTCAACTATCATTCTATCTCTTCCAAAAGCGGAGCACGTTGAAGCGGTTTGCCTTGGTGAAAACGGTTTGAAAGCCGTTCTTAATCAAGGAACGACTATTATCGATACGACAACATCCGTGGCCGAAACTAGCCGTAAGGTCGCGCAGGAACTTGAATCATTGGGTGTTGAGTTTGTCGATGCCCCTGTGTCTGGTGGCCCGGCTGGCGCAGCGTCAGGAACGATGAGTATGGTAGTGGGAGGAAAGAAAGCGACCTACGAGCATGTTCTTCCGGTGCTAGAAGCAATGACGCGTGTCCGTATTCATGTTGGCGAGGTGGGCGCGGGTAACATCGCTAAAATTGCCAATAACCTCTTAGCTGCCGCTCATCTTATTACGACAGCAGAAGCCCTAACGATGGCTGAGAAAGCGGGTCTTGATCCAGAGCAAGCATTGCAAGCGATTAGTGCAGGCTCAGGAGGCAGTGCAGCGAGTCAGGTCATGTTCCCTAATTGGGTGATGAACAAAGCATACAACTCTGGTTTCACTATGGCGCTAATGCGTAAAGATGTGGGGCTGGCGAAAGATTTGGTGGAATCTCTTGGGCTGGATCTGCCTATGGCTCAAAAGACTGCAGAACTTTGGCGTGCAAGCGTGGATCAGGTTGAGGATTCAGACGACTTTTGCGCCATCGCAAAATGTACAAATCCTGCGCTTTTCGGAGAGGAAAAATAGCAATGAAAGAACAATATAATGCTGTAATCAGCAAATACTGGGACGATGTAGCGACGGTAAAAAACTTCGTTGGCGGTGAGTTTGTTTCTGGCAATGGCGACAAAGTGGTTATCCAAAATGCGCACGATGAAAGTGAGCTATTAAGCTACCCAGATGCGGGCGCAGACATCATTGATATGGCGAACAAAGCCGCAAAAGCAGCACGTAAAGAATGGTGGGGGCGGACGGCTCAGGCACGCGGTCAGGTTATGTTTCGTATCGGTGCTAAACTTCGTGAAAACCTAGACGACCTTGCTGTTGTTGAGGCTTACTCCTCTAACAAACCGATTCGCGATGCAAAAGTAGAAGTCTCTAAAGTGGCAGAAATGTTTGAATACTATGCCGGTTGGACAGACAAGCTGCACGGTGAGGTGATTCCTGTACCAACGTCACACTTAAACTACGTGAAGTACGAGCCACTGGGGACGGTTTTACAGATTACACCGTGGAACGCACCTATATTCACGTGCGGTTGGCAGCTTGCGCCTGCCATTGCTGCTGGAAACAGTGTCATTTTGAAACCTTCAGAGTTAACGCCTGTGTCTTCTATTCTTGTTGCTGCGCTTGCAGAACAAGCGGGCCTTACAAAAGGTTTGATCAACGTGATCGCAGGCTATGGTCACACAGCGGGTCAGATGGCGATTCAAACTGCGGATATTCGCAAAGTGGTGTTCGTAGGTTCGCCAGTAACGGGTAAGAAGATTGCCGTCTCGTCTGCCGAACGTGGTATTCCATGCGTGTTGGAGTTGGGCGGTAAATCTGCCAACATTGTGTTTGACGATGCGGATCTTGATCTTGCCGTACGTGGTGCTCAGGCTGCTATTTTTGCGGGTGCGGGCCAAAGTTGCGTGTCTGGTTCTCGATTGTTGGTGCAAGAATCCATTTATGATCGCTTCTGTGAGGCGGTTGCTAATGCAGCGAAGAACTTCAACATTGGTAACCCTCATTCTGCTGATACGCAAGTTGGGCCGATTCACAATGCTAAGCAATATGCGCACGTGACTAAGATGATCGATATTGCGAAAGCGGAAGGCGCTGAAGTGGTTGATAACGGTCTGCCAAGTGTTCCGGATAAAGCTGGATTTTACGTAAACCCGACTGTACTGAAAGGGACGAATGCGATGGAATGTGCGCAAGAAGAGATTTTTGGTCCTGTTGTGGTTGCTATTCCATTTAAAGACGAAGATGATGCTATTGCCATTGCAAACGATAGTCGCTTTGGTCTTGCTGGTGCCGTATGGACGAAAGATGTCGGTCGTGCTCATCGTATTGCTGATCAGGTTAATGCGGGAACATTCTGGATTAACAGTTACAAAACGATCAACGTTGCTTCTCCTTTTGGAGGCTTTGGCGACAGTGGCTATGGGCGCTCTTCTGGTATTGATGCTTTACGAGAGTACAGCGAAGTAAAGAGCGTTTGGGTTGAAACCGCGAGAGCGCCAGCAATGAACTTTGGTTATGGCGCCAACTTAGGGTAAATACATTATGCAGTTTAACGATCTTATATTGGAAGTAACCAAATGGAGAAAAGAGATCCATCAACACCCCGAACTTGCGTTTGAGGAGCATAAAACGTCTCAGAAGGTCGCCGCCCTGCTGCGAGAATTTCAGTTAGATGACGTCTTCGAAGGGATTGGAGAAACCGGTGTTGTCGGGGTTTTAAAGAATGGTAAGGGGCCTTGTATCGGCTTACGAGCGGATATGGATGCCTTACCAATGAAAGAACTTGGGGAGTGTTCTCACAAATCTCAACATGACGGTTGCATGCACGCTTGTGGTCATGACGGGCATACCGCCATGCTGCTCGGCGCTGCGAAATATTTAGCCCAATATAAGCCTTTCAATGGCACTGTCTATTTCATCTTTCAACCTGCTGAAGAAGGGGCTGCGGGTGCGCAGAAGATGATCGATGATGGCTTGTTTGAGCGATTTAACATGGACGCAGTCTATGGGTTGCATAACTGGCCTGGATTACCCGCTGGCAATATTGCGGTGAATGAGGGCGCTATTATGGCGTCGGTGGATACGTTTGAGATCACCATAGAAGGCAAAGGGTGTCATGCTGCAATGCCTCATTTAGGGATAGACCCGATTATTTCCGCTTCTGAACTGGTTCTTGATCTGCAAACCATCGTTTCCCGACGTATATCGCCACTAGAATCGGCTGTTGTTAGCGTGACAACGTTTCACAGTGGTGATGCCTTTAATGTGATTCCAGAAGTAGCGAGTTTAACGGGCTGTGTTCGATGTTTAGCCCCTGAAACACGCGTTCGTGTTGAGGAATTGATGCATGAATATATCAAGGGTGTAAACAGTGCCAATAAGGGTGTGAAGGTGACGTTGGTGTACCGAAAAGGCTACCCAGTGACGGAGAATCATAAGGAACATGCTCAAATTATTTATCAAAACGCTAAATCTCTAGTTGGTGAAGAGAAGGTGCATTTTAACCTCGACCCTTCTATGGCATCGGAAGATTTCTCGTTTATGTTACAAGAGCGCCCCGGTGCCTATTTTTGGTTAGGTGTGGATAAAAAAGACGAGGATGTCGTTTCACTTCATAACCCCTATTACGACTTTAACGATGATGTTATTGAAACGGGCGTTCGCTTCTGGTGTTCTTTGGTTGAAAGGCTTGTGGCTCCTACTTGTGGTTCCTAGAGAATAAAATAAGATCTGAAAATAATAGTAGAGACCATTGCTCGACTATTTGCACGACGACTATTTTTTGTCCTCTGCTTTTTTAGTAAAGAAAGCAGAGGCGTAAGGGCGGAAGCCTAAGAACAGAAGCCTAAGAACAGAAGCCTAAGAACAGAGAACGCTATGAAGGATATTAATGATAAACGCGTCATGTATTTCTATGAGGCAGTGACACTTGGAACCATACGTGCCGCCGCAGATAAACTTGACGTTGCACCGTCAGCGGTGAGTCGACAGATTACTCAGTTAGAAGAGGAACTGGCGTGCATCTTAATAGAACGAAATCGTAAAGGCGTGTGTGCGACAGAAGCAGGGCGGGTATTACTTCGCTATTATCGAGAAACAACCTCTCACAAAGAAGCTTGCCTTGCCGACATTGAATCCTTACAAGGGCTTAAATCAGGGCATGTTTCTTTAGCGCTGGGGGAGGGCTTTATCGGTGAGGTCATGTCTCGTGCTTTGCCAGAGTTTCAGAAGGCCTACCCTAATCTAACTTTATCCATACATATTGCTGGAACCAATGAGCTTATTCGTAGAGTGCATGAAGACGAGGCGCACATTGGCGTTTTATTTCACCCACCACACAATGAAAAACTGCGCTCACATCAAATATCCAGTCACCCTTTGTGTGCGATTGTGCCACCCGATCATCCTTTAACAAAACTAAATCGTCCCATTGAGCTGGAGGAAATTCTTCCTTATCAAATTGCCCTGCAAGAAAAGGAATTTGGTATTCGTCAGCTTATCGCAGTTGCAGAGTTTAAGCATCGAGTACGATTCTCCCCGTGTATTACCGTGAACTCAATGTCTATTCTAAAAGAGTTTGTTCGCTCCGATATGGGCGTGACTATTTTGCCGGAGTTCATTGTTAGACGTGAAGTGACGGATGGGCACCTTATATCGTTACCTATTGTCGACCCGATCCTGTCGTCTGGTGAAATTCACTTAGTCACTCGAATCGGCAGACAACTTACCGAAGCACCCTTGGCACTTCTCAATCACCTGCAAACTTGGATGAAGCATTTCGATCAGTAAACGATATTGAGCTGCGCGCTCTAGGCTTTTTCCTTCCTAAGTTCTTTACTTTCGCTGCCATGGTTTTGCTGGCCTCTTTATAGTGATGTGTTTACGAAGTCTCTCCCCAAACTCAAAGCGGCTCAAAGCTGATACTTCCAATTAAATAACGGCCCAGTCTTAGCGTTCTACTTTTCAGCTTTTTAAACAGCAGCTATTAAGAAAATCATAAATTTCATAAATCGTTAACTTATGTAGGTGTAACGTAGTGTAGTTGTAATTATTTTGTATTTTGTGTTAACTAATAGTCAGTATTTTGTTATTACGATTAATGGATTTTAAGGAATTGCTTATGAATCGTCGTCAGGCGTTGGTTACGGGATTAGGTGTTGCGGCTTCACTGGGGATGACGAATATCGCGTTTTCTTCTGATTTATCAGAGATCGGCGGGTCAGTAGAAGAGCTGACACGCTTAACCAGTGCGCAATTGAGCTCTTTGGTACTTGCGGCGCGTGATGTTTCGACCGTGCGGTTTGATGGGGCTCAGGTTACGTTGCCTATGAAGGCTATGGTTGCCAGACGTTACAACGCAAACCTGTATATAAAATATGAACTTGAATCAGTTATTCGTGTATTTGATGCTAATGGCTACCCATTGAACACCATTTCACTGCCTGATTCGTTACAAGTGAAAGACTTTGCGATTGACAGTTACGGCAATGTGTTTGTCTTGAGTAGTGGTAAGCATGAAATTACTTGGCTAGATTCGCAGGGTAATATCGTATCAACGATTGGTCATTTTGGTTGGCAATTACCTGCTGAATTAAATGGTCCGAAAAGCATTACAATCGACGAGTACAATCAAATTCACGTTCTAAACAGTGGAACTCGTTCGATTAAAGTGTTCACTACCTCCGGTTCTTTTGTAAACGAGTACGGTCAGTCCCGCTGGTTGCCAGAACGTCGACTCGGCTCATTGGATGGCTACGCCAAGATTTACGTTACAGAAGGTCCGAGTGGTGACAAAACCTGGTTGTTCTCTACTGATGGTGAGTTTATCGCGTCGACCTAAACCCACCTTGGTAAGCAAGCGGTTTTACCCCTTCTCCGCTTTTCCTGAATGACCCGGCAGGTTGTCGTTAACTACGTCCTGCCAGAAAAGGTCAGGTTACTCGAATTGTCGATCGTCATCGCTTTTGAGGAATCTGACCTTTTCCCCTTTTGGTAACAGCTGTGCAATCTCTTTTGGCGCGCCATCACCGTCCAATCTAACAAAACCGATGCCCGCCCCATTTAGTAATCGCTCGCCCTTGTCTCGCTTGTCGGGTTTACAAGGTGCCACCCACATTCCCCGCCGTTTGGTAAACAGGTTAAGTGGCGACCAAGGTGCGTAGAGCCAACGATTTAATCGATCAAACCAAGTTAATAGCGTATCTGGAAACTCGTTGCGAAGACCGCTGCTGGTAATCTGCCAAACATTCGGACTGCTCGATTGCCCTTTCACTTCCACGTGGTACGCAAACGAGTAATGGACATCGCCAGAGAGAATCACAAAGTTTTTCGGGGTTTTCGGGTGACGAAATAAGTTCATTAACGTGTGTGCTGAGCCAGAGTGCGCCATCCAGTTCTCAGCGTCCACTAATAGAGGTTTACCGCATAAGGTAAACACCTTTTGAATCGCCTCAATGAGCTTAACCCCAAAGATGGGGGCAGGGGAGACAAGTAACACGCTGTCTCGGTTTATTAACTCACTTTGCAAGTCAGTGAGTGCTTCCCAATCCATAAGACCAGAGGGTTTGTTTAGGTTGCTTTCTGAGCGCCAACGGTGTGTTCGAGTATCCAACACCACCAAAGCAGGGCTGGTTTCCCAAACATAGTGCCAGCGGTCATACCGTATTAATGTCTGAATCACATCGTCGTGCGTTTGCGTCCCCAGTTCCTCAATGGCGGTCTGGTATGTTTTGATAAAGGCTTGGTCGAACTGAGTTGGGTTATTGCCCCAGCCTTGAAATAGAAAGTACGCCATTAGCCCATTACCAATAATCCGCTTTGAAACAGGGTGCTCATAAGCGGCTTGTTCCCAACCTGCGGTGAGGTTCCAATCATCGGTAATGTCGTGATCGTCAAACATCATAGCGGTAGGTAAATGTGCCATAACACGACGTGCTTTTGGTAGGTGTTCGACAAAGCAGTTGATGCTTTCTAACTCGTGATGATATTGGTCGCGCGTTTCAGGGCGCAACTCAGCGGGCGCTTCGAGGTCTAAAAATGGCCACAGTTCAGGTGACCAAACCAATAAATACATCGCCACCATTTCACTGAAACTCATTAAATGATTGTGCGCCGTGCTACTGGTGAATATCGGCTTTTTGCCCCCGAAGAAGAACTGTTTTTTAACCTCGTCCGATAGATCTGTCATAGGCAAGACAGACTCGCGTTGGTAGTAAAGGTCAATGCGTGTATGCAAGGCTTCAAATGTTTTATTTGCATCGCTTGTTGGTAACGACTCGCTCGGGAGACCGAGCAATGCAATCACCTGATGAATGGCATTCAAGATTGGCCCAGCGACGTCATCGGCGTAGATTTGATCCCCTGACATGACCAAGGCACTTGGCCATTTTTTAACGGGGCTGGCTTTTGTAGAATCGGCCTTTACGAAGCCGATCTGTTCCATGATCGAGGCCAGATGATCGTCAGCGACCGCCAAACCGTCACCGCAATCTACATTGATTGAATCGATGGCGTTTCGATGATGAGGTTTACGACAAGAACCGTGCAGCACATTGTCGACCTTGGGTTTAAATACAAACGAAGGTCGCTCTTCTTGAGCGTAACACAGTGGTTTTCCCCACTCTGAAAATGGAATTGAAAACGGAATCTCACCCGCTGTATTGGTATTGTTTTTCGATAAGGTTACTTCGTATGTAATGGCGGTGTTGGGTTGCAGAGGTGTCTGAAATTCGACCGTTACCAACATGACCCAAAGCGAATCACTCAGTTTAATTAGGTGATTTTGTTGAGTTGTCTCGACGCGCGTATTGGGTTCATTGCTTGGATGACCTGAAAAACGGTCTTCTAAAAAGCCGTCGCCTAAAAAGCAATCAAAGCGGACATCGAAGTGTTCTGAACACGCCAGCCAAAAAGTTGCCGACTGCGAATCGAGCTTTCGTAGAATGGGCCCCGCAATAACAGAGGGCAATGTGACGCTTGATGTTTCTAAGGTATCCTTTGATGTCATTGAGACTCCGATGACAAATAATGAACTGAAACAGATTGTTTTAATTTATCTTTTAAGGCTAACATTGATGACATTTTTCGCAAACTTATTGCGTGTCTAAGCGGATAAAGGGGTGGATAAAGAGGTGGACATACGGGCGGATAAAGGAGCGCAATCGAACGTGTTTAAAAACCTTCAGTGGAAAATCCGTAACTGGAAAAAATGCAGTACGCTGGCGATCTTTGGCTTAGGTTTATCCAGTGTGACATGGGCAGATACTTTAAATGTTGCGGTCGCCTCAAACTTTACCTCTATTATGCCCAGTATCGTCAAAGGCTTCGAAGCGCAAACCTCACACAAGGTCAGAGTATCCTATGGTTCATCGGGCAAAATCTACGCTCAGATTCGCCACGGTGCGCCGTTTGATGTTTTCCTTTCAGCTGATCAAGATAAACCCAATCGGCTAATAGCGGAAAGCTTGGCCGTTCGTGATAGTCAGTTCACCTATGCTCAAGGACAACTTGCGTTATTCGCACCGCGCTTGACCGATGAGTCGAACACACCAAAACAAATAGTAATGAGCCAAAAGTTCAATAAATTGGCCATTGCCAACCCAAAACTAGCACCTTACGGCGCAGCCGCGGAGCAAGTCATACGAGCGCTCGTGCAGAATGGCTCGTTAACAGAGCAAATACAGACCAAACTCGTAACGGGCGAAAACATCAACCAAACCTATCAATACATCGCGTCTGGTAACGCCGAACTTGGTTTTGTCGCCTTGTCTCAAGTCACAAAGCAACCTAGCAACACCGTTTGGAAAATCCCAATGTCCCTGTATTTGCCTATAAAGCAAGACGCCGTTATTGTGGAATCGAGCCATCATTTAGATGCCGCAAAGCAGTTTACGGATTATCTCAAAGCGCCAAGTGTCAAAGAGGTGATCGAGGCTCATGGATACCTAAGCCCGTAGCGTATAGTCTTAACGGTAACGAATGTATTCTTGTATCGAAGAGAGGGCATTTGTCTATCATTCCCTAGTCAGATCTTTATACTAATTATCTGAGTTTTAGAAAACACTCACATAAATAATTAACGTTGATAAATCAAAATGTTAGACAGCAGCGACCTAAGCGCCATTTGGCTTACCATTAAACTTGCGTTTCTGGTCACCCTTATACTGTTAGTGATAGGCACGCCCGTCGCTTGGTGGCTTGCGCGCACCTCGTCGCGATTGCGAGGCGTCGTTGCCGCAGTGGTTGCGTTGCCGCTTGTTTTACCGCCGACAGTGTTGGGCTTTTATTTGCTGGTGGCGTTTGGACCACAAGGTACGCTGGGGCAGTTGACTCAAACCTTGGGGCTTGGCACCTTGCCTTTTACCTTTTGGGGGCTGGTGGTGGCGTCGGTTATTTACTCTCTTCCTTTTGTGGTGCAGCCCTTACAAAATGCGATGGAATCGATTCAGGAGGAATCTCTCGAAGCAGCGGCAACTTTGGGTGCTAGCCCATTGGATCGATTCTTTACCGTGGTGATTCCTTTGTCAAAAGTCGGTTACATCACGGCGACCGTGTTGGGCTTTGCGCATACTATTGGGGAGTTTGGCGTCGTATTGATGATCGGCGGTAATATTCCGGGAGAAACCCAACTGATCTCGGTGAAAATCTACGAACATGTGGAAGCCTTAAACTACGCTCAGGCGCACACTTTATCGCTGGGCATGTTGCTGTTTTCGTTTGTGGTTCTGTTGCTCGTCTATTCTCAGATGAACGGCAAGCAAATGAACCGCAAGCTTTCGAGTCGCAATAAGGGCGCTTTATGACCCGACAAAGTTCTATTCGCTTATCGTTAGAGAGATCCGAACGCTTTCAGTTAGAGGTAGAGCTTGCGTTGAATACGCAAGGCATTACTGCCGTTTTTGGTGAATCCGGTTGTGGAAAAACCACCTTGCTACGCTGTATTGCAGGGTTAGATAAAGCCGTTGGGAAAGTAAGTATTAACGGGAATATCTGGCAAGATGAGGGTGTTTGTTTTGCACCACACCAACGCTCAATTGGCTATGTTTTTCAGCAAGCAAATCTCTTTCCGCATTTAACCGTTGAAGGCAATTTGAACTACGCCCGAAAGAGAGCGAAGAAACAAATCGCGCAAGAGCAGGTTGATCATCTTATAGACCTTACTGACATTCGCCCTTTGCTTAATGCTTCTACCGCAGAGCTATCGGGTGGTGAAGCTCAGCGTGTCGCGATTGTACGTGCTTTGATGACCGAACCCGATATTCTCCTGATGGATGAACCGTTGGCGTCGTTGGACAGCACACGTAAAGACAGCATTTTGGATTATTTAAACAGGCTAAAACGAGCGCTTTCGATTCCGGTTTTATACGTTACGCATTCGTTAGAGGAAGTCTCTCGAATCGCAGACGATGTCATCTTGATGGAAAAAGGGCGAGTCGTTCAGCATGGCGCGGTGACCGATGTTTTTTCCTCATTAACAACCGATAAACTGCTAGGAAAAGATGCCAGTGTCATTTTAGAAGGTCGAATTACCGACATCGAACACGCATGGCAGCTTGCGCATCTTCAATTCGATGGCGGTAAGCTGAAAATAAACAGCGTAGGTCTAGAGCAAGGTCAATCCGCAAGGGCGCGTATATTGGCGAAAGACATCAGTGTGTCTTTGTCGTATCACACTGATTCAAGCTTCTTGAATCAACTGCAAGCCCAAATACAGGATATGAATGATGAGGGTCTGCAGGGTTACGTCACCTTAAAACTTAAAATGGGCGATAGCTTTCTTCTTGCGCACATTACCCGTTATTCCTGCCAAAGGCTTAACTTGCAGATTGGTCAAAGTGTTTGGGCCAATATCAAAACCGTCGCTATTATTTGATTGTCGGCTAGGTAAACTGAGCGTGTAAATGATGTTGTCGGTTTGTATAAATCTAGACCCCTCCCTAACCCTCCCCTTGGTAAGGGGAGGGAACCATGAGTTTGGTTGTGATTAGATCGCTGCCGTACACGCAGCTTAGTATGATGTTTGGCACCTCCCCCTTGCTTAAGGGGGAGGTTGGGTGGGGGTCTAATCGAGGGTCTTAATGGATCTTGTGGCGATTAGGCGTAAGCCTTTGAAGCACTAACAATTATTTACTCCCTCTTTAACTAAGCGGTAGGGGGGCTATGGATTTTGTTATAAGCTCGCCATTGAATTCGCTGCTTAGAAATAACCGATGTTGTTTCAACCTGATTCCAATTTTTTTAGCTGGTGCGACGTTGATCTAGCAACCTTTTCAACGAATGCAGTCCTTCTATTAAATGTTGCTCTTCGGGAATCGCCATCAGAGAAAGGCGAACTGCATTGATCGCTTTGTCATCATAATGAAAAAAATGCCCTTCACTCACCATCATTCCACGTTCTTTTGCCGTCATACTAAATTCATGAGCTTCCCACTCATCGGGGAGCGTTAACCAAATATGATAACTAGAGTTTTGGGAGGATAGTATTTCACTGTCTAGAATATCTCGGGCTAATGCTTGCCTGTGTGTTGCAATCATTTTCTGGCTCTCTGCCAACTTGAATGCCGCCCCCGATTGAATTAGTCGAGCCGATACTTCGAAAGTAATTGGGGAAATATGCCATACCATAGTACGAATATAGGAGGATAAGCGTTGTACTTGACTTTGTGGAACCTTCACAAAACCACAACGCATACCTGGGCTTATCGCTTTAGATAAACTAGTAATATAGAAGCTTTTCTCTGGTACAAAATTACTAATGGGCGCAATCACGTCAGTATTTAGAAAGCTGTATAAATCATCTTCCAATAACCAAACAGTATGTTTTTGAACAATATTCGCTATCTCTTTACGACGCTGAAGTGGCATGGTAATAGCGGTTGGGTTTTGATGAGAAGGCACAGCAATCACCAAGCTTGGGTTTTCACTCAAACAGATGCTATCTAAGCTACTAGGAGTCATTCCCAGTTCATCCATCTCAACGCCAATAGCTCGTCTACCCAATGCCTTGATAATTGACGTTAAACCGGGATAGGTTAAAGCTTCAACCGCAATACAATCACCGGGTTTTGAATACAATTCAATAAGTGTTGAGAGGGCATGTTGAGCGCCGTTAGTAAGCAACACTTGTTCAGGTGACCTAACTTGAAGCCCATAATGTTGCATCCATTTCATGCCACATTCTTTATGATTTAAACAGCCAGTGTCTTCAATATAACCAAACAAAGAAGGTGAAAACGGCTCTCTGACACATTGCCCTAGTTGGCGATAAAGTGCATCAAGATGATGACTGAAACAAGGCTGAAGAATCGAAAAATTCCATTCATTTTCAACATGTTGGGAATGAATGGCCTGTTTTAAATGAGATTTACTTTTAACGAAACTCCCACGCCCAACAAAGGACTCAATATCGCCTTGCTCTGCTAGCAACTTATACGCCTTCGCAACCGTTACCGCCGTAGTGGAATACTCTTTCGCTAACTCTCTATGCGTGGGCAACTTACTCCCTTCTGGGTAATGACCTACATCAATTAGCTTTTCAAGCTCACGAGCAATCTCATAATATTTCGATTCAGACACGTAATAACAACCTCTTTGGTAATTTTAAGGTAGTTTAATAAAAGATAATTAAAATTGCTATATGTTATATGCGGTATGTCAATTTAATAAAAATAAAAAATTGACATATGTTATTGGTGTGGAATATTATCCTCGGCACTGGACAAACATTGCGTTAAAGGATTTTGTAAAAATGCACAGACAACAACATCGCGACTCTTTAGAGCTAAGCTATCATGATATTTCTGAGTGCCATATTACTTATAGCTCAGCACAGGAACTCTTAAGTAGGTTGAGCTCTCTTAATATCAATGAAGATATTGACTTTATAAATAGTGCCGAGTGGATTGGTAATCAACTAAGAAAAAGCCTTCCTGTTCAGGCAGTAAAGAGTATTGAAGATTTTGCACAAAATAATTCAGAAGCAGCGTTAATCATCAGGGGGTTGCCTCTTGGAGGACTGATTCCTCCTACACCATATGATGGTTTTACCGAAAACAAAAATCTAGTATTAGCGAATGCCTTACATATTGGCATATACCATTTGGCTGGGTATTCTCCCATAGCCTATAAAAATGAGAATAATGGGAAACTTTTTAGACATGTTGTACCTGCTAAACAAGGGAAAGGTCAAAAGTCATCCCATGGGTCAGATCTGACCTTCGGCTTCCATGTAGATAACCCAGATTTACCTCTGTCACCCGAACCAATTGTTGATAAATCAGCTTGCCCAGAGCTTTTGTCATTGATGGCAATACGGAGTGACTTAAAAGTTAAATCCTCCATTGTCATATTAGATAATGTTCTAGCGAATCTTAATCGAGCTGTTATTCAAACACTCTGTACAGATGAGTATATGGTTGAACGCCCAGCCTCTTTTGATATAGGTCAAAGTAGCCGCTTACCAATACTCACATATGATGAAAACAACATCCCCTATTGCCGATACGATAAAGAAAATATTTCTCCACTAACGCCAAAAGCAGCTGCGGCGCTACTGATGTTAGAAGCAGAATTAGAAAAGCAGACTAACCAAATAACTACCGTATTTTGCCCTGGAGATATGCTGCTAATAAAGAATCAAAGAACGCTTCATCGAAGAGAAGCTTATCAAGCTAGAAATGATGGGTCTGATAGGTGGCTAATACGACTTTTTGGTGCGCAATCACTGGATCGTATCATCCCCGTTAATACATTTTCACACATTGGACAGGACTAAAGAGAGGCCTATATGAACAAGCTTAAAATTACATTCATTGGTTTAGGTGTAATGGGTTACCCAATGGCAGGCCATTTGGCAAAAGCAGGACATTCAATCACTGTGTATAACCGCTCTAGTGCAAAAGCTAAAAAATGGGTAGATGAGTTTTCGGGAAACATGGAAACAACGCCTGCACAAGCGGCCAAAAATGCGGACATCGTTTGCGTTTGTGTGGGCAACGATGATGATGTGCGAAGCGTAATACATGGGGAAACTGGAGTATTATCAAGCATGAAGCAAGGTAGTATTTTAGTTGATCACACGACAACGTCAGCACTCTTGGCCGAAGAGCTCTACTCAAGTTGCAAAAATAATAACGTTCACTTTGTCGACGCACCTGTATCTGGAGGTCAAGCGGGAGCCGAAAATGGTTTATTGACCATCATGTGTGGTGGCGATCAATCTCCTTTTGACAAAGCAAGTATTGCAATGAATTGCTACGCAAAGCAAATACAGCTTATGGGTGTTGCAGGGCAGGGACAACGCTGCAAGATGGTTAATCAAATTTGTATTGCTGGTGTACTGCAAGGTTTGAGTGAAGCTTTAATGCTTGCTGAAGCATCCCATCTTGATATTCCTCAAGTCGTGCAAACCTTGCAGCATGGTGCTGCGGGTTCATGGCAGATGGCCAATCGCTTAGAAACTATGGCAAAAGACGAATTTGATTTCGGCTTTGCTATTGATTGGATGCGAAAAGACCTAGGTATTTGCCTTGACGAGGCAAAGAACCACAAACTCAATTTGAAAATGACGAATGAGGTAGACCAATATTATGCAAACCTTCAAAAGCAGGGTTTGGGGCGCATGGATACCTCGGTTCTAGTCAAAGCGATTAATACCTGTAACAAAACACTTTAGGGAATAACACGATGGAATGGATAAATATTGATTTGTCATTATGGGTGATATTGGCATTAGTTGCATCTGCCTTTGCTGCGGGTTTCATTGACAGTGTTGCTGGAGGCGGCGGTTTAATCTTAGTGCCGTCTTTTATTCTAGCAGGACTACCACCACAAGTTGCCTTAGGGCAAGAAAAAATTGTGAGCACACTTGGTACCATTGCCGCAATCCGTAACTTTGTTAAAAACAAAAAAGTTATTTGGAAAGCGGTCATGGCTGGAATTCCAGCGGGGTTAGTTGGAGCCTACATCGGTGCAGAAATGATTCTTTACTTTGACCCTAATACCGTCGGTAAAATCATTTTAGCGTTAATGCCATTAGGTATTATTTTATCCTTCATACCTAAAAAACATGTGCATGAAGGAGAGCAGCATTTCTCTAGTTTCAAACTCTATATTGGTGTTCCTGCGACTGTCTTTGTCATTGGTTTTTACGATGGTTTTTTCGGACCTGGAACAGGTAGCTTCCTAATTTTAGCGTTACATTTTATTCTACGCTTTGATCTAGTTGCTGCGTCTGCAAACTCAAAACTGTTTAACTTTTCATCAAATATTGGCGCATTAGTTGCCTTTGTTTTGGCAGGGAAAATTTTGTATATATTGGCTATTCCGTTGGTGCTGGCCAACTTGGCGGGTAATCATCTGGGTAGCCATTCCACATTGAAATATGGTCCAAAGGTGGTTCGTCGAACTTTAAGTGTTTCTATGCTTCTACTAATGACGTCATTGGGGTTCAAATACGTCATTTAACTCGGGCTATATTCAACACACCTTACCGGTCAAGTGTAAGGTGTGTTGAATTGTTTGTGTTATGAAGTTCGATAATAGCTCTTACGCGGATTTAGGTGTGCGACGTCAAAGAACCGTTCGGCATTTGATTTTCAGCTAGTTAAACTCGACTTGTAAATGATGTTGTCGGTTTGCGCTAACAACTAGACCTCTCCCTTACCAAGGGGAGGTTGGGCGGGGGTCTAAACGAGCAAGTTAAGTTAGAAGCTAGAATGCCATTAGCTAATGGCTCTTGCGGCGACGAGGTGCACTGCTTCGGAGAACCGTTCAGCAATCACGTCGATTTCGTCTTCATTGATAATCAATGGTGGTAGGAAGCGTACGGTTGATCCAAAGCGACCACCCAGTTCAAGTATCAAACCGCGTTTTAGTGCTTCTTGTTGTATCGCTCTGGCTTGGTCGCCGTCGACTTGATGGTTACCTAATGAGTCTTTGTCGGAGAGGGGGTTCACAATTTCGACGCCGAGCATTAAGCCACGCCCTCGAACATCGCCGACAATTGCGCTGCTGATGTTTTGTAGGTGGGCTTTCAGTCGAGCGCCTATTTTTCCAGCGTGGTGGTGAAGGTTTTCTTCCAATAGGTGGCGCATAACAACTTGACCGCTTGCAAGTGCGAGTTGGTTGCCTCGAAACGTGCCTGCGTGTGCGCCAGGTTGCCATTGGTCTAATTCACCTTGGTAGACGATAACCGCCATGGGTAAACCGCCGCCGATGGCTTTGGACAAGACGATAATATCGGGTTCGATATTGGCATGTTGAAATGCGAAGATCTCACCTGTTCGGCCCATTCCAGCTTGTACTTCGTCGATGATCAGTAAGATATCGTGTTTTTTGGTCAGGGCTCTTAGGCCTTTTAGCCATTCATTATCAGCGGGAATCGCGCCCGCTTCGCCTTGGACTGCTTCTAGTATGATGGCAGCGGGTTTTTGTACGCCAGACTCTGGATCCGTCAACATGGTTTCTAGTTGGTTTAGGCTGGCTTTTACGCCATCCTTGCCTATGCCATAGGGGCATCGCGGTGCGTATGGGTAAGGCATAAATTGGACATCTGGCACGGTAGTGCCGAGTGCTGATTTTGGGCCTAGATTTCCCATAATCGCTAATGTGCCTTGGGTCATGCCGTGATAAGCACCAGAAAAAGCGAGAATGGTGTTTCTGCCGGTGACCGTTTTTGCCAATTTAATGGCGGCTTCGACTGCGTCGGCTCCACATGGGCTACAAAACTGAACGCGTGCGTTTTGGCTCATGTTACTTGGTAGCAATTGAAATAGAGAGTCAATGAAGCGTTCTTTGACGGGGGTTGTAATGTCAAGAGTTTGTAATGGCATTCCGCTGTTGAGGGTTTTTGTGATGGCAGCGGTAATGTCTGGATGGTTGTGTCCAAGCGCTAGGGTGCCGGCGGCGGCTAGACCGTCTATGAAAATCTGGTTTTCTGAATCCTGTAAATAAACGCCGTTACTTTTTACCAGTGTTAATGGCAGTCGGCGAGGGTAGCTTCGTGCATTGGATTCACGTTTTTTTTGACGTTCTAAATAGTGACTACTGCTAAGAGTACGCGACGGTTGATCTAGAAAATTAGAAAGACTAAGCGCGCTTTTTTTAGTGCTCGCTGTAACCTCAATAGGTCTTTTGTCTTCTGGCAATATATCACTGATCGTATGGTTCATGGTGTCTCCGGGCCCTTATTGCGATTGATTAGATCAATGTTAAGGCGCCATATTTTGATTAACTGTGTGCCATAGCATCGCGAAGGCTTTTGGGGCGCATGTCGGTCCAAGCTTCCTGTACCCAGCTTAGGCACTCTTCTTTATTGCCTTTCTTTCCTGCTTCGCGCCAGCCGTTTGGAATCTCTTTGTACTCCGGCCAGATCGAGTATTGCTCTTCGTCGTTCATCACTACGTTGAATATTGTGTTTGGGTCATCAAGGCTCATGTAGATCTCCAAATAGGCCAGTGAAATTGACGTCTGTTACAAATGGATAAATGTAAACAAATCGTAAATTTTGTCTAATTGATTTTAACTAATGGAGTGATTTATAAAATAAATATAAATAAGAATCAATATCATTCTAATTTGTGTAAAGGTTATGTATGATCCTTGACGCGATTATGTATGACCCCTGACGCGATTGAGTTGTCGTTGCATATTTTGATTCAAATACATGCGATTCAACTGAAAGTGTCGAACTGCTAAGAGGTTTTTAATGTCTGTTCAAGAAAACATCACTGAGTCCACGATATCCGTCCGTGACTTGGAAGGGCTAGGCCCACTACCGCTCGTGATTGAACCCCAAACCCCAATAGATTGGCGCCGCTGCTTTAGCGACATTAGAGCGGTAATTGACGCGCAGTTGGAGTCGGTTGGTGGCGTATTGTTAAGAGGGTTTAATGTTGAGCAGGAAAGCGATTTCCAGGACTTCGCAAAAGCGTTTGGACATGAGCTGCTTAGCTATGACTATGCTTCTACTCCTCGAAGTAAGGTTGAGGGTAAGGTGTACACCTCCACTGAATACCCAGCCCATCAGGTTATTCCGCTTCACAATGAGCAGGCTTACACGTTGAATTGGCCAATGCGTATCTGGTTTTGTTCTTTAAAGGTCGCCGAAGAAGGTGGTGAAACCCCGATTGCTGACAGTCGTCAAATTTACAATTTAATTGAACCTGATGTTCGCAACCGGTTTGAACAGCGCAAGTTGATGTATGTTCGAAATTATGGCAACGGCCTTGATTTGCCTTGGCAGAAGGCGTTTAGCACAGACAGCAAAGCGGATGTAGAACGATTTTGCCAACAAAATGAAATTGAGTTTGAGTGGAAAGGCGACGGCGAGTTACGTACACGTCAGGTTTGTCAGGCGACGGCCCGTCACCCGAGAACAGGGGAATCCGTTTGGTTTAATCAAGCGCATCTGTTCCATGTCTCTAACCTGCAAGCTCACGTCCGTGAAACACTGATTTCGATTGTGGGCGAAGACAATCTCCCGCGGAATGTGTATTACGGCGATGGCAGCGCTATTGATGAGAAAGACTTAGATCATGTTCGACGTGTTATGGACGACTGTGAGGTGAGGTTCTTATGGCAAAAGGGCGACATCATGATGCTGGATAATATGTTGGTTGCTCATGCCCGCGGCACGTTTAAAGGTGACCGCAAGGTGGTCGTCGCAATGGCCGAGCCAAATCGTTAGTGGCTTTAGCTTAATTTCATTTAGTTAATCATCTGTTTACCCGTATTTAATGTTTAAAAATGTTTAAAGCGGTTGGGTGAGTCACGCGACCGCAGGAGATTTCCCATGACTAGTCCTCTTTTGGATACCCCTCTCTATACCAGCTTAATTGATTTGCTGCGTCATCAAACTCAAATAAACGGTTCAAAAGTGTGTTTCTCGTTGTTGGCAAACGGAACCGAAGTGACCGAGTCCATTACCTATGCTGAGTTGGATGCTCGTGCTAGAGCCATTGCGGTTGAGCTAAGGACGTTGGCGAAACCTTCCGATCGAGCCATGTTGCTGATGCCAAACGGGATTGATTATATCGTTGGTTTTTGGGGGTGTGTTTATGCGGGAATCGTCGCGGTTACGGCTTACCCGCCTCAGCATAAACGCCGAGATTGGGGGCGTTTAAACAGCATTTTAGGCGATTGCGATGCTGCTCTTGTTCTAAGCAGTGTTGAGCATGAGGTGTCAGTGGCGAGTTGGCTATTGGAGTCGTCTCATCAGTGTAAGCAATTTGTCGTTGGGAAGGAGTTTGTTCCGCTGGCCGAGCAGTGGGAGATGCCTGATGTTCATAGTGAGACGTTGGCTTACTTGCAATACAGTTCGGGTTCTACTGGGTCACCAAAGGGGGTCATGCTTGGTCATGGTAACTTAATTCATAATACAGCGCTTATTGCACAAGAGTTTTCTTTAGACGATTCATCAAACTGCGTGACGTGGTTGCCGATGTACCACGATATGGGCTTTGTTGGTGGCGTGTTGAGTCCCATGGGAGTTGGTGCGTCTGTTTGGCTTTTACCTCCTCCTGTTGTACTGCAGACGCCTTTTCTTTGGTTAAAAGCCATTTCTGATTTTAAAGCGGTAACGAGCGGCGGCCCGAATTTTATCTATGAACATTGCGTGGCTCGTATCAGTGATGAACAAAAACAGGTCTTGGATTTAAGTGCGTGGCGCATTGCTGCAAACGGTGCAGAACCAATACATACTGAAACTCTGGAGCGATTTTATACGACGTTCGCTCAATGTAATCTTGCAAAAAGTACGCTTAAACCTTGCTATGGCATGGCCGAAACCTGTTTGTTTGTGACGGCTTCCGCGCACGAGGCACAATACAGAAGTGCTGCATTGGATAGCGTCGCGTTGCAGAAAGGCAGAATTGTAGCTTCGGGTTTAGGAAGGGGCAAAGAGGCTGTCGTTCATGCGCCTTCGTCTGGTCGGATTAATGATCAAATGTCGATTCGGATAGTAGACCCTGAAACAAAAAGCGCGTTGGCGGACGATCAAGTTGGTGAAATTTGGGTGCGTGGCGAGAGTGTTGCTCAAGGCTACTGGAATAAGCCAGAAGCGACAGCGAATACCTTTGATAACGAATTAGAAGGTGAAGCGGGCTATTTGCGTACAGGCGACCTTGGTTTTGTGCTGGATGGTTGGCTCTATGTCAGTGGGCGAGCCAAAGAGGTGGTGATTGTCAATGGGCGCAACCTTTACCCACAAGACATTGAGGCAACGGTTCAGAGTGTCGATAAAGACATTGCGCCACATGGTGGAGCGGTATTTGAAACACCAGGCAATCAGGTTGTCTTAGTGCAAGAGTTGACTCGTCGTGGTATGCGTCGAGACGATTTAGATCAAATCATATTGTCGATTCGTCAAGCGGTCGCAGAAGTGCACGAGATCAGCTTTGCCTCGATTGTTCTCATTAAGCCTGTTTCCTTGCCTAAGACAACGTCGGGTAAGATTCAGCGCCTGAAAACCCGAGCACTGTATTTAGATGGTGAGTTTGCTGTTGGGACGCCATCTGACTTAAGCATCAAGAGCAATGTTATTGCTTTGTGGCAGGCAAGTAGTATCTCAAAGAGTGCTGCAAACCATGCTGAACATCCTGCTCCAGCACCTCTGTTGCCCGAATGGGTTGCTGGTGACGACGCTGCGATTCGTGATTGGGTCCGTGCTTGGATTGCCATTCGTTTGGATGTTTCCGTCGATAAAATTGACCCTACTCAAAAGCTGGTAGCGACAGGACTGGATTCAGTCGATGCGATGACGTTAACCCATGAGCTATCACAAATAGTGGATTCCGTTTTATCGCCAGATCTCATTTGGCAGTATCCGACGATTAATGAGCTTGTGGCGTTTTTAGCCGCGTTTAGGTCGGAAACGTTTGAAGAAGATCTCATGCTAGAGGGGGAAATCTAATGATGGATACTTCTTCTGGTTCAATTAAGGCGTTGCTTAGAGCCTGTTGGCTTCGAGGCATTACATTGACCTTAAAAGATGGCAAGTTGTCCTTTAAAGCGGATGTGAAAGGGGCGATGGACCAAGCTTTGTTAAGCGATATTCGCCGTCATAAAGAGGATATTATTGAGGCATTGCAGAGTCAGCCTGATTACTTTGCACCGAGACCGCTTAGTTTAAATGAGCGTGCGCTTTGGTTTTTGTATCGAATGACGCCAGACAGCGCCGCGTACAACATGGCGTATGCAGTGAAGCTTTCTCGTTGTGTGACGGTGGAGGCCGTCGAGCAGGCGTTTTCCACCCTGTTAGCTCGTTACCCCATTTTGTCACAACCCTATGGTGAGCGAGATGGCGACCCTGTCCAGTGGTCAGCGCCTTTTATAAAAGCATTTGAACAAGACTATGACTCGGTTTCTACGGTGTCCGTATTGCCATTAGTAAAGGGTACAGACAAACAGATTAAGGGTTGGATTGCACGAGAGGCAGATAAGCCTCTCAAGCTTGATGAAGGTCAGGTCTGCCGCGCGGCTCTGTTGGTAAACCGTCAAGGTGCAGAAGAACATCTCTATCTAACGTTGGTAATCCATCATATTGCCGCTGACTTTATGTCGTTCGAAGTATTGCGGAGTGAGTTGCTTCAATTGCTTCGGGGTGAACGGATAGAGGTCGAGAAGGCGATGCCGGATTACCGTCAATGGAGCGCGAGACAGCGCCAAGCGGTTCGTGAGGGCGCGCGTAGTGAAGCCTTTTGGCAGGAGACTTTGCACGGTTTGCCTCAACTTTCTCTTCCTACGGATTTTCCTCATCATGCCAACGTGGGTGCAGAGGGTGAAGAGATTGCCTTTACCTTACCTGAGTCAATGACGTCTCAATTACGGCTGCAATGCCGTCATTTAGAAGTGACGCCCTACGTCTGGTGGATGGCGGCGTTTCAGTGGTTTATGGCGCGTTTGTCCGGGCAGGATGATTTTATTATCGGTACGCCAAGTTCTGGTCGGCTTACACCAGACGATGCGCGCATGGTTGGCTACTTGGTTAACCCTTTGGCGTTGCGTGTTAAGCCAAACGCGCACCAAGCATTCTCTGATTGGGTTGCTCAGGTGGAGCAGCAAACTCAACACGCTATGTCTCATCAAGCGTATCCCTTTTCTGCGTTAGTCGAAACGCTGAAGGTACAACGGGAAGCGGGTCGCTCGCCGATATTTCAGCATATGTTTACTTTGAACCATGAGCGTCCAGAAACGGGAAAACAGGCGCTTATCGAGCAAGAGTTATTGGCTGAGCAACGTGGCGCGGCGCACGAATTGAATTTGGTGGTCGTAGACAATCGCCATGACTTTATTGGCAAGTGGCGCTACAACAAAGGTTTGTATCGACGGAGTACCGTTGAAAGTATACGCGACAGCTTTGTCTATTGTGTTGAGCAATTGTTAGATGACCAGACTCAAACTTTAAACCATTTGGAGCTTGCCAGGCCAGAAACAGCGTCAATGCTATCAGGCGATGTCGTGTCTCCATTGGCTCCGACGGCATGGCGCGCGTTTGTAGAAAACGGCGAGTGTTACCCTGAGCGCACTGCGTTGCAGATGGGTGAGCTAACGCTGACTTACGCGGAATTGTCCAAAAAAGTTGAGATAACGGCCGCTTTATTGCGGGAAAACAAGGTGCAACGAAACAGCCGTGTTGGTGTGTGCTTAGATCGCAGTATCGAGCAAGTGGTTGCTATCTTCGCAATCTGGCGGTTGGGAGCAACGTATGTTGCGATGGACCCTAAATGGCCAAAAAACCGATTGGAGTACATTTGTGATGATGCCAATCTTTCCGTTCTTATTAGCGACATAGCTCAAGACGAGCTCAACTGGCTAACGGAACGTTGCAGCGCGCTCGACGTTTCTCAATTTGTGTCTTTGGTAGAGGCAGAAGCAATAGAGAAAAATGAGGGCGAGAGAAAAGAAGGAGAACTCGTCGACGCGCATGGGCCTGATGCCGATCATACGGCTTATGTTATTTATACCTCGGGTTCAACAGGGAACCCGAAAGGCGTTGAAGTTAGTCAAACAAACTTGATTCATTATGTCACGGGTGTGATGGGTCGCCTGCAATTGCCAGAAGACGCCAGTTTAGCAACGCTTGCTAGTAATGGTGCTGATTTAGGCTATACCGCATTATTTGGTGCTTTGCTCAGTGGTCGTACATTGCGACTGTTACCTGAAGAGCTCGCGTTCGACGCTGAGGCGTTAGCAGATGAGCTTGCCGTTCGTCCTATTGATTGTCTTAAGATTGTCCCTTCTCATCTAAATGGTATTTTGCTTGCTACACCTCGTACTGAGTGGCTGCCCCGCCTAGCCTTGGTGACAGGGGGCGAAGCGATTTCTATGGCGTTGTTACGTAACGTGTTTGAACGTCAGCCCGCTTTATCCGTGTTTAACCATTATGGCCCAACTGAGACAACGGTCGGAGTCATAGCGAAAAAGCTGGATTTATACGATGACGAAATTGCCTTGGGTAAACCAATGGCGAATGTACAAACACGTGTTGTGGATGTTGCGGGGCGCGTTGTGCCGCAGGGCTTTGCAGGTGAGCTGGAGGTCGCAGGAGCGACCGTTGCAAAGGGATACCTTGGTCAACCTAATTTAACCGCCGAACGCTTTTATCAAGACTGCTTTTCTCAAGACGACAAGCAAGGCGACAGCCCGCGTTGGTACCGAACGGGTGACCGTGTTAAGCAAGTTGGAGAGCAGCTTTACTTTATTGGTCGCAACGATTTCCAGATCAAGGTACGTGGTTATCGAGTGGAACCGGGGGAGGTTGAATCTTGGTTAAAACAACATGTCGCCGATGCCGTCGTCTTAAACTGCCCTGATGAAAGACAGAATAACCGCTTGGTTGCGTATCTTGTGGTTGCTTATTCTGCGGAAGAGCAGCCAGAAGGCGATTTACTTGAGGGTCTAAAAACGCACATGTTGGAAGCGTTGCCTGATTACATGGTGCCAGCGGTATGGATTCCATTGGCGGCCTTGCCCCTATTAGGTAACGGAAAGCTGGATAGAAATGCCTTACAAAACCCTGATGTCTATCTGCAAGAGAAGGCGGCGAACAGTGCAACTGCGTTTTCCGAAAGTGACGCCTTGAGTGAGCCGGAGGCTGTCTTGTTGGGTATTTGGCAAGCGCTCTTAGGCAAACCAAAACTGGGCGTTCACGATAATTTCTTTGCGAATGGTGGCGATTCAATTTTAGGGTTACAAATCATCGCTAAAGCGAAACAAGCCGATATCGTCTTGACGCCTAAGGCCATTTTTGAGCACCAAACGGTGGCTGAATTAGTCAAAGTGGCAGAGCGAGTGAATGCACCTAAAAAGCAAGAAAACACGCTTGAGAACGCCTTGCTAGACATTGCTAAAGAGGTATTAGGTAAGCCCGATTTAAAAGCAAGCGATAACTTCTTCGCGGTTGGTGGTGATTCCATTCTGAGCTTGCAAATTATATCGAAAGCCAAAGTGGCGGGAATTGCACTCACGCCGAAACAAGTTTTTGAACATCAGACGATGGCGGAGCTCGCCTCTGCCGTGGCGTCAGGTCACCCGAAAAATGACGTTGGAAGCGAGGCTTATGAGGCTGGAAGTGAGTCTGATGACATTAAGAGTGCTCCTTCGCATTGTATAGCAGAAGAGTTAGATGCCTTTGAACTTACGCCGATCCAATCTTGGTTCTTTGAGCAACAAGAGGCATCCGACATAGGTAATTTAGGGCACTGGAATCAGTCGTTGCTTCTTAATAGCGACGTTGAATTAGCCGTGTCTGACCTGCGTAAAGCCGCCTTGGCTTTAGTCGAACATCATCCTAGTTTACGTTTATCATTCGCACAAAGAGATGGTGTTTGGAAACAGAAGTACCAACCAATAGAAGCGGATTGGGGAAACCAATTAGTCGTTGAATACTGCAGCGATGAGGTTACTCGAGATACCCTAAACGACACGCTTTTGACGCACCTTCAGAGTGACTTTCGTTTAGATCGTGCACCGCTTATTAAGTTTGTCTGGTTGACTGAGTCCAAGCAGCTATTGTGTGCTGCACATCATTTGATAGTCGATGCGGTCAGTTGGCATGTTCTGCTTCAGGATCTATATGCCTATTATCTTGCTTTTCAAAATGGCGAAGAGGTTGCCTCGTCAGCACCGTCTTCGGCCGCACGTTTTGATGAGTGGCAAACCTATTTAGCGCATCGTGCTGAGGCGTTGGATATCGATGCAGCGCGTGCTTATTGGTCTGCTCAAGTGGACGCTGACGTACCGCAGACAAGCGCGTCAGATACCTACGAAAACAGTACGCAAGTGCAAATATGTTTGCCAGTGGCGTTAACGGAAACGCTGTTAGGTGAGGCGAACCGAGCTTATAACACTCGCGTTCAAGAGCTGCTTATCACTGCTTTAGCCAAGGTTCTAGGCCAATGGCAACAATTACCTGACATCACGATTGAGTTAGAAGGACATGGTCGAGAAGCGGGAGACAGCCGTTTGGATGTCTCCCGCAGTATTGGCTGGTTTACTTCTCGCTTTCCTCAGAAATTATCCGCCGTTTCTGATTGGGCCACGGCTTTGATTTATAACAAAGAGCAACTGCGCCGACTGCCCGAAAAAGGGATGGAATATGGTTTGCTACGATATTTATCTTCTGTACAAGAAGATCAAGGCCCGTCGCAGAGCTTTCTACCGCATCGTTTTGTGTCGTTCAACTATCTTGGTCAACGGGGAATTGAGTCCAGAGAAAGTGGCGATTTAAACGTCACGCCTCTTCGATTAGCGACCCCAGTGTGCCCGGGGATGAAGGCCGCTAACGCACAGCGACCTCATGTGTTGGATATTAACGCGATGGTGTTGTCTGGAGTCTTGCATATGGAATGGACTTACCCTGCTCGGGACGAGCGCTTCGCCTGTATCCCTACTATCGCTGCTCAATACGTGACGCAGCTGACCTCCCTGATTGAGCATTGTTGTGACCCAAATTATGGCCGTGCGACTGCTG
The DNA here is from genome assembly GCF_000192865.1 of Marinomonas mediterranea MMB-1. Classification (NCBI taxonomy): domain Bacteria; kingdom Pseudomonadati; phylum Pseudomonadota; class Gammaproteobacteria; order Oceanospirillales; family Oceanospirillaceae; genus Marinomonas; species Marinomonas mediterranea. Next base: position 1,055,714 of record NC_015276.1, read on the forward strand.
TGGACTTTCCCGATGCTGAACTGACAGACAGTGAGTTCATTGATTTGCTTGCTGAATTAGAGGCCTGAGCGCAGGTGTGCTTAAGAGATTACTGATGACAAATTTAACGACACTATCTATCGATACATCACCTACCGAAACACCTTCTATGAAAGCTGTTTCGAATAACATCGAGTCGATTTACCCGCTTGCGCCGATGCAAGAAGGTCTTCTTTTTCATACTTTGATGAACCCACAACAAGGGATGTATCTTTTGCAATATCGCCATGTCATGGAGATGGAAGCATTAGATACAACGGCATTCCAGAAAGCTTGGAATGCCGTTGTTGATCGGCATGAATTATTGCGTACTGCATTTGTTTGGAAGCAGCAAAGACGACCATTGCAAGTTGTCTATAAACAGGTTGATCTTCCCGTTGAGTTGTTGGACTGGCGAACAATGGATGAAGAGACGCAAAAGCGAGAGCTTGAGCGCATGCTGGCAGAAGAGCGCCGCCAAGAATTAGCGTTCAATAAGGCCCCGATAATGCGAGTTCGCTTGATTCGCCTCGGTGAGCAGCGTTATCAGTTTGTACGTAGCTATCATCACATTCTTATGGATGCTTGGTGTTTCTCTTTGATCATGATGGACTTCCTCGCATTCTATCGCGCGTTTGCCAAAGGGGAGAGTCTAGAGCTTGAGAAGCCAAGGCCATATAGAGATTTCATTCGCTGGCTGCGTCAACAACCTGCTGACGCACATAAGGGTTTTTGGACTGAGCGTTTAGCTGGTTTCGATACGCCCACTTCACTGGGCATACGCCAACCGAATCAATTTCCAGATGCCGACCCCGTCGTTGATGTGGTGAGTCACTTAGATAAAGCGGAAACAAAGAAGCTGCAAGCTTTAGCGGCACATCATAAGGTGACCCTTAACACCTTGCTGCAGGGAGCTTGGTCGCTGCTATTGAGTCGTTATAGTGGTGAGCAAGATGTGTTGTTTGGTGTCACCGTCGCGGGGCGTCCTACCCATATGGCTGGGATGGAATCGATTGTTGGCTTATTTATCAATACATTGCCTTTACGCTGGCGAGTGAATCCGACGGATTCTTTAGGGGATTGGTTGCGTTCGTTGCAACGAGAGAATTTAGCGTTGCGCGAACATGAAACCAGCTCATTGGCCGACATTCAGCAATGGAGTGATGTCGAAGGGCAAGACTTGTTCCAAAGCTTATTTGTATTTGAGAACGCCCCAATGGATGCTGGCCTGAGTCAGGAGAATCTCGAATTTATTGTTCAAGATGCGACAAACCGAACGCATACGAACTACCCGATTACCGTGGTTATTATTCCGGGCGAATCGTTGCATTTGCAATTGACCTATCAAGGTCACGACTTTTCTCATGCTGCGGTGCGGACGATGCTGACGCACTTTCAAACGCTGCTGCAATCTATGGCAGAGTTGGATGAAGCGCTGGATAAAGGACAAGGAGTCAATACAACACTTGATCGTCTATCCATGTTGCATCCGTCTGAGAGCCTACAGCAAAAACAATGGGCACAAGGTCCAGAGTTGGCGTTAGATGAGAACTATCTTGAGCGTTTTTATACTCAAGTCGCTGCAGCGCCGAACAAGGTGGTCGTAAACGATGGAACGAATGCGTTGACTTATAAAGCGCTCGACCAACGATCCAGCAGACTCGCGCATCGCTTAGTTCAGCAGGGGGTTACGGTCGACAGTATTGTGGCGTTGTTAGATGAGCGCAGTAGCGACTTCTTGGTCATGATATTGGCCGTACTGAAATCGGGAGCCGCTTATTTACCTCTGGATCCGAGTCATCCTCCGCTGCGTCTCGCTCAGGTATTAAAACAAAGCCAAACGCGACGGGTGTTAGTTGGTGAGGGCTTTGAGTCCTTAGCGCGGGATGCTTTAGAGGTTTTGTCAGACGACGTTTTATCAAAAGGCGTTCTATCAAAAGACGCTCTATCAAAAAACAGGTCACTAGATATTCACGATGATTGTATTCCTGAATTAGAAGTTGTGAGTTCTGCGGATGCATTCTTTGTTAACGACATTGATGTCGTCGAGGATCGTCCACCTGCTGTCGATGTTTCAGGTCAAAACCTAGGTTATGTGATCTTCACATCGGGTTCTACTGGGACGCCAAAAGGCGCGATGGTGACGCGAGATGGCATGCTAAACAACATGCTGGGTAAATTTGCCCCCTTGCAGTTGAGCCATCAGGATGTCATTGCTCAAACCGCCTCTCAATGTTTCGATATTTCCGTGTGGCAATTCTTGATTGCGCCGATATTAGGGGCTCGCGTCGAAATCTTGCCCGATGCTATTAGCCAAGATCCAGCCAAGCTTGTGGAAGCGGTTGAGCGTCGCGAAATAACTGTCTTGGAGCCGGTTCCCGCTCTAATACAAGGCATGCTCGCGTATCGTACTTCTTTTACCCGCTTACGCTGGGTGCTGCCGACGGGTGAGGCGTTACCGCCCGTGCTTGCTCAGCAATGGTCTGAGCGCTATTCAACGATTCCGTTGATGAACGCCTATGGGCCTGCCGAGTGTTCGGATGATGTGGCGTTTTACCCTATTTTAGAGCGCTTGGGTGATGATGTTCGTCATGTGCCGATTGGCTCTGCGACGGCAAATAACCGTCTATACCTTCTTAGTCCTGAATTAGAGCCTATGCCAATTGGGGCGATTGGTGAGATTTATGTTGCTGGAACGGGCGTTGGGCGTGGCTATTTGAATGAACCTGAACGAACCGCAGGCGTTTTTCTACCGAATCCATTCTCGGACTCATCAATAAATAAAGGTGAGCGTTTATACCGTACTGGAGACCTTGCCCGTTACTTGCCCGATGGTCATTTGCAGTACGTTGGACGGGTCGATTATCAGGTCAAGGTGCGAGGGTATCGGATTGAGTTGGGAGAAATTGAGTCTCGTTTAGTGCAGCACACTGAGATTGATGAGGTTGTCTTGTTGGCTGTCAGCGATCCACAGCGTGGTAAGGTTCTGGTGGCTTATATCGCGGGTGAAAGATTGAGTGTTGAGACTCAAGGCGGTTTATCCAGCGATAATTGGGGGCCGTTACGGGAGTTTGTTGCGCAAGGGTTGCCAGACTATATGGTGCCCAACACATTTGTGGCGATGCCGAAGTTACCTAGAAACAACAACGGCAAAGTAGATCGAAAACAATTGCCAGACGTTGATTTTAGTCAGCAGCAAGAAGCAAACTATATTGCGCCGTCGACACCGATAGAGCATACGTTAAGCGAAATATGGCAAGCGCTTTTGGGCCTAGAGCGTGTGGGCGTTCAGGATAATTTCTTTGAATTGGGTGGTCACTCGTTATTGGCGACTCAAATGGCTGGCCAACTGACACGCGAGTTACAGCGCGACGTCCCACTTCGTGCTATCTTCGAATGTCCGACGATTGCTTTACTGTCTACTTGGTTGGCAGATCACGAGCCTCAGAACACATTACCGCCGATTAAACCCGCCGAGCAAATCCAAGTGCAAGCAAACGGTGATAAGCGTGCGCCGCTTTCTTGGTCGCAGCAGAGAATGTGGTTTTTACAGCAACTTGAACCACACAGCGCGGCCTATAATTTACCAGCGGCGATTCGTATTCGGGCCACAGGTAAGGAGAAAGGCTTAGATCTTGAAATCGCAGAGCGGGCGTTGAACATGGTCGTCGCAAAGCACGATATTTTGAGGACGCACTTTGTGATCGAGCAGGGGGCGCCAGTGCAAGTGGTGTCTCCTCACTGTGATTTATCAATTCGGACGACTCGTTTAACGTCAGTCGAGCAGAATGCTTCACTTGAACACGAGGCTTCACCTGAACAAGCGCTATCTAATGCCTTGAAAGCCGATGCCATGCAGCCTTTTGCATTGGACAGCGGCCCTTTGCTACGGGTTCATTTATTTGAATGCGAAGGTCGTGATCACGAACAGGTACTCACATTCAATTGCCACCATATTATTGCCGACGCCTGGTCATTGCGCCTATTTGTTGATGAGTTTTGTACGGCGTATGAGCGCCTTTGTGCCGCAGAATCAGTTGAGCCAACAGACCAAGTTTCTGAGTCGAGATTACAGTATTCAGACTTTGCTATTTGGCAACAAGCGTTAATGGAAGAAGGTCATTTAGACGATCAACTGGCGTATTGGTTAGGCGTATTACAACCGCAAGGCGACGATACTCAATCTCACGCCGAGCTCCCAGTCTTAGAATTGAGCTCGGACTATCCTCGCCCAGAAAAGCCGAGCGGTGCGGGTCAACGCTACGTTACGAGCATGTCTGAGGTGTTGGCGAAAAAGTTAGTCGCCTTTGACCGAGTAGCGGGACGCAGCCATTTTGCGTCGACCATGGCAGCCTTTCAGTTACTGCTTGGTTTCTACAGTGATCAACAAGATATTTTGATTGGTGTTCCAGTCGCGAATCGCCATCATGCGGATACGCAAAACTTAATGGGCTGTTTTATCAATACCTTGGTGCACCGAGCGGACTTAACGCCTGAGCAGACAGTCACGGATTTGATCAACGCAGTCGCAAAACAAGCCACTCAAGCACAAGCTAATCAAGATTTGCCATTTGACTATTTGATTGATCAACTGGGCGTCGATCGCCAAATGAGCTACAACCCTTTATTCCAGTCCATGTTTAATTATCTTTCTGGAAAAGCACTGGATCAGATGACTCTGACTGGGCTCACGGTCGAAGCAATTGATAATCGACCGGATACGGCCTTGTGCGATTTTAAATTGGACGTTCAAGCCGATGATGGACGCTTCAATTTGAGCTTCGAATACAGTGCTGAGTTGTTTGCGGCCGATACGGTGATGCGAATGGCGCAGGATTACGAACATCTCTTGAATTGGATGCTGGATCATCCGCAGGCAAAATTGTCTGACATTACTCTTTGGCAAGAAAAATCGACGGTTGAACGTGTTCCTGAGGCAAGACAAGTATTAAGTCTGTTTGCCGACCGTGTCGCGGAGCAGCCAAGCGCACTTGCGGTTCAAACAAATGGCGTAGATGTTGATTTATCTGCAAATATTTGTCTGACTTATGCCCAGTTAAACGCACAAAGTGACCGCTTAGCGGGCCTATTGCGTCACGCGGGCCTTAAGCGCGGAGATCGAGTTGCGCTTTGCATCGAACGAACTTACAGCATGCCTGTGTGCATGTTGGCTGTGTTGAAATGCGGATCGGCCTATGTGCCAATTGAGCCGAGCTGGCCGGATGAGCGCAAAGGCTACGTGTTATCGCATGCCTCGCCCACTGTTTGTTTGCTGCATTCTCATCATCAATCTGAGATTGAAGCGCTGCAACCTGATTTAGTGTGCGTTGCAGTGGATTTATGTTCGTTAGAGCATTCTGATGTTGATGTCGCCTCCGATCGACAGGCTTACGATCAGGCAGATAATGATCAGACAGATAACGAAGGACTCGATGGTGTTCATCCCGATTCGTTAGCTTATATCCTTTATACCTCTGGCTCGACAGGACGTCCAAAAGGTGTCGAGATTACCCACCATAATGTCGCGCATTTATGCCGTGATCTATCGGCTCGAATTCCATTAACCCACAAGGATCAGGTGTTGTCGCTGACGACATACTGCTTTGATATTTCAGTGGTCGAGTTGCTGTACCCATTGACACAGGGCGCCAGTATTTTAGTCGCCTCCAGTGAACAGGCTAAAGACCCGCGTCGGTTAGATCAGTTACTTGACCATCCTGACAATGTTAAATCCGTTAGTTTGATGCAGGCCACTCCGGCAACTTGGACGATGCTATTAGCTCGTTCTCAACGGTCATTGGATGGCGTAACGGCTATTGCTGGTGGAGAAGCGTTAAGTGCCGAGTTAGGACGACAAATTCTAGCGCGCGGCGCAACCTTGATGAACGGTTACGGTCCGACAGAAGTAACCGTCTATTCGACGTTCCATCCTGTTACAGAACGGGATTGCCAGCCTTCTCAGTCCGCCAACGTCGCGCACAGCAGTGCGGCATTACCTATTGGTAAAGCGGTGATGGGCCTGAGAGCACATGTATTAGACCGTGCCATGCGCCCTGTACCACAAGGCGTAACAGGAGAGTTGTATCTAAGCGGTGATGGCGTTGGTTTGGGGTATCATCGAGCGCCAGAGTTAACCGCGAATGCCTTTATTACGCATAAGCATCTTTCGCTTCTTGATGGTCAACAAGTCTACGAACGTCTTTATAAAACTGGCGATTTAGTGCGTCGTCGTACCGATGGCACATTGGATTACGTTGGGCGTAACGATTTCCAAGTGAAGTTACGTGGATTTAGAATTGAGTTGGGTGAGATCGAAGCACTTCTTCCTCAATTGGAAGGGGTCGATAACGCAGCGGTTCTGCTACAAGGTCAGGGTGATCAAGCGCGACTAGTGGCTTATTGGAGTGGTGAGCTGCGTGATATTGAACGTTTGCGCCGTCACCTTGCGTCGAGTTTGCCTGAGTATATGGTGCCTACCTTCTGGCAATGGGTTGAGCGTTTTCCTCAAAACGCCAATGGTAAGGTTGATCGAAAAGCACTGCAAAATATGCCATTAACCGAGCTTGTAAGCGGTCTGGATTCGGACAAACGGACGGCGCCTCAATCCCTATGGGAAAAACGCATTGCGGCTATTTGGCGAGAGGTTCTGCCAATAGAGGAGTCCGTTTCAATTGCTCGTGAAGATAACTTTTTTGCTCTCGGTGGTCATTCCTTGCTGGCGGCGCGTATTGTTGCGACCTTAGCAGAAGAATTTGAAGTCGATCTGCCGCTACGCAGCGTCTTCGAAGCGCCAACGGTGATGGCGTTGGCAGGCGAAGTCGAGCTGCATGTTCAGCCTCCGCTGGTGATTCCTGTTCAAAGCGCAGCTGAAGCTGATAATCGCCTTGCGCCGATGCATGCCACACAGAAACGTTTGTGGTTCCTTGAAAAATTCAGTGGTGCGAGTCGAGCGTATCAACTGACTCTATCCTTACGTGTCAACGGGCAGCTGGATGTTCAGGCATTGCGACAGGCTTTATATGCGTTGACTCTGCGCCAACAGAGCTTGCGTACGGTTTTTGTTGAACAAGACGGAGAGCTACTTCAGCGAGTCTTGCCTGATGCGGATATTACGCTAGAACGCGTTCCATTGATGCAACATGAACTGGACGCTGATCTGTTGGCGGAATGTCATGACGCATCATTGATAAAGACTTTGAGGGGGTTAGCGGATCAGCCCTTTGTACCTGAGCAGTCTGCGCCTTGGCGTGTCGATTTGTTATCAGCGAAAAGTGCAACGTCAGTTGATTTAGACCTCTCTGAATTAGATCGTCAGCAAGTAGAGGCTCAGCACTTAGACGCTAAGCAGTTAAATAATCAGCAAATCTTGCAGCTGAGCATGCATCACTTGATCGCGGATGGTTGGTCGTTACGTATTTTCTTCGACGAATTGCAGGCTTTATATCGTACTGCGTTATCGTCAGATCGCTCTAAGCTTACGGCTTCTGATTTTATAGCCTCGGATTTGCCTTATCAGTTTACGGATTATGCTCGCTGGTGGCAGAGTGATGACACTCGCCAGACGCTCGAGCAGCAGTTGTCTTATTGGAAAACCAAGTTGGCCGGTGAGCCGCCTTTACTGGATCTACCGACAGAGTTACCGCGCCCCAAGCAGCTTAGTAATCGTGGGCAGCGTTACCGTTTTCAATTACCCGAAAGTGTGGTTGCTCAACTGAAAAATGTCAGTGCTGAGCGTCAAATGACGGCATTTGTGCCTTTGCTAAGCGCATGGCAGCTCTTGCTCTCTCGTTACAGCGGTCAGCACGATATTCACGTTGGGGTTCCGGTTGCGAATCGCCATCTTGCCCACAGTGGCAAGATAATTGGTTATTTTGCGTCCACGCAGGTGATTAAAGCACCTCTAGGTTTGCAGGCCTGCGTGGCGGACAACTGGATGTTGTTGCAACAAACGCTCACTGAAGCGCAGCAGCATCAAGATCTGCCATTCGAGCAACTGGTCGAATCATTGGAGTTACCGCGAGATAATGGTCGAGCGCCGTTGTTCCAGACGTTGTTTAACTTAATTCAATTGGATGCGAATACTCAGTTTGGAGGCCTTTCAATCGAGCGTATTAATTTGGATGAAGGAACCACTCTAAGCGAAATAGGAATGCAAATTGAGCAAGCTGAACAGGCATGGTTCTGTGTGCTGGAATACAGCAGTGAGCTGTTTGTAGAAGACACTGTTGCTCGTTACGCTCGCCATTATGTGAGCTTGCTAAAAGACATGCTGCAAATGCCAGAGAAGCGTTTGTGTCAGCTGGATATGCTCGATGCGACGGATTATGCACTCGATGCCGCTTTTAATGCGACAGAGGCAGAGTTGAAGGCTGAGTATGATTTGATCCATCGCTTTGAACAGCAGGTTCTACAGACGCCTGATGCCGAAGCGATTCGTTATCTTGATCAATCATTGAGCTATTTCTCTCTTAATGAGGAAGTGAATCGCCTAGCGCATTATTTAAGACAAAAGGGCATGACGGCGGAACACAAAGTCGCGATCTTACTGGATCGTGGACCACGTATGATGATTGCCCACCTGGCGGTATTAAAAGCGGGGGCGGCCTATATTCCACTTGACCCAGCGCAGCCCGCCGATCGATTGAATTACATCTGTCAGCATGCTCAGCCACAGCTCTTGATTACTGAATCGCATGTAAGCGAGCGTGTGACAGGGTTGTTTGAATGTTTGCTTTTGGATGTTTTGCCAAGTGTCATATGTGAGCAAGCTAAATCGAGCGAGCAAGCTGAACTGAGCGAGGAAGCAGGACTGTCACTCTTCAATCGCATTGATAACCCGCAACCTATCATTCATTTTGCGCAGCTTGCTTATCTTATCTATACGTCTGGCTCGACAGGGAAGCCGAAAGGCGTTGCTGTTAACCGTGGAAACTTGGCGAACTTTCTTTATGCGATGGATCACAAGATTGCCATCGATTCGACTGATCGTTGGTTGTCAGTCACCACCACATCATTTGATATGAGCGTGTTGGAAATTTATCTGCCGTTGTTGCACGGCGCAACTTTGATATTAGCAGACAAACAACAGTCGCTAGATGCAGGCGAGTTATTTGAGCTGCTGCGTCAGTCCACTGTATTTCAAGCGACTCCCGCCAGTTGGCAGATGCTCTTGACTCGTCAAGCAAGTGATTGGCCTTCCTTGAAAGGCGTTATCGGAGGAGAAGCGGTACCGACGCATGTCGCAAAACACTTGGTTGAGAATGGAGTGCAATTGCTCAATGCGTATGGCCCTACGGAAACGACTGTATGGTCAACGGCGCATATTCTGGACGAAAGTGAAGTCACTCTGGAAGGTGTTGCAGCAATTGGATCGCCTATTTTAAACAATCGCTGTTACCTGTTGGATGAGCAATGGCAGCCTGTTCCACTGGGCGCAACGGGGGAGCTGTATATTGCTGGAGAAGGCGTGACTCGTGGCTATCAAGATGCGCCGGATTTAACGGCCAGTGCGTTTATTCCAGATCCATTTCGTCAGGACGGGTCACGCTTATACAAAACGGGAGACCTTGCCCGACGTCGCTCTGATGGCGTGTTGGAATACATTGGCCGCAGCGATTTCCAAATTAAGATTCGTGGCTTCCGTATTGAACTGGGTGAAATTGAAACGGCGCTGCGTCGCCAAGAAGGCATCGTTGAAGTTGTGGTGGTCGCTGATGATAAACAGCGGCTTGTTGCCTTCGTTCAAGTTGACGCAAGTCGCGATCATGCTTCGCTAAATGCCAATTTACGTCGCTGTTTAGAGAACGAATTACCCGCTTATATGGTGCCTTACCAGTGCGTGATTCTCGACACCTTTGTTCTTAATAGTAACGGGAAAATTGATCGAAAACGGTTGGCAGCGCACGCGTCAGAGATCGGATTAAATTCGAATCCATCACAAGACTCAGGTCGTGCACCAAGTGGTGATATTGAAGTGCGTTTGGCCGAGATTTGGGAAGCCTTACTCGGGATGTCTCCTAGCGCTGAGCAGAGCTTCTTTGCACTGGGCGGACATTCTCTATTAGCGATGCAAATGATCAGCAAGGTCGAAGCTGAGTTTGGTTTGCGTCTCGCGCTGCAATCCTTATTTGAGCAACCCACTATCGAAGCGTTAGCGAGACAAATCGCTGAAAGCACTGACGATCAACAAGATGATGAGCTGGACTTTATGGATCAGTTACTAAGTGAATTTGAAGACTAGGACTTTTTTGCGATATGAAACAAACACGATACTTAGACATTGCGAAACGTTTGGCCAGTCTACCAAAAGACAAACAGCAGATATTTCGAGATAAATTGGAGCAGCAAGGTATTAACAGTTGGCAGTTACCCATTGTGCCGATGTTAGCCGATACAGAAAAAACATCATCAGAGTCCGTTACAAAGGGGAGAGGCCTTTCACTTGCTCAGCAACGCTTTCTTGTGGCTGAGCAAATGTCGACACGTGCTTTATATAACTTGTGCTCCGTATTGTGCTTTGACGAGGGTTTGAACGTCAACGCGTTGGAGCAGGCCGTTGCAGCGTTGATTCAGCGTCATGAGGTGCTGCGCACGCGTTACCCGATGGACGAGAAAGGCCAATGGTTACCTGAGTTGATGCCATCTGCACTGATTTCAATCCGTACAGAAGCGAAAATACTGGCGAATAAAACGGAGCAGGAAGCATGGTATCAACGGGAATATGAACGCCAGCTAGCGGAACCTTTTGACCTCGAAGCTGGTTTGCCACTGCGTATTCAATGTTATCAGGCGACGCGACTTGATACCGAGCAGCGCCATTATTGGTTGTTTTTTACTATTCATCACGTTGCGTTTGATGCTTGGTCCTCTCAACAACTTAATCAAGAACTGACGTTGCTTTATAGCGCTGCCTGTCACAGTGAAGAAAAGGCTGTGTTGCCTGACTTGCCTATCCAATATTCGGATTACGCTCACTGGCAAACATTGTGGCGCGAGGGAAAGGATTTCCAACGTCAATGTGAGTATTGGAAACAGCAGTTATCCGGTATACCGAAGACGTTGGCCTTACCTTATGACCGAATGCGAAAACCGGACCATGAACGTAGTTATGAAGGCGCCGTACAGTGTTTGAATGTATCGGCTAACCTCACTGATCAGATACGTCAGGCGGTTAATCAGACCAACTCAACGCTTTATATCTACTTGCAGACGGCTTTTAGTTGGTTGCTGTCTCGGTACAGTCAGCAAACCGACTTTTGTTTTGGTAGCTCTATTGCTAACCGGAGTCGAGAAGAGCTTCGTCCCCTTGTTGGACCGCTTCTTAATACCTTGGTGTTGCGCCAAACATTAGACGGCAATCCAAGCTTTTTAGAGTCGTTGGCACGTACTCAGTCTGTTACCGCTGGCGCATTTGATCATCAAGATCTGCCTTTTGAGCAGGTGCAGGCATTGCATAAATCGGTGTCGGAGCAAGCGGATAATCAGTCTAGCGAAACCTCAGGCGCGTTGTTCCAAGTCATGTTTGTGCATGTGGCGTTACCAGAGAGCCAGCGGATTAGGTTGGCGGGCACGCAAGTAGACATTATTGAGCCTAAACAAAGACATGCCCGTTTCGATCTCACATTACGAGTGGTTGAGCCGAATGAGGGAGGGATTCGTTTAGAGCTGGAACACAGTCGTGAGTTGTTCGATACTGCCACCATTGATCGACTATTAACGCATTTAAAGGCTGTTTTGGAGCAAACGCTAGTTACGCCACAAATGCGTTTGTCCGAGGTGACATTTTCGTCAGGGTTAAGCGGTCAACAGGGCGCTCCACTAGTCAATACCGCTCAATTGATGAATGACAGAGTAGGGCATTGGTCGACGATGTCTCGCATTGCTTTGGATACGGGCGAGCAGACAATCTCTTATTTTCAGTTGAATCGTGTCGTTGATCGATTGGCGAGTCAACTTATTGAGCAAGGAGTGGCAAAGGGAGAGCGTGTCGCCATTCTAATGCCACGTGAAGCCCGTCAAATTGCATGTTTACTGGCGTGTTGGCGTGTTGGTGCAGTGGCTTTGATGCTTGACCCGCGTCAGCCCGAACTGCGTTTACTCGCGCTGATGGAAGACGCTGAGGTCGCACTGCTTTGGCAAGATAAACAACGATTGTCTTTATCTGCGGCAGTTCCTTCAACGTGCTCCGTTGTGAATTTACCGCCTTGGGCTACGTTGTCGAATGAAGACGGTGAAGTGGAGAGTTTCGAAACGCAGCAGGGCGCTTATTCTGAACGTTATCGCTCGAAAGACAAGAGCGCTAATGACAAGAGCACAAACGAAGCTAGCGCTGAAGATACCGCGTACATTCTTTACACCTCGGGTTCCACAGGTAAACCGAAGGGCGTTATGGTGTCTCATGGCGCAGTAGCCCACTATGCAGCGGCTATTTCTCAGGCGGTGAATCAGTCTAGCGATGAAGCCAATGATAAAGATATCAATACAGCAAGCTGGCTAACGTTAGCGACGGTGTCTGCGGATCTTGGTCTTACCTCTGTATTAGCGGCGTTGTATCAAGGCCAGACCTTGCTTCTGCCCGATGCGGATCTTGCTTTTGATCCTCCTGCCTTAGCTGAATTTTTAGAGGCGCATCCAGCTGATTACCTGAAGATTGTGCCATCTCATTTACGTGGGCTATTAAGTGTCTCTTCTCCGTCGCGTCTTTTACCTAAGAAAGCCTTGATCAGCGGCGGTGAAGGTTTGGACGCCGCACTCTTTCGTCAGCTTCGTGAGCTATCACCTAGCATGGCGATTATTAATCACTATGGCCCTAGCGAAACCACTGTGGGTGTCAGTTACAGTGTTTTAAGTTCAGATGTGTTAGCGAGCGAGGCAAACTTTGCCGGACTGAGTAGTATCGCGCCTTTGGGACAGGCGTTGCCAGAATCAACATTGGATGTTCGCTCGGAAGATGGGCAGCGTTTACCTATGGGGGCCACTGGTGAGCTTTGGATCGCAGGGCCTCAACTTGCACAGGGGTATTATTCACGTCAATCCGAAACCGAACTCAACCGCGTCTTTGTCACAGGTCAAGACGGCGTCCGCTATTACCGAAGTGGTGACCGAGTGCGTTTGAATAATCAGGGTGTATATGAATACCTTGGGCGTTTAGATGATCAAATTAAACGTCGTGGTTATCGATTGTCATTAGGGGAAGTCAGTGGTTGGCTGCAAGCTCAAGACGATGTTCATAATGCGTATGCTTTGACGTGGCAGAGTGATCAACGTGCATTGTTAATCGCTGTGTTTGAATCAAAAACGAACGTGGATGATGAGGCATTATTGACGCGCATGAGAGCAGGTGTGCCTGACTATATGGTGCCGGATCATTTAATTCGACTTGATTCAATTCCATTGAATGCCAATGGCAAAATAGATCGTAACGCGGTCGCAGCCGACGTCTCAGAATCGTTAGAGAAAAAGCGTTCTAATGACACTGGCAACGCTCATTATGATAGTGCCGCGAACGCCACCGTTTCGGCGCAAGGATTAACGGCGAATGAGGCATTATTAGCACCGCTTTGGTGTTCGCTTTTAAACCTTGAATCCGTTGCGCCTGACGACGACTTTTATGCGTTGGGAGGCGATTCGATTCTGAGTTTGCAATTGATTGGGTTAGCGCGACAACAAGGGGCGGTACTGACACCGTTGGATGTGATGCGGCATCGAACCCTAAAAGCGATGGCGGCCTCTATACCCGATGCAAGCGAAAACAGCAGTGCACATGGTAAAGCCAACACTCATCAGCAAGCGGTTTGTGATGAAGCTGAATCGGATAAACTGGACCCCGTCGCTGAAGTGCTTAGGGACTTATATCGTGAGGTATTAGCGCGGCCTGAGTTAGACCATCATGCCGATTTCTATCGATGTGGCGGTGATTCCATCCTAAGTTTGCAATTGATTGCGCGAGCAAGAGCATTGAACGTGGCCTTGTCTCCCAAACTGCTTGCTGAACATAAAACGCCTCAAGCATTAGCTCAAGCATTGGCGCCAGATACGGTTAAGACAGATCATCACCCCCATACATTAGATACGCCGTCTTCGTCATTGACGTGTGTTGATAGAGCACGCTCTCACCCGTTATCAGACGCGCAAAAACGCATCTGGTTTATGCAGCAAATTTCACCGAAAAGCAGCGCATGGAATGTCATGCAGCGCTTGGTCGTTAAGCCAAATTCAGATATCGCACGCTTGAACTTAGAGGCGTTGGAAGCGGCTTGCCACGCAATGCTGTGCCAACATGAGATGCTGCGTACCCAGTTTGTCAGCCAAGAGGGTCAGGTTCAGCAGAGGGTGATGACAATGGAGGAAGTGGGGGCATTGCCGTCTCCTATGACCGTTCATTCCACCCGCTACGAGGATTTAGAGGCATTGGTGCAAGATAAAGAGCGTCGTGTCTTTGATTTAGAGCGCGGTCAACTTTGGTCATTGGATGTTTTTTGCCTGACTGATGAACACGTCAATATAGAGCTAAATCGCACTTTAGAAACAAATAACAACTCTGAAAAGCGAGCCTTGGAATACCAGTTGTTGATTAACATTCATCATATCGCAACGGATGGTTGGTCTATGGGGTTACTGGTACAACGTTTCCTCGCTTTCTATAAACAGGCCGTAGCGGGAGAGGACGTGTCCATTTCTCAGATGACGCCTTCCTACATAGATTGGGCAGCGAAACAAGAGTCTTTAACCAAGTCCAAAACACTAGATCAAGTAGGCACTGAGCAATCAATCACGGACCAAGCACTGAGTGAACAAGAAAAAGTTCAAGGTAACCGAGATGCTTATTGGCAGCAACGTCTTCAAGGAATGCCGCATACTCTGACGTTACCGACGGACTATGCTTACCCTGATGTACAAACTGATCACGGTGCGCGTGTAGAGGTAACTTTACCCATTGAATCCGTTGCGCAACTTGAGCGTAAGGCACAGAGTCTGGAAGTTACGCCATTCCAAGTGTTGTTTGCAGCATGGAAATTACTCTTGTGGCGCTACAGTGGGCAAACCGATTTTGCTGTTGGGGTTCCCGTATCGGGCCGTGATGATCCAGATTGCCAAAATATGGTCGGTGTTTTTATTAATACGCTTGTGTGCCGTAGCCAAATTGACGCGAGTCAAAGTGTCAATGAGTGGTTGTGTGCAACGGCGGCGGATACGCTGAAAGATCTGAGTGAGCCGATGCCACTTGAGCGCTTACTAGAGCAGATTCAACCTGAGCGTGATATGGCGCGCCCAGCGTTGTTCCAGACATTGTTTAATTATCAAGCGGATGTGAAAGGGCAGCGCTCGGTGACCTTGCCTGGGCTAAGCATCGAAGCGCTTCCGCAAAAGGACGTGAGCAGTAAAAGTGAGTTGAGTTTAAATGTTTTCCGTCAGCAAACGTTGTCGATTCAGCTGGAATACAATCGAGATTTGTTCGCTAGCACAACCGCCGATCAGATGTTGTGTGATTATCGCGCTATTGTGACGCAAATTCTGGAGACTGCGCAGACGTCTCGACCTTTAAGCAGTGTGTCCTTGCCGTCAATGCAACAAGATCAAGCGCGTGGGCCGATATCCCTTATTCGGTCGGAAGATGACTTTATCCGTCGCTTTGAAACTCAAGTTGAAGACACGCCTAATGCGTGGGCGTTACATGCTATGGACGGCTCGTTAACGTATGGCGAATTAAACGCGCAAGCGAATCGTCTGGCTCATTGGCTGATTCATAGCGGTTTTGTAGATCAGCCTCTAGAAGGCTTGCCATTAGAAGAACAGGCTCAAAAAGAGCGCAACCGTGAAAAGATAGTCGCGTTTTGTTTGCCACGAGACAGCCGGTTGTTGATTGTTATGTTAGCCATTCAAAAAGTCGGCGCGGCTTATGTTCCGCTTGATCCGACTCAGCCCAAGGCTCGATTAGAGTTGATTGCACAACGAGCGGGTGCGTCCTTGTGTTTATGTGATCGTTCGACCATCGATGCGTTAGATGAGTTGAAAGTGCCGGGCTTAGAAAGAGTGAACCTAGATGACCTTCGTGATGAACTCTCGAAGTTGCCATCACGCAATACTGAGATACGTGTCCCCGACGCGTCATTGGCTTATACCCTCTACACTTCCGGTTCAACGGGAGTACCAAAAGGCGTGCAGTTAGAACGTCGTCAGTTCGCCAACTTCCTTCGAGCGATGGAGCGTATCTTACCGCCGTTTAATCATGTTTTAGCTTTAACCACCATCACATTTGATATCGCAGGACTAGAGTTATGCCTACCCTTGGTAAAAGGGGCATCAGTGGTCTTAGCCAATGATGAAGCGCGTCGCGATGGAGAGCAACTTGGTGAGCTTATCACCCAATTTGATGTTGATCTTGTCCAAGCTACACCGTCGGGATGGCGTTTATTAGAAGGCTTACCTGCTCATGCGTTGGCAAACGTAACCGCCTTGGCGGGTGGTGAAGCGCTGGACAGTGACTTAGCGAGAAAGCTTAAAGATCAGTGTCGTAGTCTCATTAACGTATACGGACCTACGGAAACAACAGTCTGGTCGTCGTCTTACAATGTGCAGGAATCAAACTTGCCTTTGACGCCGATCGGTGAGCCTCTGCTTAATAATCACTGCTATGTGCTTGATGCACAATTGGACCCTGTACCGAGAGGCGTTGTCGGTGAGTTGTATATTGCGGGTGAAGGCGTGGCGCGCGGTTATCAAGGTCGCCCTGAATTAACCGCAGAACGTTTCTTACCCGATCCCTTTGGTCAAGGTGGGCGTTTATATCGTACCGGAGACCTCGTTAAACGTTTGTCTGACGGTGCAATGTACTTTATTGGTCGGGTGGATCAGCAAGTTAAATTACGAGGCTTTAGGATTGAGTTAGGTGAAATTGAAGCTGCGTTAGCCGTCAGCCCACTGGTTGCTCAAGCTGCGGTGACCATAGAACAAGAACGTTTGATTGCGTGGTGTGTGCAAGCATCACAGGTGGAAGACGCTGCTCAGTCTGACGTGTTTGAATCTCGCATCCATGATTTTCTGGCGTTGACACTGCCGGAATACATGTTGCCTCAAGGTTATGAGTGGTTGGATACGTTGCCCTTGAATGCAAGTGGCAAGGTTGACCGAAAGGCTCTCTCGGAACGACCACTGAGTGAAAGCATGGGCGTTGACGGAGATGCGATGGATAGCTCATCCAGATTAGACGTATTTTCTACCCATGAGCGCATTGTTTATACGATATGGCGCGCTCTGCTTAAGCGAGACTCCTTGCAAAAACACGATCACTTTTTCCATTTAGGGGGGCATTCCTTAATGGCCGCGCAGGTTCGGTCTCGACTCGGTGAACAGGGATTCGATGTACCGCTACGTACTTTGTTTGAAAGGCCTGTATTGAGTGACCTTGCTTCTTATTTGTCAGAACATTCAGCGTCTTTAACGGATCAAAGTCATACTATTCCAGTGGTGGATCGACATAGAAACATGCCGCTTTCACCAGCGCAGCGCCGGATTTGGTTTATGCAGCAACTTAAGCCACATGATGTGAGCTTTAATATGAGTAGTGTGATTCAACTGGAGCGCACTGTCACAGAAGGTAAGGCTGACAAAGCGTCAAATCGACTCGATATAGAAGCGTTAAAACAGGCGGTTTACGCCGTTGCCCAGCGACATGAGACTCTGCGTGTGACTTATCATGCGGATGAGAATGGCGAAGGTTATCAAGGTGTAAATAACGATTTAATCCCCCTTATTCAGGTCGTGGAGCTTGATGGGGGGTCGCTGGCTAGTGCAGATGAGGTTCTGGAAGCTCGCTGGAGCGATGCCGCCAATACGCCGTTTGATTTAACCAAAGAAAGCCCGTTGCGTCTTACCTTGTATCGATTAAGCGAACAGCATTGGTACGTTCAGTTGGTGCTGCATCACATTGCGTCGGATGGTTGGTCGATGGCGATATTGGCAAATGATCTCATCGAGTCGTATCAGAACGCAGTTCAAGGCAAGAGTGCTTCGTTACCTGCATTGCCGATTCAGTATATAGATTACGCCGCTTGGCAGGAAACGCCAGAAATGCAGATGCGACAGCAAGCTGGCTTGGAATATTGGCGTCGACACCTAGTTGGTATGCCTGATCAGTTGGCGTTGCCGATGGATCGGCCGCGAACGAAAGAGGCCGGAGATGCTGGTGGGGCGGTTGATATTCAGGTGTCAGAATCACTAGCCAATGCGCTTCATCAATTTTCGAATCAGCAAGGTTGTTCTTTGTTTATGTTACTGATGGCGGCGTATACGTCTCAATTACACATAGAGACAGGGGCCCAAGACATTGTGATGGGGACGGATGTTGCGAATCGAAATCAGGCAGAGACAGAAGAGTTGGTCGGTTTTTTTGTTAATTTATTAGCACTAAGAATGAAGCCAAAAGCGACGGATACTTTCAGTGACTATTTGCAACAGGTTCGGCAGGTCTGTCTGGATGGGCTAGCTTATCAAGACACTCCGTTTGATCGCGTTGTAGAAACGGTTCAACCAGTTCGTGTGCAGGGTTCTCACCCATTAATTCAAGCCTTGCTGGTGATGCAAAATACGCCAAGTGCGCAACGTGATATCGACGGTCTTCGTGTTACGCCTCATATCAATGAACAACAACATTCAAAGTTTGATATGGCGTTGTTTGCTAGCGAAGACCTAGATGAGCAAGGTAAGACTCAGTTAGCGCTGCGTTGGGTGTATCGAACAGCATTATTCGAAAACTCAACGATTGAGCGTTTAGGTCGGGATTTACTGGCGTTGCTTGAGTGCATTGTTGAACAACCAAACATGCCTTTATTGTCCTTAAAACGACGCGTTAGCGAGCAGCGCAGTCAGCGCACTTCTATTAGTCACAACAATTCAATTGCCCAAGACAATTGTCAACCTAGTTCCACTATTTCGGCAGAGACTCATTCTACTATGGAAACGACACCGCCAATTAAACGTAAGCTAAGCAAACTTAGCAAAATGAAGAAAACCAAATCCACTTCCGCTTCTAGCCCGGCACTGGTAGAGGCGCGACCACTGAATCCTGACACCCCTTTTCCGCTTTTAGTTACCTGTAAAGAGCCCGGCTTAGATCCGAAAGCGTGGGCGGAAAAAAACCAAGCGCAAATCATGACTTGGGTAGAAAAGCATGGCGGTATTTTGTTCCGAGGGTTTAACTTACCCACGCCAGTGGCGTTTGAATCTTTTTGTCAGGGGATCTATCCCGAGCTGTATGGTCAGTATGGGGACTTACCTAAAAAAGAGGTTGGTAAGAAAATTTATCAATCGACGCCGTATCCTAATAATCAAATGATTATGTTCCATAACGAAAGCTCGCATCAACACCGATGGCCGCGTAGACAGTGGTTCTACTGTGAGGTTGCCGCTGAATCAGGTGGTTGTACACCGATTGTTGATTGTCGAGTTTTGTACCAACGCCTTCCTGAAAAGGTGCGTCAAAAACTACAAGAGAAACAGTTGCAGTACGTGCGTAATTTTAGTGGGTTGGATGTGAGTTGGCAGCACTTTTTTAAGACGGAAGACCGCTCTGAAGTGGAAGCAATATGTCGCGAAAGCAGCATCGATTTTGAATGGTATGACGAAGACAAATTGCGTATTAGCCAAGTCTGCCCAGCGGTGATTCGACACCCTGTTACGGGAGAAATGAGCTTTTTTAATCAGCTTCAGCTGCATCACTATAGCTTCCTTGAAGCGGATGTACGCGAGCACTTTTTGACGGTTGGTGGAGAAGAAAACTTGCCCCGTAATGTTTATTACGGTGATGGGGAGCCACTTGAACAGGAGGTGGTCGATTTGATCAGTGATCTGTACGAACGTTACGCCGTACGGTTCGATTGGCAGCATGGTGATGTGGTTATGCTGGATAACATGTTGGCTGCACACGCCCGCGATCCGTTTGAAGGAAAGCGAAAAATGGCGGTTGCGATGGGGGATATATATCGCCGAGAACAACTGGATGATCTCAATTCTTTAACAGAACATCATACTGAGAGCGCCAAGCCGTTTACGTTAGATCACGTCACTACGGATAAAAAAGTGGTAGAGGAGGGGGCGTAATGAACTCACATCTAGCAAACTTGACTCTACCTGATACTGGTATGGCATTAACCTATCAACAACGTGCATTGATAGGGCGTTCGGGACGCGTTGCCTCGCGGGCATTTTGGCTTAATTTAGGTCAAGTCAGTGAACACGACGCGCACTCTCGTTTGGTTAGTTTAATGGCGCATCAACATGCGCTTACGACTGAGTTCGGTGTTCCTGAGGGTTTTAATGTATTGCGACAGCAAGTGCAAACGGCGCGCTTGAATTGGCGCTCTATTCGCGTTGTTGATCGTTCTGAGTCTTTGTTGATCGACGCTCAGAAAGTGTTTGCTCAAGAGCGTCCTCATTTATTGTCTTGGTTTGTTTCGTCTGACGATGGCATGAATAATCGCTTAGTATTAGTCGGTTCAGCGCTGACTCTGGATGAAGGAAGCGTTGCACGAATTCGTGAGGTCGTGGTGGGAGATCGTCCTGCGGATATCGAACCTGAAATGCAATATTTGGATTATGCGGGTTGGGTGACTGACCTCCAAGAGGACGAAGACGCAGACGATGCCATTGCGTTTTGGAACAGTATTCAATGGAGTGAGTTGCCAACGGTTGAGTTAAATGAGCGTCTTTCAAGAGCGACAACACTTAGCCGCGAGCCGATAGCGCACAGCGTGCGTGTGCCTTTCTCTCGAACATTACAAAACACTTTGGTGGGATGGGCGGCTCAATGGGAGGTCGAGCCACAACTCTTGGGATTCGTCATATGGGCGGCGTTGTTGCAGCGGGTAAGTGGCCGTGAACAATTTCAAATTAGCCGTTATCACGATGGGCGTGATGACTATGAGGAACTCGATGATTGTTTTGGTCTGTTGCAGCAACGCTTACCGATG
This sequence comes from Marinomonas mediterranea MMB-1, assembly GCF_000192865.1. NCBI lineage: Bacteria > Pseudomonadati > Pseudomonadota > Gammaproteobacteria > Oceanospirillales > Oceanospirillaceae > Marinomonas > Marinomonas mediterranea. Next base: position 1,076,698 of record NC_015276.1, read on the forward strand.
CCATTTTACGATGTTTCAACTATGAGTTTGAAAAAAGCGGTTACGAGTCTTCAGCCTATTCTTGAGGAACAAGTTGAAGGCCAAGAATACGTGCAACAAGTGGCGGATTCGATCACTGACGCGTTACCCGTGATCTTTCAATATCGAAGTCAAAATCGAATTGAAGACATGACGGCCGACTCGTATTTGTCAGAGGGAGACCGTTTACAGTTGCAGGTTGTTACCACACAAGAAGGCGACGGAGAGTGGTGTCTAACTTATGATTCGACACGATATGATCCACTGTCAATGACACGTCTTGTGAATCGATTGCCGCTTATGCTGTCTGCAGCATTAGCTGAGCCAGAGACGGCATTAGGGCAACTAAATGCTTTGCTCGATGATGAGCATGTAACGGCGGCGCTTTCATCTCAGAACAAGGGAGATGATGAGAGTATAGAAACGGATCTGAATAACCTAACGGGGTTGCTAAACCGGATTCGTCAACAGGCATTAACAGCACCTAATACTCCGGCTATTAGAGACGGTAAACGACTGGTTACCTACGCAGAACTCGACCAACAAAGTGATTTTGCGGCCATTGAACTAGGTAATCGAGGCGCTCGGCCGGAATCTATTGTGGCTTTATGTTTGCCTCGCGGCGCGCAATGGTTAGTCGCGGCGTTGGCGGTCTTGAAATCTGGAGCGGCATATTTGCCTTTGGATCCAGCACTGCCTCAAGCGCGCCTTCAGGCGATTGTCGCTGACGCTAGCCCTGTGGTGATCATTACGCAAGACGACGAGCGCTTGGTGGGAAGTGAAGACTGTTTAGGTGAAAGTTTAGGAGAGAGCTTAGGTGAAAAGTGCATAGCATGGGCCGCCTTATTATCGGCTTCACCAAGTACAGAGGCTCTTAAGCGATTATCGAGCGTCAAACACTGTCCGAATCAGTTAGCCTATGTACTGTATACCTCGGGTTCGACAGGTAAGCCGAAAGGCGTTCAAGTGACGCATGAGAACATTTTGCATTACAGCCAATCGGTTATGACGTCGTTGGGCTTGCCTAAGTCAGGACACTACGGATTAATTTCTTCCTTGATGGCGGATTTAGGCAACACCATGTTATTTCCTGCTTGGCTACAAGGAGGTTGTGTCCATTTACTGGGTCAAGAAGAAAGCACCGACGGCGCAAAATTAGCGGCTTACCTTAATCAACATCCTTTAGACTGCTTGAAAATTGTCCCGTCACATTTGTCTGCTCTGCTGACTGGCTCAGATGCGCGCACGATATTGCCCAAACATACCTTGGTATTGGGCGGCGAGCGCATAAGTGATACGTTGTTGGCGGAGTTGGCGGCTTACAAGTTGGATGGTGTAATGCAGTGCCGACTCTTTAATCATTATGGTCCGACAGAAACAACGGTTGGCGTATTGTGGCGTGAGGTCGCGCTTGCACTTGGTTCGTCAAGCTGCAATTCAGACCTTACCTCAAAAGGTTCCCTGCAACGTGATAAGACTAACCTTGATTCATTGACTGGGACATTGGGCGACACGCGTATCTATTTATTGGACTCAAACTTAAATCCAGCGGTGTCAGGGCAAATAGCAGAGTTGTACATTGCTGGTTCCAATGTGAGTCGAGGGTATATCGGTGCTGCAAATCAAACTGCTGGGCGTTATTTACCCGATCCGTTTGTTTTGGGTGAGCGCTGTTATCGAACAGGAGATCTCGCAATGCGACGGGCAGACGGTGGCATTGATATTGTAGGTCGCGTTGATCATCAAGTTAAGATTCGTGGTTTTCGTCTTGAGCTTGAAGAAATAGAGTCTGTGTTGACTGCTCATCATACGGTTCAACATTGTGCTGTGTTACTGCAAGGCCAAGGTGAGGACAAAGGGCAAAGCGAGCAAGCGTATTTAGTCGCTTTTGTGGTGCCTTACGCAGGTGGTCAGCTTGATGAAGCGGTGTTAAGGCGTGAGTTAGTTAAGCAGTTGCCAGACTATATGGTTCCTGCTCAGATGCATTGCGTGACCCACTTGCCCCTTACTGCGAATGGTAAAATAGATGGCAATGCCTTGCTGGAGCAAGCACGTCAAACGTCGCTTAAAACTTACATTGCACCGCGAAATGATACTGAAAAGCTCATCAGTGATATTTGGCAAACGGTCTTGCAGCAATCCAAGATTAGCGTGGATGATACATTTTTTGATATTGGAGGGCACTCGCTTGCCGCGATAAAAGTTGTTGCCCGTATGCGTCAACGATTTGAGCGTGAGCTGCCTACGGATTTATTGTTCCGAAAACCCAGTATCGAAGCATTGGCTGCGTACCTCGATGAAAGTAGTGATGCGATGGGAGGTTTATTAAACCAAGGCGCGCACAACAGTGAGCGCCTAGTGTTGCTTCATCAGCCAGATAGCGCAGAAGTAACAGACAGCCTTGAAGTAAAAGATAGCTCAGAAGCTACACTCGTTGTGATGCATTCTCATGGCAACCATTTTCATCATTATGAGCCTTTGTTAAACAAACTGAGTGATCAGGTCGCCGTGTACGGCTTAAGGTCGGATACCGAGGTGGTGACGGTGTCAGAGGACGCGCAGTTTGAATATTTGATGTCGGATTATCTCGCTCAGCTCATGCCGTTAAAGTCGCGCGTTTTAACGCTGACCGGTTGGAGTTTAGCGGCACGTCAAATGATGCATGTCGCGCAACGACTGATTGAACATGGCTTTACCATCCGATCCGTTGCACTGATCGATTACGACCCAAATCAGGCACAAGAAGATCAAGATGATGAGGGAGTGCAGCTAAGACAGGATGTCGAGCATTACCTCAAGATCAACGACATTAAGCTTCAAGAAACAGAAATGAAGTCGTTAGACGCGATTTTATCGACAGAGGGTGCGACCAATAATTATTTGAGTGGTCTTGAGCAAATTTTAAAAAGTGAAGTGATTCAATCCGTATTAGGGAATGACTTGCCGGTACAAACGCTTTATAAAAACATGGCACAGCGCTGGGTATTGAAAAAAGTGTTTTATCGTTTGGATATCCCTAAGCTTAGCGTACCCTTATGGGCGTGGAGTAGCGATGATAATGCATCGGGTTACCGTGCTTGGCACGCTTTGACGGATTGTGAGTTAGAGGGCGCGCATATCGCGTCAGATCACTTCTCTATTTTGTCTTCTGTGCAATTGGCGGATGAACTCACCTCTCGACTTATTAATGGGGATGTCACTCAAAAAGTAACGAAAAACCAAGTAATAGAAGGCCAACCCTATGAGGAACTTGCATAAAGATGGAAATGATTAAACAACTGCTGGCGCAGTCTCGGCGAACCATGTTGTTGGCGATTGTGGCCAGCGCATTGAGTGCAGTCGCTGGTGTCATGATCATTGGCGGGGTGAATCATGCGTTGGAAAATGGTTTAGGCTCGTTAACCTACGGTGTGTTGGCTTACCTTGCTATGGTATCGATTTTATTTATGAGTGGCGTGTGGTCTCAGTCGCTGTTAGTCGGTTTAGGGCACCGTATGGTGTATCAGCTGCGCTTACAGCTTGTACAACGTATTTTGAATACGTCACTGGCACGTCAAGAGCAATTAGGTGGCCCCGCTTTATACAACGTATTGACCCGTGACGTAACGATGGTCGCGAACGCAACGAAGCAGTTGCCGGTGTCTTTATACAACGGGCTACTGTTGCTCGCAGGTATTAGCTATCTTGCGTGGCTTTCGCCCATCTTGTTTTTGTGCACTGTCTTGCTGGTTGCATTAGGTGTTTGGGGTGACTTCAAGTTAGTCGGACGTATTAAAAAGATGATGGCCGATGTTCGTTATTATGACGAACGCTTGTTTGAGCAGTACGAAGCGGTAATAGAAGGGCGTAATGAGCTGGGGCTCAGTCAGCCTCGGCGACGTCATTTGTTTGATCGTCGTTTAGAGCCCGCTGCTAAAGGGGCAATGGATACGGCGATTAAGGCCGACTTGCTTTGGGCGATTAACTTGAATTGGACGACGGTCTTGGTTTTTGCCCTGATCGGGTTAGTGTTTTTTCTTGGTATGACACTAGAGTCTATTACGCAAGATGTAGTGGTTGGCTATGTACTGACAACCATGTTTCTACGAACCCCTATCGCCATGATCTTAGAAGCCATTCCGGCTGTATTACGCGGCACAGTCGCACTTAAAGCGATTGATAAGCTGAAACTTGCGGATCAAGAGCAAACGAGTAATGAGCGTGATGAGCCGATTCAAGCATTGCATTTTGAGTCTCTTTCTTTGAATAAGGCGTGCTATGAATACCCGACTCAAGGCGATGAATCAGGCTTTATGTTGGGGCCAATTGACTTTCAGCTTAAACGCGGTGAGTTGGTTTTTCTTATTGGCGGTAATGGGAGTGGTAAATCCACTTTGGCGAAGCTTTTAACGGGCCTGTACCTCCCTACAAGCGGCTCGGTGAAGGTAAATGACGACTTGGTAACGCATGACAGTGTGGCGGAATACCGCAGCTGTTTTTCAACGATTTTTCCAAACTTTTTCTTATTCGATGATGTGCTGAGTGGCGCCAATGAAAGTACGCTCGGCGATGAAGATGTTAAAGTAAATAGTCGTGAAGACTACTTTAATGAACGTGTACGCCATTACCTTGAGCGTCTTGCTATCGATCATAAAGTGTCCATAAAAAATGGTCAGCTCTCAACCACCTCTTTATCTCAAGGGCAACGAAAGCGATTGGCTCTGCTGCTGATGTATATGGAAGATCGTCAAGTTCTTTTGCTGGACGAGTGGGCGGCGGATCAAGACCCTGTGTTTCGTGAGGTGTTTTATCGGGAAATATTGCCTGAGTTAAAAGCTGCTGGAAAAACCATTATTGCAATTAGTCATGATGATCGTTATTTTGACGCCGCAGATCGAGTGTATCGTTTGGATCAAGGTGGAATAACAGACTTTGATCTTCATTCGGACTCACTGTTTCATACATCGATAAAAGATTCCGCTTTAGCGGAAAGTACACGATAGGGTATTTGAGGGTAAAAGCGACTAATGGATGCAATTGAAATGCTAATGAGCAGGCGCTCATATGCACGTGGAAACCTGATTGATCCTGCGCCCAATCAAGCGCAGTTAGCAACTGTATTGCAGGCTGCCATGACCGTACCAGATCATGGCAATATTAAGCCTTGGCGTTTTATTGTGGTTCAAGGTCAAGGGATTCAAGACCTGTCGTTGTTGGTTCAGGATAAGTATGCTGGCTCTATGTCTGAACAACATTTGAATGCCTTTGTGAGGGAGATTGCATCTACTCCGATGATGATCTTTGTTTGCTCTAATCTAGTATTAGAGCATCACGTTCCTGTATTGGATCAACAGATGGCGGGGGCAGCGGCGTGTGAACATATTTTATTGGCCGCTCATGCACTGGGCTTTGCGGGTATTTGGCATTCGCTGGAAGCGGATGATGGCTTGCACCGCCTTCTCAACTTAAAAACCGAAGACAGTGTTCTTGGCGTTTTATCCATTGGTACGCCTAAGCGGACGTCCCGAGCGAAGCGTAAATCCTTTACAGAGTTTACGCAAACTTGGGACCGAAAACATGGGCTTCAAGAATGGTCGCCCTGAACCTGAGTGCACTTCTTTGACAAGTACACTGTTTTTACCTCCGTCTTCAAGGGCAAAGCCCTCTATCAATTGTTTAAAAGGGGTAGCTTGCCTTGCAGCCAATCTAAAAAATCAGGCTCTTGCAGATAAAAATGCCCGCCAGAAAATTCAAATTGTTCGAACCCCGTTGTCGTGTACTGCTGCCACTCTCTGAGCGTGTCGTAAGGAACTTGTTCATCCGCTTTCCCTCCTAACGCAATGATGGGAATGGCTAATCGCGGTGTACCATTGTGTTCTCGGTCATAAAGGTAGTTATCGTGGAGTTTAAAATCCGCTCTGACTATGGGCAGCATAAGCGCCTGAAATTCAGGCGCCGCTAGAAGTTCGGCCGGGGTACCGCCCATGTTGTTTAGTAAACTCAGCAGATCCTTATCGCTTAGGTCGCTGCGACGCTCGGCGGACGGTTTAAAGTGAGGGGCTTTTCTGGCTGACACCCATAATGATTGAGGCAGTGAATACTGTTTTCTGTCCAGTTCTAGACAGACTTCCCAGCTTACTAGGGCGCCTAAGCTGTGGCCAAATAAGCTAAAGTTAGGTGTCTCTTCGTTTGTCATTTCTCTAATAATTGTATTCGCGACTTCCTGCGCTAAGGATTTAATCGACTTTGCGTAAGGCGCCGAGAAGCGTGCACCTCTCCCGGGATACTCGATTGGCGTTACCTGAACCTCTGTCAATTTTTCGTCCCAATGCCTGTACATCGAGGCAGAGCTACCCGCACTAGGTAGACAAAATAAGCGGTGTTTCTGTGTGATTTTTGTTCTCACGTGTGTCGTTCTCTCGTTAATTTCATGGTGTTTTAATCGATAGTGAAATGTGCTTCAGTTTAGGGTTCATTACCCACACGCTCAGTTCATTTGACCAGAGACATTCGTTATTACGACTAGTAAATGAACTAGGGCGTTCGTCTCTTCCATCAGCAATCGATGTTGAATGACATATCAAACCTGTTATTCAAGTACCTCAAACCTCTTCTTATCTAAAGAAAAATAAATTAATTAACCTAATAAAAATAATTAATAACATTAAGGGTTTACATAATGTTGACAATAAACATGCAATTGATAATAATTCGCATTACTTTTATTTGTAAGTATTTTTTAAATAGTTTTTCATTTTTGTAACATTAAAAGGAAACCAGCTCATGAAGAAGACGGCATTGGCTCGCTACATCGGCCGTGAGACACAGAAAAAGGCTCTAGGAATGTGGATGCTATCTATGTTTGCAGTTCCAATGGCGATTGCTGCCGATGGCGCTTCGGAGGATGCGGTTGAACTTGATACTCTAGTAGTGCGTGGAACAGAGCTAAGCCGTTATGAATTCGATGAAGCGGAATCTGCCACCGGGTTTAATGCGGATATTGATGACGTGCCGCGGACGGTACAGGTGATTCCTGAACAGCTGATTCTAGACCAGAACTCTAAAGATTTAAGCGATGTTCTGTCTAACTCTGCTGCTGTTACTCGCTCAGATGGCTTCGGTGGCACTGAAACTGAAGTGAATATTCGTGGCTTTGGAAACGAATACTTGTTTGTAGACGGTAGTCCTGTGAGCAGTCGTTATAACGTTGACGTCGCGAACATTGAAAGTGTTGAAGTTGTGCTTGGGCCTGCTTCCGTTCTTCATGGTCAAGTAAGCCCTGGTGGTATGATCAATGTGGTTACTAAGAAGCCGCAAGTAGAAAGCGCGCATTCTGTTCAAGTGGATCTCGATGAATACGGTAAGCAAAAGCTAACCTTAGATAGTACAGGCTCATTGTCAGATGATGTTCAATACCGAATCGTTGTGAGTGGCGAAGATTCAGAAACGTTCCGAGAAGTAAAAACTGAGGACGGTACATTTAATACAGAGCGTAAAAGTCTGATGGTCTCGCCCTCTTTAAGTTACACACCAGACGATCAAAATACATTTACCGTTCGTTTAAGCCACACCGAACAAGAGTTACCGATAGACCGTGGCACTGTTATGGTGAATGATGGCAACGATAATTTCTCGGTTGCTGATATACCGAGAGAACGAGTGCTTGGCAGCGAGTTTGACATTCGTGACAGTGAAGAAGACCTGCTTCAGTTTGACTGGGATTATGAGCTTGATAATGGGTGGACGAACAAGTTTAAAGTGGGCTACTACGAAAAAGAGTTTGATGATTACCAGACTCGTGCGGTACGAGGTTTTAGCACGGGGAGTCTATCTGATTATGGTAGCCCTGCGGCGATCGTCTCGGTAGCGAGAACAGCTCTAGTAAACTCTGTTCAGTCTAGCAACAACTTGCTTGCACGTCGGGTTGATTTTAATGATATGGAATCGAGCGACTTGTTTGTGTCTGATAGCCTTAGTGGCGATTACGAACTTGCAGGGCTTGATCATACTCTTTATATCGGAGCAAATTTCCACAGTCGAAAGGAAGATTCAACGGACTCTCTTGCATTGACCACTTTTGCTGGTATGAACATTGTTGATTTAGATGCAATTGATATTACAAATTCTGTCAATTCATCAAATAGTAAGCTTTCTCCAACTGCTATTAGTAATAGTGATACGACAACCAATGAATTTGGCTTTTCGATTCAAAACCTTACTTATGTGACGGATCGCTTAAATGTGCTAGCGGGTTTACGTTACGACAAATATGATTTAGATGGTGAGAATAAAACTTTCTATACCACATCAAATAGTATTTCTTACACCGAGCTTTCATCGCCGGATAAGCAAAAGATAGACAGTTCAAATGATCATGTAAGTGGGCAATTGGGCGCAATCTATGATTTGACTGATACGCTTTCAACTTATGTGTCTTATGCCGAATCATTTAAACCTAACTTCCCGACCGTTACTGAAGGTGTTTACAGTGGCGACTTCGACCCTGAAACAGCAAAGCAAGTTGAAGTGGGGATTAAATCGAGTGCACTTGATGATAGGTTGCGTGTCAGCCTTTCTGCATACAAATTGGAGCGTAAGAATGTAGCGACGGTTGATGGTAATCTGAACACTATCTTAAATGGTAAGACAGAAACAAGCGGCGTCGATTTAACGAGCTCTATTCAGTTTTTAGAAGGGCTTAACGTTTTGGCTTCATACTCTTATATGGATGCTGAGATTATGGAATCAAACGATGGAACGAACGATGGCAACACGCCATATAACATTCCTGAAAACAAGGCTCGAATTTGGGGGTCTTACGAGGTTAAAGGTGGCGATTTAGCAGGCCTTGGGTTTGGTGTTGGTGCGGAATACGTTGATAAACGTTTTGGCAATGATGCGAATGCATTTACCTTGCCGAGTTATACCGTTTATGACGCTGCTGTTTGGTATTACGTAGCATTAGGAAACGAAACTCAGCTTCGTTTAAATGCAGGTGTTAAAAACTTAACAGACGAAACGTACTACACGGCAAGCGGCAGTAATGTGTATCGTATTAATGTTGGCGATCCGCGTACTGTGTATGCCACTGCCCGTCTGGAATTCTAAGTTTCGACTTTATTTAGTGGGCTTTTAACGTCCGAATAGTAACAACGGTGTCACTTTTTTAGTGACGCCGATTTTTTGTTTTATAGAGTATGGAAAGTTCGAATGTTGGCAGTCGAGCGTTTAAACGCTGGTTATAAGAAAAAGCAGGTTTTACATAACATAGATCTTACCTTTTCAACAGGTAAGTTTACTACCTTGATGGGCGCAAACGGCTGTGGTAAGACAACCTTGCTGCATGCTATTTCTGGGTTGATTACTCCGTTAAATGGAAGCATTGCTTTGAATGATGAGGTGCTTTCTACATTGAGTCGAAAGCAGATCGCCAAGCGTTTAGCACTGTTGCCTCAATTCGCTACCAACCCCGCTGGCCTAACCGCTCGTGAACTGATTATGCAGGGACGCTTCCCTTGGCAGAGCTGGTGGAAGCAGTGGTCCGATGCTGATGAGAACGCGGTATCGGATGCGGTGCGCGTCACGGGCGTAAATGACTACCTTGATACACCACTTGAACAACTGTCTGGTGGGCAAAGGCAGCGTTGCTGGATTGCGATGACACTTGCCCAAGATACGCCTGTTTTGCTGTTGGATGAGCCTACAACGTATTTGGATGTGGCGCATCAGGTTGAGTTAATGAACCTAATTTCTTCTTTGAAACACCAAGGTAAAACCATTATTGCCGTTTTGCACGATCTTAATCAGGCGGCAACCTACTCAGATCACCTTGTAATGATGAAACAAGGTCAGGTGTTTACAGAAGGTGCTGTTGATGCGGTTTTTACAAAAGAAAATCTGGAAGCCGTTTTTGGGTTAAACGCTCATATTATTCGTGATCCACATAACGGTAACCCGATTGCGCTGCCCGTGGTCGATATGTCTGGTGATGGGCGCATCGTAAAGAATGACGAACTGAACCGAATAGAGAGTGTGAGTTAACGCCATGATGTTAAATAAAGCGCAAGGCTCGGAAAGTCGTTACTTTCCATTGGCTCGGTTGATAGGGGCAGTGTTGCTTTTTGTTGCTGTGGTCTCGGCTTCTTTATGGCATTTGAGTGTCGGGGCAAAAAGTTTGGATTGGGTCACGGTGTGGCAGGCGTTAACCGCTTATGATCCGTCAAATATGGATCAAGCGATTGTCAGAGAAAACCGAGAAGCGAGATTGATTGTTGCCTTGGTTGTGGGAGCATCATTGGCACTTTCTGGTGTCATTATGCAAGCGATTAGCAGCAACCCTTTGGCGGACCCAGGGTTACTTGGGATTAACAGCGGTGCCGCATTTTTTGTCGTGGCAGGGTTGTTGTTTTTGCCGGTTGCGAGTCATGTTTACTCTCCTCTTTTGGCGTTTCTTGGGGCGGGCTTTGCTGCGTTATTCGTGATGGCGCTAAGTGGCTGGCAGCAAAGTTCTGAGCGTCTAGTGTTAGCGGGAATGGCAGTAACGGCTATGTTCTCAGCAATGACGGCCATATTACTTATTATGGATCAGCAAGGGCTGGATAAATTACGACATTGGCTAACTGGAGCGATTGGCGCGTCTGATCTGAAAAAATTAGATTGGGTATATCCCTATCTAATCGGTGCTGTTCTTTTCAGTTTTGCGTTAGTGCGTTCGCTCAATGCTTTCCATTTAGGTGAACGTGTTGCGTCTAGTTTGGGCGTGAATGTCTTGTTTTTAAAAGTCAGCGGGTTGGCACTGGTCATCGTTTTATCAGGTTGTGTCGTCGCGGTGGCGGGGCCGATTGGTTTTGTTGGTTTGGTTGTGCCTCATATGGCGCGTTTACTGATACGAAACAGTTATCTATGGTTGTTTTTGTATTCCTTATTACTGGGTGCGTTGTTGCTCATTCTGTCTGATATTGTTGCTCGTCTCGTATTGCGGCCGTATGAAATCAATACTGGCATCATTACTGCTTTTGTCGGTGCGCCGGTCTTTATCGCGCTGGTATTGGGGAAAATGAAATGAAATCGAATTACTTTTCTCGACTAGCTCACTTCCTGCCTCGAATTTTTCCTACTAGCCCTACGCCTCGTTTAGTGAACTTCAACCCAATTGCTGGCGTTAATATTCGTGCGCGTTCAACGGACGTATTTTGGTTGTTCAGTTTTACTGTGTTGTTGCTCTTTATTTTGCTTTGGGGAACGGCGACAGGAAGTTATCAGCTTAGCCTTCTAAAGAGCTGGCAAATTGTCTTATCACCGGATTCTGCACCAGAGCGATTGGTGAGGATTGTTTGGGAATTTCGTTTGCCTCGCTTATTGGCGGCGGCTTTATGCGGGGCGGCGCTTGCAATAGCGGGCGTTATCCTACAATCGATCACGCGTAATGCGTTGGCATCACCAGGCTTGATTGGCGTTGAAGCTGGCGCGAGTGCAACGATGTTGTTGTTTGTGGTCATTATGCCGGGTCTGATTCCAATATCTCTGTTGCCTTTCAGTGCGATGTTGGGGGGCTTTTCTGTCGCTGCGTTGATCTGGATATTGTCGACGATGGCGGGTTACTCGCCGATTCGTTTGGTGTTGGTTGGGGTTGGAATCACGTCGATGCTGAGCGCCTTTTCTGAAATGCTCATTACCTATGGCGATATTGAGTTAGTTGAATCGGCGTTAATGTGGTTAGGCGGAAGTTTGCATCAGGTGTCTTGGGCACAGGTTGAGATTATGGTGTGGTGGTTGCTTGTGCCTGGGTTGCTTGCGTGGCTGTTTTTTCGACCTCTTAATTTATTGATTTTAGGTGATCAAGTTGCTTTTTCTCGAGGCGTGGTCCATCGAAAAATCATTCCTTTTTTACTTTTGTTAAGTGTTGCGTTGACGTCTGCGTCAGTGGCGACAGCGGGAACTTTAACCTTTGTTGGACTGATTGCACCTCATATTGCACGGCGGTTCTGCGCGGATCGACATGGCGCTTTAATTCCTTTGTCTGCTTTGATAGGAGCCTGTTTGGTGGCTTTGGGGGATACCTTGGGAAGAAATGTGTTTGCGCCTTTACAGCTTCCTGCAGGGTTGGTTCTGGTGATGGTGGGCGCGCCGTATTTTATTGTTTTAATGAGTAGACTTAAAAAAGTCTAAAAAGGAGAGAAAAGATGTTTTTTAAACGCATTTTATTGGTTAGCGTGAGCTTAGTTTGTTGCCTTGTATCTGGGGTTCAGGCGGCTGAAATGAGAATGTTTGAAAATCAGTTTGGAAAAGTCGAGGTTCCGGTTAAACCGAAATGCGTGGTGTCCTTACATGACTTTAGTTTGACTGTTCAATTATATGAACTGGGTATTCGCCCATGTGGTTCTGTGGCGCGTAAGCGTTTTTGGTCTGAGCCGTATTATAGAGGAGTCGAACACCGCTTTGATACTGAAGGGCTTGTGTATGTTGGCAGTCACAAATCGCCAGATGAAGAGGCCATTGCGATGCTTGAACCTGATTTGATTATCGGGTTGCCTTATCAAGAAAAGCTTAAAGATAAGTTGTCAAATATTGCGCCAGTGGTAATTCTTCCTACAAAGGAAAAATCCATTGAGGAGTGGGCGGCACAACTGGCTGATTTAGTCGGTGAAACGGCAAGATACAAGGATCAAAAAAAGGAATATCAGTGGGTGGTTAGTGAGTTTAAGCGCTTGATTCCAAATCCTGAAAAAGTCACGGTGACAACGTTAGAAATATACGAGGATAACTTCCAATTAATTGGTCGTGGCGGTCTTGATGAAGTGATTGCGGATATGGGGTTAGGTCGAACACAAGGCTATAAAAACGCGAAAAAAGGCGTTAACTACAGTTTAGAGCGTATCAGTGATTTGGATGCTGACGTTATTATTGATACTTATGAACCACTGCTAGACAGTCGTGAAGAAACGGAAGAATTTAGAGCGTCGCCTCAGTGGAAGAGTTTATTTGCGGTCAAAAACAATCAATTTCTATACTTTAACCGCAGTCGTTATGGCGATTCTATGGGTGGCCTGATTGGTTCTTCTTATTTATTGCTATCGCATCTTGCGGAACGTGATCTTAAAACACAGCAGAAGTAATAGTGATGTTCGCTCTTGGCATTTAATTTATTCGTGGCATTCAATAGGAGCAGCCCAACCAGCTGCTTGCATTCCTAAATGCACCTTCATAATTGAAGGTGCATGGGAACTTAAATATAGTCATAATGGAGCATTAAGTTGAGCGCATTTGGACTAAATACCGCTCGTCTATCGACTATTTCTTCGATTTCAGCGAAAATACGCGCAATTTTTTATGCTATGCCAAATTAAATTGGCAGGCTTACTCATCGAATTTAAAGAACCCATACTCAGACATGTCTAACTCGCAGCTCGAACATCATATTGATCAGCGTCGCACCTTTGCGATTATCTCTCATCCCGATGCTGGTAAAACAACCATCACCGAGAAAGTGTTACTTTTTGGACGCGCTATTCAGCAGGCTGGAACCGTAAAAGGTCGTGGATCAAACCAGCACGCAAAATCAGACTGGATGGACATGGAAAAAGAGCGTGGTATTTCGATCACCACCTCTGTGATGCAGTTCCCGTACAATGATTGCTTAGTGAATCTTTTAGATACGCCTGGGCATGAAGATTTCTCTGAAGATACCTACCGAACGTTGACGGCCGTTGACTCTTGTTTGATGGTCATCGATACCGCGAAAGGGGTAGAGGATCGTACGCGTAAATTGATGGAAGTAACGCGTTTACGAGATACACCCATTGTTACTTTCATGAACAAATTGGACCGTGATATCCGAGACCCAATGGAAGTGCTTGATGAAGTCGAAAGTGAGCTTAACATCATGTGCGCGCCGATTACTTGGCCGATAGGGTGCGGTAAAGAGTTCAAAGGTGTTTATCATATTCATCGTGATGAGACGATTCTGTATTCAACAGGTCAGGGTCACACTATTCAGGAACTCCGCACGGTCAAAGGTCTTGATAACCCAGATTTAGATGAGGCGGTAGGTGAAGAGCTTGCCGCGCAGTTACGTGAAGAGCTTGAACTTGTTATGGGCGCGTCTAATGAGTTTGACCACGAGTTATTTTTAGAAGGTGAGTTGACGCCTGTTTATTTTGGTACGGCCTTGGGCAACTTCGGTGTCGATCATATGTTAGATGGTTTGACGAAATGGGCACCTGCCCCTTTGCCTCGTCAAACGTCTGAGCGTCAAATTGACGCGAAAGAAGAAAAATTCTCAGGCTTTGTTTTTAAAATTCAAGCGAACATGGATCCGAAACACCGAGATCGTATCGCCTTTATGCGAATTGTTTCTGGCTCTTATAAGCAAGGCATGAAAATGAATCATGTCCGTCTTGGTAAAAATATCAGTATTTCTGATGCGGTTACCTTTATGGCGGGAGATCGGTCACGTGCAGAAGAGGCATTTGCCGGCGATATTATAGGTCTTCATAACCACGGTACGATTCAAATCGGTGACACCTTTACTCAAGGTGAAAACCTTAAATTTTCAGGCATACCGAATTTTGCCCCTGAGCTGTTTAGACGAATTCGTCTAAAAGACCCTTTAAAGCAGAAACAGCTTCTAAAAGGCTTGGTTCAGCTTTCAGAAGAAGGTGCTGTGCAGGTTTTCCGCCCTATGCAAAATAATGACTTAATTGTGGGTGCGGTTGGGGTTCTGCAGTTTGATGTTGTGGTTGCGCGTTTAAAAGCAGAATACAACGTTGAAGCAATTTATGAAGGCGTTAATGTTGCAACAGCGCGTTGGGTCGAATGTGATGACGCTAAAAAACTGGAAGAGTTCAAACGTAAGAATCAGATGAACCTGGCTTTGGATGGTGGTGACAACTTGTCATACATTGCACCGACTATGGTTAACTTGAATTTAGCGCAAGAGCGTTTTCCTGATGTGGCATTCCGATCAACACGCGAACATTAATGAATACTTGACTAAAATACTTGGTTAAGAAGATAATCTCTCGTAATGGTAAAAGTATTTTGGGAATGGTAGAAAATGGTTGAGTCTGTAGATCCTATTGAGTTCACTTCGGCAGCAGCAGCCAAGCTGAAGTCTTTGATCGAAGAAGAAGAAAATGAGCGCTTAATGCTGCGTGTTTACGTGACGGGCGGCGGTTGTTCTGGTTTTCAGTACGGTTTTACGTTTGATGAAGAGTATCAAGAAGACGATACGGAAGTGAAACGTGAAGGGGTTCGTATGGTCGTTGATCCTTTGAGCTTTCAATACCTAGTAGGTTCTGAAGTGGATTATCAAGAAAACTTAGAGGGCGCTCGTTTTACGGTCACGAATCCAAATGCAACGTCGACTTGCGGTTGTGGTGCTAGCTTTAGCGTATAACTGTTTTAGTGCTTAAATGATCTAGTGTGTGTTTTAAGGAAATAAGGCGTGTGAAATAGCGAGGCTATTTTATATGCTTTACAATCGAAAGCCCGAATGTCAGGTGATCCTTTTTTGATCGTGATATTAGGGCTTTTTTATTTTGAGGATGAAATGTTGTTTCGACCAATTTGGATGTATTGTTTTTCTTTGTTTCTTGTGTCTTTTGCGACAGCGAGCCATGCAGAATCACCTTGGTCTCTTAATCTTGGGTTCACTTCATTGTATTTGGACTCGGAATCGCATGGTTTCCAAGAGGAAGGTCTTGACGCAATGGCGTTAAATTATGCCGTTGTTTATCGCTTTAATAATAGTGCCAGTGTGAAAGTGGGAATGGCAAAAGGTGTGAAGTCGTTCCCACAAACGGAAGATGGAAGAGATCTTTCTGCGACGATGAATTATGTGGATCTGCAATTCGGCTATGATAATGGCGAGATACGACCTTATTTCTTTTTTGGCTTGGCTCAGGTCGATGTTTCGCCTGAAGCGGGGTCGACTCAAACGTCGAAAAGGTTAGGCTTTGGTGTGGAGCATGAGGTGTTTGATAATTGGTCCGTGAATGTCGACTACAGTCTAATTACAGCAAGCGTTAAAGAGGGTGAGTCAGAGAGTGCGACGACTATCGGTTTTGCGTACCGTTTTCAATAGAAGAGTATTTTAGAAAAGGTTAATCAAGCTTCTATATCAATACCTTGATATGCTACTGGATGTTCTTCTGACTGAATGTGTTTATGGCTAGGTGTGACATTTCCAACGTACACATAACCTAAGTTGGCGTCCCCTAGTAAAATAGGGGTGATGAGCTTAGGGTTGATTAGCCAAACTCTCAGTCCTTTGGCGTTTTCATATTTTCCGGCCTTTCCTATATCTCCTGCATCCCCCTGCTTTATATCTAACAGTGTTTGTATTTGATCTGCTTCACCATCTTGATCCACGATGAAGGTCAACTCTTTCGGTAAACTCGTTATGTATGAAAGTTCATAAGGCGTCTTGACAGGCTGTGTATCAATTTTCTTTTTAGACTCTTTAAATAGATCAGCTATTTTGGGGGAGCCTAATCCTAGTTCAAGAAATAATGTGAAATCTACAGAGCGACCTTCTTTTGATATCACGGGGACATGCGCAGTAAATTCTTCTATTTTGTGTTTTGATTCATTGACGTCACCAGCATTATTATGACTCAAGGCTCTCGGGATCGGGGGAGTTTGAAGAATAACAGCACGTTTGGTCTGCTTGTTTATTGATTGGAGTGGAATGGTTGGTGTGTGTTTTTTTTCACATTTGTCAAAGACCGCTGCCAAAAGGTTTGCAATTAGGCTGTCTTCAGGCTGAAGTTCATGTGTTTGATCGGTAAAAAGTGCAATTTCTTTTACAGAGTGGGCCTCTGTGCTGATATCTACTTCATCACTAATTAGCTTGGAGTAAGTCGTACGTCGTTTTAACGGCTCATTCTGCTGACCTATCTTAAGGTGTGTTTTAGTGATTGGGTCGATAAAAAGCATATTTCCTCCCGAGTGTTATGAGGTATATCGGCCAATATTCGGGAAGGTTGAATGGATGGTCTATACTAAAATAGTAGACCATCCAACGGGGAACTAGCGTAAAAGGTTTGAAAGCTTCGGATTTTGCTCAAGAGACGCGCGGTAAAACAAAGCAACTTTACCAATGGTTTGAACAATTTCACATTTTAGTATTTTACTTGTTTCGGCGATAAGCTCGTTGCGAACATCGCGATCTACAATACTGTAGCGAATTTTGACAAGCTCGTGGTCTTCAAGTGCGCGATCCATTTCGGTTAGTACGGGTTCAGTAAGACCGTTCCCTGCCACTGTAACAACGGGATTAAGGGAGTGTCCGATTAGCCGGTATTGCTTTTTTTGAGTATTGGTTAGGCTCATAGTTAAAATATCTCATATTAGTTTGTCCTCTTTATTGGAGGCTCGTCACGTTACGCGATATTATAGCGGAATTGGCGATGGATTAGGTAAGAAGAATACAGAATGTCGGATGAGGACTTGTATTTTTTTTTAAGACCCCCAATATGAACCTTTATTATGCCGTTTGTTAATTCTACTCGACCGAAATACTAGGTCTGTTTGGAATCATATTTGGCGACTTGAGTGCTTTGATAGTACTTAAATAAATACAATGTAATTAATGGCTGATTAAAAAAATTGGCGAACGTTAACCGTTAAGAGGTGTGCTCTTGAACGATATGCTTAAAAATATTCTACTGTGGCTTGTGATTGCTGCAGTGCTACTTACGGTCTTTAACAATTTTAATACGACGAGCGAGGCGAATCGCATCTCGTATTCTGAATTTGTTAAAGAAGTTCACGATGGTCGTATCGCTAAAGTTGTTGTTGATGGCTATACCATTAGTGGTAGCAGAACGAGTGGTGACACGTTTGAGACGGTTAGGCCTGCGGCGGCAGACCCTAAAATAATGGATGATTTGCTGAGCAATAATGTGGTTGTTGAAGGTCGCATGCCAGAGCAGCAAAGTATTTGGACTCAGTTGCTGGTTGCCAGTTTCCCTATTTTATTGATTCTCGCGATTTTTATGTTCTTCATGCGCCAAATGCAAGGCGGTGGTGGCGGTAAAGGCGGACCAATGTCATTTGGTAAGTCTAAAGCGAGACTTTTACCTGAAGATCAGATTAAAACGACATTTGCGGATGTCGCAGGGTGTGATGAAGCGAAAGAAGACACGGAAGAGTTGGTTGACTTCTTACGTGAGCCGAGCAAATTTCAACGCTTAGGCGGAAAAATACCTCGCGGTATTTTGATGGCAGGTCCTCCAGGTACGGGTAAAACTTTGTTGGCGAAGGCTATTGCTGGTGAAGCAAAAGTACCATTCTTTACCATTTCGGGTTCTGATTTTGTTGAGATGTTTGTTGGTGTAGGTGCATCGCGTGTTCGTGATATGTTTGAACAAGCCAAGAAGCATGCTCCATGTATTATCTTTATTGATGAGATTGATGCGGTAGGTCGTAACCGTGGCTCTGGTATGGGTGGTGGTAATGACGAACGTGAGCAAACATTGAACCAGCTTTTGGTTGAAATGGATGGTTTTGAAGGTAATGAAGGGATTATTGTTATTGCGGCGACCAACCGTCCAGATGTGCTTGACCCTGCTTTACTACGTCCTGGTCGTTTTGACCGTCAGGTAACGGTTGGTTTGCCTGATATTCGAGGTCGTGAACAGATTTTAAAAGTGCATCTTCGCAAGGTGCCGTGTGACGACGACGTTCAGCCGAAGAACATTGCTCGTGGTACACCAGGTTTCTCTGGTGCAGACCTTGCTAACTTGGTGAATGAGTCGGCTTTGTTTGCTGCGCGCTCTAATCGACGCTTAGTCAATATGGAGCTTTTGGAGCTTGCGAAGGATAAAATCCTAATGGGTGCCGAACGAAAATCCATGGTCATGAAAGAGGAAGAGAAGCGTAATACCGCTTACCATGAAGCGGGTCATGCTATTGTGGGTTATTTGATGCCCGAACACGATCCAGTTTATAAAGTAACGATTATTCCTCGTGGTCGTGCACTTGGTGTCACTATGTATTTACCAGAAGAGGATAAATACAGTTTAAGTAAGCGTGGTATTGAATCTCAGATTTGTAGTCTCTACGGTGGACGTATTGCTGAAGAGATGATTCATGGTTTTGATGGTGTTTCAACTGGCGCTTCAAACGATATTGAACGTGCGACTAGCTTGGCCCGAAATATGGTGACTAAGTGGGGCTTGTCTGAAGAGTTGGGCGCATATGCCTACGAAGAAGATGATAGCAGCGGTGGTTATATTGGTGGCGGTACAGGCAGTAAAGCAAATTACTTCTCGCAAGAGACTGGTAAGAAGCTCGATGCTGAAGTGAAAAGTATTATCAGCTCATGTTACAAGCGCTCTACCGATATTCTAGAAGAAAATCGCTCGAAGCTTGACGTAATGGCGGAAGCGTTAATGCAGTACGAGACGATCGACGCTAAACAGATTAAAGAGATTATGGATGGTAAAACGCCAAGCGCTCCAGAAGGCTGGGGTGATTCGAATGGTGGATCTGGAGACGGTGTAGCTGCTGAAGTTAATGATGAAACAGTGGGGGCTTCTAAGCCGGAAGGTGATTCCCCTGATTCTAATGAGGATCTTGGCGGAGAACCCAATAAGGGTTAGATGCAAAGCTGTTGAAGCTTTTAAGAGAAGTTTAAGTTTTTAATAGGCGAGCATTGAGCTCGCCTATTTTTTTGTTTGATTTGTATCTAGATGTTGAATTTGGTGACACATATGTCGATGATGAATTTTGGCGGTAAGAAACTTGATTTAACGCGCCCTCATGTCATGGGGATTCTTAACGTGACGCCTGACTCCTTTTCTGATGGCGGGAAATTTAATGTGATTGACTCGGCAATGTTCAGAGTTGAGGAAATGCTCTCCGAAGGTGCCTCTTTCATTGATGTTGGTGGTGAGTCGACGCGTCCTGGCGCTGCTCCAGTGTCACTACAAGAAGAATTAGATAGGGTTGTTCCTGTTGTTGAGGCGATTATCGCTAGATTTGATACGATTGTCTCTGTTGATAGTAGCTCACCTGAGGTAATGCGTATCTCTGGTGCGGAAGGTGCGGGGCTCATTAATGATGTGAGGGCGCTTGAACGAGAAGGTGCGATAGATGTCGTATCAGAGTTGGATCTCCCTGTTTGTTTGATGCATATGAAGGGGACGCCAGAAGATATGCAGAACGCGCCAGTGTATGAGTCAGCTCTCAAGGATGTGGTTGGTTATCTTGCTAATAGGGCGAAATTGGCTCAAGACTCGGGGATAAAGAGCTGCAATATATTGGTTGATCCTGGTATTGGATTTGGTAAAAATCGCCAGCATAATTTGACGCTGTTGAATCGCTTGGCTGAATTCAAAGGTTTGGGTTATGAGGTTTTGGTTGGAGCCTCTAGAAAGTCCCTTATAGGTGATGTGCTAAAAGTTGATGTAGGTGATAGGCTATTTGGGAGTATGGGGGTTCATGCTTCAGCCTATTCTAAAGGCGCAAGGATTTTTAGAGTGCACGACGTGCGACCGCATGTCGAAATGTTAGAGATGATGTATCGAATTGAGAGAGAGTCGTAATGCGTAAGTACTTTGGAACAGATGGTATTCGTGGGCAAGTTGGTAAAGGGGTTATTACGCCTGAATTTATGCTTAAACTTGGATGGGCAGCAGGTAAAGTATTTAATGGTCAATCAAAAAATAAAATATTGATTGGTAAGGATACGCGTATTTCTGGCTACATGTTTGAATCGGCGCTTGAGGCGGGTATTGTTGCTGCTGGCGCAGATGTGAGGCTGGTTGGGCCGATGCCAACGCCAGCTATTGCTTATTTGACGCGGACTTTTAGAGCGTGTGCAGGGATCGTGATTAGTGCATCTCATAACCCATACACAGATAATGGGATTAAATTCTTTTCTTCTGAAGGGGGGAAGATTTCTGATGAGCTTGAGGAGGAAATTGAATACTGGCTGGACCAGCCAATGGAAGTGGTTGAATCGGATAAAATAGGGAAGGCAAAAAGAATTGATGACGCCGCTGGACGCTATATTGAGTACTGTAAAGGTACGTTTCCAATTGGTTTACGCATAACTGGCCTTAAAATGGTCTTAGATTGTGCTGATGGTGCTACCTACCATGTTGCTCCAAGAGTGTTTTCCGAGTTAGGGGCTGACGTTATCGTAATTGGTGCGAGTCCAGACGGCCTAAACATTAATGAGGTGAGTGGTGCAACGAAGCCTGAGTTGTTGCAAAAAAATGTGGTTGCACATGGTGCGGATATTGGTATTGCTTTGGATGGCGATGGCGATCGATTGATTCTCGTTGATAAGTTTGGGAAAGTTTGTGATGGCGACGATGTGCTTTATATTATTGCCAATCATTTGAGTTCAAAAGGCCAGTTCTCTGGTGGTGTAGTCGGTACACTAATGACTAACTTTGGATTGGAGTTGGCGCTGTCTGAACGCGGTGTTGGTTTTAGTCGTGCCAATGTTGGTGATCGATATGTAAATGAAAAGTTGACTCAGCATGGTTGGTCTTTGGGTGGAGAGCCTTCCGGGCACATTGTGTGTAAATCAATTACAACAACCGGAGATGGGATTATCGCAGCGTTGCAGATTTTGCAAGCAATGTTAGAAGAAGGAAAACCACTTCATGAGTTGCTTGAGGGGTTGGTGAAATTCCCTCAAAAGCTAAAAAACATTCGGGTAAAAGAGCGCTTTATACCGTCTGAGGTACCTGCTTTACAAAAGGCAATTGCTCACGCTAACGAGCGTCTAAATGGATCTGGTCGCGTGTTATTGCGTGCTTCAGGAACTGAGCCTTTAATACGTGTAATGGTAGAGGGTCGTGATGATGAATTGGTTTCGGATTTGATAGATTATCTATCGGCTGAAGTGCAGAAAGTGATTTAGTAAACGTTAGTTTTAAGTGTGGCAGATCGGTTGGTTTGTAGCTGATTGACTGATTAGTCGTGATTTAGTGCAATTATCGCTTGATTCTGGGGGCAGCTTTCTCTAGAATCTTGCATCGAATTTAGGAGGGTGTGATGTCTCGACGTAAGATTGTTGCAGGAAACTGGAAACTGAACGGCTCTAAGGATTTTTTACAGAATATTGTAGAAACTCTTGTGTCGGTTAATGATGTTGATGTCGTTATCGCGCCCCCATTTCCCTATTTGGAAAAAGCATCTGCTTTGGTCGCTGATCTAAATGGTTTGAGTGTTTCCGCACAGAACGTATCCTCGTATAGCGATGGTGCTTTTACTGGCGAAGTTTCTGTAGCGATGTTGAAAGATATTGGTGCTGACTCAGTGATTGTAGGTCACTCTGAACGACGTGAATTGTTTGGTGAAACCGATGCTATTGTCGCTGAGAAAATATCTCAAGTACTTAAGTTTGGGTTGACTCCAATTTTATGTGTCGGTGAAACGTTAGAGCAGCGAGAACAAGGTTCTACAATTGAAGTATGTTCGACTCAAATAAAGAGCGTGCTTGATGTTGTTGGTGCGGAAAACTTTGATAATGTTGTAATTGCCTATGAACCCGTTTGGGCGATTGGCACAGGGAAGTCAGCTTCAAGTGCAGAGGCTCAAGAAGTTCATGCATCGATTAGGAAGCTACTTTCTGAATCTCTCGAAGGTTTGGGTAAAAAAGTCAGTATTCTTTACGGCGGAAGTGTGAAAGCAGCGAATGCTAAAGAGCTTTTTGAGCAGGAAGATATTGATGGAGCGCTGGTTGGCGGTGCTTCTTTGAAAGTAGAAGAGTTTAACGAGATTATTAAGGCGGCTGGAATTTAATGGAAGCGCTAATTTTAGTAGTACATGTGTTGGCTGCAGTTGCAATTATTGCTCTTGTTTTATTGCAACAGGGTAAAGGTGCTGACGCTGGGGCTTCATTTGGTGGCGGTGCCTCTCAAACAGTATTTGGTAGTCAAGGCGGAAGTAGCTTTTTTGGTCGTATGACGGCTTTTTTTGCGCTTGTGTTTTTCTTGACTAGCTTTGGCTTAGCATACGTTGCGAGCGAGAAAGCGAAAAGTGTCTCTGGTGCGTTAGATTTTGTTCCTCAAGCGCCAGTTGTTGAGTCTGAAGATAGTTTGCCTCAATTGGACACAACTGAAGTAGGATCTGATATACCTTCTAACTAACTTGATCGGCATGTAATTGATGTTGATTGAGTTTTAGATTGCCGATGTGGTGGAATTGGTAGACACGCCATCTTGAGGGGGTGGTGGCCTACGGCTGTGCCGGTTCGAGTCCGGCCATCGGCACCAATTTGTTGGATAATTTTTTGAGAGTGTTATAATGCTCTCAATTTGGCGCGGGGTGGAGCAGTCTGGTAGCTCGTCGGGCTCATAACCCGAAGGTCGTCGGTTCAAATCCGGCCTCCGCAACCAACTTTTTGATTCCAATTGTTATTTATAATAGTTGGGATGTTGTCAGAAAGCCCCATATGGGGTTTTTTGCTATGTGGAATATATGATGTAAATGGGCCTTGTGCCCGTTTTTTGTTTGTGGGTTTTAAACCTAAGTAACGTGTAGGTCTCAGTAGGAGAGATGCTTTGTCTGCCAAACACACATTAATTGAAGAGCTTATTCGACCTGTTGTTGAAGGGTTAGGCTTCCAGTTTTGGGGGATGGAGTACATTTCTCAGGGCAAGCACTCAGTTTTAAGAATATTTATCGAAACGGATAAAGAGAAAGGGATCGACGTAGAAGATTGTGCACAAGTGAGTCGTCAGGTGAGTTCTATTCTTGACGTTGAGGATCCAATCACGGGTGAATACAATTTAGAAGTGTCATCACCAGGTCTCGATAGGCCGTTATTTGAACTGTCTCAATATGAATCTTACGTTGGGTCGGTCGTTGCTCTTAAATTACGTGTTCCCTTTGATGGGCGTCGTAAGTTTAAGGGGCAACTTACAGGTGTTGAAGGTGATGAGGTAGTTATCCTTGTCGATCAAGAAGAGTATTTGTTGCCCATCGAGTTGATCGAGAAAGCCAATATTGTTCCACAATTTTAAGTTTAACCTTTAAAGAGAGGCTAAAAGGATGAGCAAAGAAATTCTTTTGGTAGCTGAAGCAGTTTCCAACGAAAAAGATGTCCCGAAACAAGTCATTTTTGAAGCAGTTGAGACAGCATTAGCTAGCGCGGCGAAACGTCGTTTTGAAGAAGATGTTAAGATTCGAGTGTCTATAGATCAGCGCACTGGAGATTACAACACATTTCGTCAGTGGAACATCGTAGCTGATGAAGATTATTCGTACCCAGATTCCGAACTTACAATAGATGACTCTGTTGAGCAAAGTCTAGGTTTAGCGATAGGCGAAATATACGAAGAAGAAATTCCTTCTGAAGAGTTTGGTCGCATTGCCGCTCAAACTGCTAAGCAGGTTATTGTACAAAAAGTACGTGAAGCTGAACGTGCCAAGGTTGTTGCGAGATACAGCGAGAAAGTCGGTAAACTGGTACATGGACAAGTTAAAAAAGTAACACGTGACAGCTTGATCGTAGACCTAGGTGAAAATGCGGAAGCGGCATTACCAAAAGATCAGTTGATCAATCGCGAAATGTTCCGTATGAACGATCGGATTCGTGCTCTTTTATCTGAAATTCGCGAAGACGGTAGAGGCCCACAGTTGGTCCTTTCTCGTAACGTGCCAGAATTCATGATTGAGTTGTTTAAGCTAGAAGTGCCTGAGATCGCTGAAGAAGTGATCGAAATTCGTGGCGCGTCTCGCGATCCAGGTTTGCGAGCTAAAATAGCAGTTAAAACGAACGACCGCCGTATCGATCCTATCGGCGCATGTGTTGGTATGCGTGGTGCACGCGTACAAGCCGTATCGAATGAAATGAATGGTGAACGTGTAGATATCGTGTTGTGGGATGATAATCCTGCGCAGCTTGTTATTAACGCGATGGCGCCAGCAGAGGTCGATTCGATTGTTATCGATGAAGATGCTCATTCTATGGATGTTGCTGTAAAAAGTGACAACTTAGCGCAAGCCATTGGTCGAAATGGCCAAAACGTTCGTTTAGCGACGTCATTAACAGGTTGGGCATTGAATGTCATGACCAGTGAAGAAGCGCAAAGTAAGCAGCAAGAAGAGTCTCAGAAGCTTATCGATGTGTTTGTGAACTCATTGGATATCGATGATGACTTAGCATTGCAATTAGTTGACGAAGGTTTCGAAACGCTTGAGGAAGTCGCATACGTTCCAATGGAAGAAATGCTGGACATCGACGGCTTTGATGAAGACCTTGTGAACGAATTGCGTTCTAGAGCAAAAGAGAGCCTATTGAATCAGGCATTGCAGGCAGAAGAAAAGCTAGATGATGCTAAGCCTGCTGAAGATTTGTTGACGATGGAAGGAATGGACAGCCACCTTGCGCTTGTATTTGCGTCTAAGGGGATTATTACAATGGAAGATCTTGCTGAGCAATCTGTCGACGAATTGTTAGAAATAGAAGGTATTACCGAAGAACGCGCCGCGTCTCTTATCTTGACAGCTCGCGCACCTTGGTTTGCTGAATCCGAATAAATCTGAGTAAAAGGGGGAACTTAATGACAGTTCAAACCGTAAAAAAATTGGCTGAATTGGTGAGTACACCAGTGGAAAAGCTGCTAACTCAGATGAAAGATGCTGGCCTTCCTCAAACTAAGGAAGATCAAGATGTCTCTGATGTAGAAAAGCAAATTTTGTTGAACTTTCTAAAACGTCAGCACGGCGAAGAAGAAACAGGTTCTCAAAAAATTACGCTACAACGTAAGAAAACCAGTACGCTGTCTAGTGATGGTAAAGCAGTAAACGTTGCTGTTAAAAAGAAACGTACTTATGTTAAACGTGTTGAAGCGGATGATGATCTAAAAGTTCAGCAGGAAGAATCTGCTAAACGTCAGGCCGAAGAGCAAGCTCGTATTGAAGCGGAAGAAGCCGCTAGGCTTGCAGCTGAAAAGGCTGAAGCAGAACGTTTAGAAGCAGAAAAGGCGGCAAAGGCTAAAGCTGAAGCCGAAGAAAAAGCGCGTTTAGAAGCTCAGGCAAAAGAAGCAGAAGCTCAAAAACAAGCGGAATTAAAAAAGGAGCAGCGTAGCTCCGACACAGGAGCGAAAGAACTCGTGGACAAACCAAAAGAGTCTAAAACAAATCGCAAAGCAACACCTCCAGCAATGGATGGCGCTAAGAAATCTGCTGTTGCTCCAAAAGGTAAGAAAGGTGCGCCAAGGCAGTCTGATTCAGAAGGCAAATCAAATCGTGGTCGCAACCAAGATCCAAAACGTCATTCTCGTATCGATGTTACTGGTGAAGAAGAGTTTGGTCGCCGTAAATTAGGGCGTAAGAGTAAGAAGTCAAATAATAAGCAAGAGCATGGCTTCCAAAAACCAACTGCGCCAATGATTCATGAAGTTGCTATCCCAGAAAGTATCACCGTAGCTGATTTAGCTGAAAGAATGGCTGTTAAAGGCGCGGAAGTAATTAAAGTGATGTTTAAAATGGGCGCTATGGCGACCATTAACCAAACGATAGACCGTGATACTGCAACGTTAGTTGTAGAGGAAATGGGTCATAAAGTTAAGTTTATCGATGAAAATGCGGTCGAAAACGACGTGGTTGATGCGATTGACTACGAGGGTGAGCTTGTAGCACGTGCGCCAGTTGTGACGGTTATGGGTCACGTTGACCATGGTAAAACGTCATTACTTGACTACATTCGTACCACTCGTGTAGCAGCAGGAGAGTCTGGCGGTATCACACAGCATATCGGCGCATATCACGTAGAAACGCCACATGGTATGGTGAGTTTCCTTGATACACCTGGACACGCAGCGTTCACAGCTATGCGTGCTCGTGGTGCTCAAGCGACAGATATTGTTATCCTTGTTTGTGCTGCCGACGATGGTGTTATGCCACAAACAATTGAAGCGATTCAGCATGCTCGCGCTGCAGAAGTTCCTATGGTTGTGGCTATTACGAAAGTCGACAAGCCTTCTGCGGATTTAGAGCGAGTTAAAAATGAACTTGTTGCTCAAGAAGTTGTACCAGAGGAATGGGGTGGCGATGTTCAGTTTGTGGGCGTTTCCGCTAAGTCTGGTGAAGGTATTGATGAGCTACTTGATGCAATATTGCTTCAATCAGAAGTACTAGAGCTTACGGCTGTGCCAAGCGCGCCTGCGAAAGGCGTGGTTGTTGAGGCACGTTTGGACCGAGGTCGCGGTTCTGTTGCAACCTTGCTTGTTCAAAATGGTACCTTGAAACAAGGCGATATTGTTTTGGCTGGTTTGAATATGGGGCGTGTACGTGCGCTTCTAGATGAAAACGGCAAAACTATTAAGGGTGCAGGGCCTTCTATTCCTGTTGAAATTTTAGGTTTGGACGGTACACCTGAAGCCGGTGAAGAATTTGTTGTGGTGGCAGATGAGCGTAAAGCTCGTGAAGTTGCTAACTTCCGTCAAGGTAAATACCGTGAAGTACGTTTCGCTCGCCAACACTCTGCTAAGCTTGAAAACTTGTTTAGTGAAATGGGTAAAGACGAAGTTCGTACGCTAAATGTTGTATTGAAAGCCGATGTTCGTGGTTCATTGGAAGCTTTGATCAAGTCTTTGACAGACCTTAGCAACGATGAGGTAAAAGTGAACGTCGTATCGAGCGGTGTTGGCGGTATTACTGAGACTGATGCGACATTAGCGCTTGCTTCTGAAGCTGTTATCTTCGGTTTTAACGTTCGTGCAGACAGTTCGGCTAAACAATTCATTGAGCGTGAAAGTGTAGATCTTCGTTACTATAGCGTTATCTATAACATTATCGATGATGTGAAGCAGGCCCTTTCTGGCATGTTGACACCAGATCTTCGTGAAGACATTGTTGGTACTGCTGAAGTACGTGATGTATTCCGTTCACCTAAGTTTGGCTTAGTTGCTGGTTGTATGGTGATCGAAGGTACGGTTTACCGTAACGATAAAATTCGCGTACTTCGTGATAATGTTGTTATATATGAAGGTGAGCTTGAGTCTTTACGCCGTTTCAAAGATGCTGTAAATGATGTTCGTCAGGGCATGGAATGTGGTATCGGTGTGAAGAATTATAATGATGTGAAAGTGGGTGATAAGATCGAGGTCTTTAAGACGATCGAAGTCGCTCGCTCTCTATAAAGGGAAAATAAATGGCAGGCGAATTTAGTCGTACTAGTCGTATTGGTGACCAGCTCCAAAAGGAGCTGGCGTCCCTCATTCAGTTCGAAGTGAAAGACCCGCGTTTGGGTTTTGTTACGATCAATGAAGTGCGTGTAGCGAAAGATTTGGGTTACGCCGATGTTTACTACACCGTTCTTGGTATTGATGAAGACCCTAAAAAGTTAGCTGATAATCAAGTCGCTTTAGACAGTGCTAAAAGCTTTTTAAGACATCGATTGTCTAAAGAGGTTAAATTACGAGTAATGCCTCATTTACGCTTTCATTATGACCAAAGTGTTGTGAATGGTGCTCGTATGTCTGCATTGATTGATGATGCAATTCGCAAAGATCAAAGCTCGGATTCATCAGAAGAATAAGTTTGAACTATGGGTAAGACACAATGGCGTCAGGTTGATGGCGTCGTTTTATTAAATAAACCTCTTGGTCTTAGCTCTAATCAAGCTTTGCAAAGAGTGCGCCGATTGTATCGTGCTGCAAAAGCGGGCCATACAGGCGCACTTGATCCCCTTGCTACCGGAATGTTGCCTTTGTGTTTGGGAGAAGCTACAAAGTTTTCCCAATTTCTACTTGATGCGGATAAACGATACATTACGTGTATTGAGTTGGGTGCAACGACGACGACCGGCGACAAAGAAGGAGAAGTGCTTAGCACGGATCCTGTTCCAGTACTGTCTGATAGTGAGCTTGAAACATTACTCGATCGCTTTCGGGGTGACATTAATCAGGTTCCGCCTATGTATTCCGCGCTTAAGCATGAGGGAAAACCTCTGTACGAGTATGCTAGAAAAGGCATTAGTATAGAGCGAAAGCGTCGCCAAGTGACGATCCGAAATCTATCGGTTATTGAGCGAACGGATAATACTCTTACCTTAGATATCACCTGCTCTAAGGGCACGTATATCCGGACAATTGGTGAAGATATTGGTGATGCACTGGGCTGTGGGGCGCACCTAAAAACTCTGCATCGAGTGTCAACAGCTGGATACAATCCAAATGACATGCTCACGCTTGAAGAGTTTGAAGCGCTGCAAACGTCTAGTGAATCTGCGCTTGATGGGCGTCTTATGCCATCAGATACGGCGGTATCACACTTCGAAAAAGTGTCTCTTTCAGATGAAGAAGCGAAAGAAATGACCTTTGGTCGTCCTTTGAACGACACGCGAAATATTACCTCGGATTCGCTTGTTCGCTTGTTTAGATTGTCGGACGGTTTATTTTTAGGCTTAGGGATTGTCAAGGATCGCAAAATTAAGGCGCATCGCTTGATAAATACCAGTGAGTTAGCGCAAAAATAGTGTTATTATTGCGCGCGTTGAGATGTTGTTAGGCTAATTGTCTTGGCGACACCCTCGTCTAGGGTAACTGAAAATATGCTCGGCTATCCTTTATTTCTGTAACGCATATTATATCGGAGATTAAGATTATGGCATTGTCTGCAGACGCTAAAGCAGCATTGGTTAAAGAATTTCAAGTAGCTGAAGGTGACACTGGTTCTCCAGAAGTTCAAGTTGCATTGTTGACTAAAAACATTGAAGGTCTACAAGGTCACTTTAAAGCTCACATTCATGACCACCATTCTCGTCGCGGTTTGATTCGCATGGTAAACCAACGTCGTAAGTTGTTGGATTACCTTAAGCGTAAAGACGCAGCACGTTACACTAGTTTGATCAAAAAACTAGGTCTACGTCGCTAAGACCGAAGGGGGCCATAGTTTACTATGGCCCTTTTTTTATTTGGATTCCCAAGGGGCAGCCTGTACTTCAAATGTGTTTTTATTGATACGAGCATTTATTAAACGCGTATTTATTAAGAATGTATTTGAGTACTGGCTAAACAAGATTGTCTTTGGGAACGCGCAGTAAACTAAATTTAACGTAAGGACTTTTTGTGAGCATTACGACTAAAACTTTTGAATTTGGTAACCAAACGGTTACTTTGGAAACGGGCCGCATCGCTCGTCAAGCAACGGGTGCTGTTCTTTGTACTTTGGGCGATGCTCAAGTATTGGCGACAGTTGTTGGCGCTAAAACAGCTAAGCCGGGTCAAGATTTCTTCCCTCTTTCTGTTCATTACCAAGAGCGTACTTACGCTGTCGGTAAAATCCCTGGTGGTTTCTTAAAACGTGAAGGCCGTCCTTCTGAAAAAGAAACACTAACCTCTCGTTTGATCGACCGTCCTATTCGTCCATTATTCCCTAAAGGGTTCATGAACGAAGTACAGGTTGTTTGTACGGTTATGTCTACCAATACTGATCTTGATGCAGATATTCCAGCGATGTTGGCGACTTCTGCTGCACTTGCTATCTCAGGTATTCCATTTAATGGTCCTATTGGTGCAGCTCGTGTTGGCTTCAATGATGAAGAGGGTTATTTATTAAACCCATCAAACAGTGAGCTTGATGGTTCTTTGTTGGACATGGTTGTTGCTGGTACTAAAGACGCTGTTCTTATGGTGGAATCAGAAGCTCAAGAGCTTACTGAAGACGAGATGTTGGGTGCAGTACTTTACGCACACAAAGAAATGCAAACTGCAATCACTGCGATCAATGAATTTGTTTCTGAGTCAGGCAAGCCTCGCTGGGAATGGACTGCAGAAGCGGCAAAAGAAGGTTTAACGGACGCCGTTCAACTGGGCTTTGCTACTCAAATCGAAGAAGCTTATGGTATCAGTGAGAAAATGGCGCGTTACACCAAACTTGGTGAGATTCGTGAAGCTGCGGTAGCTGCATTGGTTTCCGAAGAAGGCGAATACGATGAAGCTGACGTTACGGGTGCATTTGCTAAGCTAGAAAAGAACATTGTACGTCGTCGCGTTATTGATGGTCAGCCGCGTATCGATGGCCGTGACAATCAAACAGTTCGTCCTATCAACGTTGAAGTAGGGCTTCTTAAAAAGACACATGGTTCTTCTCTGTTTACTCGTGGTGAGACTCAAGCAATTGCAACTTGTACGTTAGGTACTAGCCGTGATGCTCAAATTTCAGATGGTCTTGCTGGAGAGAATAAAGACAGCTTCATGCTTCATTATAACTTCCCTCCTTACTCTGTTGGCGAATGTGGTCGTATGGGTGGTGTTGGTCGTCGTGAAATTGGGCATGGTCGTTTGGCTCGTCGTGGCGTACAAGCGGTTCTTCCGAGCGAAGACGAATTCCCTTACACGATTCGTATTGTTTCTGAAATCACTGAATCGAATGGCTCAAGCTCTATGGCATCTGTATGTGGTGCAAGTTTGTCGATGATGGATGCCGGTGTTCCTCTAAAAGCACCTGTTGCTGGTATTGCAATGGGTCTTGTAAAAGAAGACGACGGTTTTGCTGTACTGACTGATATTCTAGGCGATGAAGACCACCTTGGTGACATGGACTTTAAAGTAGCGGGTACTGAAGAAGGTATTACTGCTTTACAGATGGACATCAAGATCGAAGGCATTAACGAAGAAATCATGGACATTGCATTAACACAAGCGATGGACGCTCGTAAGTATATTCTACGTGAAATGGCAACTGTGATTGGTTACGCTCGCCCAGAAGTGTCTCCGAATGCGCCTTCTATGGCAACGGTTAAAATTGATCCTGAAAAAATTCGTGATGTTATTGGTAAAGGCGGCGCGACCATTCGTTCCATTACCGAAGAAACAGGCGCTTCTATCGACCTTGATGATGACGGTACGGTGCGTATTTACGCAGCAGACAAAGCGTCTTCTGATGCTGCATTGTTGAAAATTCATGAAATTACTGCAGAAGCAGAAATTGACAAGCTTTACCAAGGTAAAGTGGTTCGTCTTGCTGAGTTCGGCGCATTCGTGAATATTCTTCCTGGTAAGGACGGTTTAGTGCACATCTCTCAGATAGCTGAAGAGCGTATCCGCGCAGTTTCAGATGTGCTGGCAGAAGGTCAAGACGTTATCGTTAAAGTGCTAGATGTCGATGCTCGTGGCCGAATCAAGCTTTCGATGAAAGAAGTGACAGAAGAAGAAAAAGCAACATTTGCTCAGTAAGCAATATTGGTCATCGCTGTGTTTTAAGCTTTAGTGCTTTTTATTAATGGCACTATAGGCAGAAGCACTACAGACAAAAGCCCAATTAGTCGATGTGACTAGTTGGGCTTTTTCATTTTCAGCTCTTAGCTCATATTGAAACCAAGAATTTTATCTTAAGAAACTTCCTTTCATACCCCAAATAGGGGCTCAAAAATAATTAGCGTTACGTTATATTTAAAAAAATTTGCACAATAAAGCTAACAAAATCAGTATTTGGTCGATAATATAAAAACTAAGTAAGCTTTGTGTCATATTTTTACGTTAATTTGTGCTAAAACTATATAAATGTGCAAATAAAGCAGTTAACGGTTTTCTCTTTCTCTGGGAAACTTCGATAAAGTCAAAGTTAGAGGTTTATATGAAAAAAGGGCTCCTCCTAGCCACATCGTTGGCGAGTAGTATTAGTTTTGCTGCGTCTCCTATCTATCAACCTACCGGATCAAGTTTTACGCTTGGTACGTCTGTTAATAAGCGAGCGCTATCGACTGCGCTTTATAATCCTGCTGCGCCATTTCTAATGGTAAATAATAAAGACGGCGATCGATTCCGTATGGGCTTGTTTGGCCCAATGGCCTTTGGTTATGAATTTGGGCAAGTTGACTCACTGGAAGAGAAAATTGACGAGTTGGATGAAACACTCGATAAGGAACTGGAGACTGCCGAAGATGTAGACAAGGCTTTGCGTGATGTTAACGAACTGATCTCTAGTATGGATGAAAATGCAACAGGTAAAGGCATGTTTTCGTCTCAAATCCCTCTTTTTCCGATGATATACCGAAGCCCTCAGTATGGCGCTTTTATGTTTGATGCATCATTGACTGGTTTAGTAAAAGGCAGTTTTCTGGCTGAAGAAGCGGAAATTCAAGGAAAATCAATACAGACCCAGTCGTCCGTTTATGTTAAAGACGGTGCAGATCTGAATCTTTCATTTGGTTACAGTAAAGACATTTGGGCAAATCAATACGGAATGCTTGTTGGTGGTGCGAAGCTACATGCACATTACTTGACGTTGGGTAAGGCGTTATTGGTTCTGCAAGAAGACGACGATATTGG
Source organism: Marinomonas mediterranea MMB-1 (assembly GCF_000192865.1). Taxonomy (NCBI): domain Bacteria; kingdom Pseudomonadati; phylum Pseudomonadota; class Gammaproteobacteria; order Oceanospirillales; family Oceanospirillaceae; genus Marinomonas; species Marinomonas mediterranea. The sequence goes on from NC_015276.1 coordinate 1,109,943, forward strand.
TGATGAATTTTCAGATTCGCTTGAAGATAACCAAGAAAGTACATTTGGTGTGGGTCTTGATGTTGGTGCGATATGGGTTGCAGAAAACTATCAACTTGGCTTAACGGCAACCAACCTAAATGAGCCAGAATTTGATTATGGAATTATTGGTCAAAACTGTTCAAGTCTAACGGGTACTCAAATAGATAACTGTGTTGTTGCTGCACAGTTTGCTAGCCGAGGAGAGATTGCCTCAAGCGAAACACATGTGATGGAGAGGCAGGTGACAATTGACGGAGCAGTGGCGCTGTCAGATAAGCAATGGACGTTAGCGACTTCGTATGACTTGTTTGAAGTGAATGATTTTGTAGGCGATCAATACCAGTGGGCGGTTATATCAGCATCGTATTATGGTGATAGTAATTGGGCTCCAGGTTTTCGAATCGGCTACCGAAAAAACATGGCAGGAAGTGAATTAAGCTACGCAAACTTGGGTATGTCATTATTCAAGCGTTTTAGCATGGATCTAGCTTATGGCCTCGAAACCATAAAAGTTGATGGTACTGAAGCACCACGTAGCCTTAATTTGTCTCTTGGTTTTCAAACAGCATTTTAATTGGAGTGTTTAACATGATTCAGTTTAACATGATTCAGTTTAAAAAAAGCCCTGTCGCGCTTTCGGTTATTATTGCGACCACGATGCTATCCGCATGTGGCGGTGGTGGAAGTGATCAAGACTCTCAAGCTTCTAACTCAACTAGTTTTACTGGTTTGGTTATTGATGATGCTATCTCGGGTTCTTACGTCTACCCTGATCTGAACGGTAATGGCGTACAAGACTCATTTGAAAAAGGCGGAGCGACCAATTCAGAGGGAAGATTTAGTTTTAGTGTTGGTTTGACGAATCAACTAACGTTGCAGTCGATTGGCGGAACAGATACCGCGACTCAGGAGTCTTGGGATGGTTCTTTAAGCAATGTAATTGATACCAGCTCAACTCAAACGACACTCAACTTAACCCCTCTTACGACAATGGCGACGTCACTTGCCACGAATTCAGATCTTTCATTGAGTATTGCACAAGCTCAAGAGCGCGTGTTGGTGGCTGTATTTGGTCAAACTGGTACGCCGACAATAGATTTGAACACATACAACTACATTACTCAGACTGGTAGTGATTCAAATGCCGTTACAATGCGACAAGCTGCCGTTAAGCTTGCACAAACTGTTGAGGCAGGAAACCGCGTCTTAAATAATGCAGCTGAGAGTGTTAACGGCATTGAGTTAGGTAGTACTGGTGTTGAAGCAAGGACGAACGACGCATCGTCATTTATTTACGACAGTATCGCTGCTCAACTTACATCGCCTTCTAGTGCAGATAATTTCTTATCTAGTTTGGAAACACAGAACCTGAGCACTATCATTACTACCGCGAAGACAAGTTTTCAGCAAGATATCATCAACACACATACGAATGTAAACACTACTTCGCTACAAGCTGCTCTTGATGCCGCGGAGGCCCGAGCACGGCAGGCTGCTGAATCGACGGCACGTGTTGCTGATGATTACCTAGATCAAGCAACAAATGAAAGTCTCTTTAAAACAGCCAGTATTCTAACAGCGACGGTCGTCGAGAAGGCCGATCAGGGTGCTGATGTGGGCACTCTTAACGCTTATGGCGTAAACATTATTAACAGCAATATTTTGCTAAGTGATTTTGATAATGAAATACGTTTGAAGACTGTGGACGTTGGCTTGCTTGAAGATCAGTTAGGTGATGGCACTATAACTACAGGTAATCTTAACACTATCGTTGAAGTTGCAGCACTTGAAGATATCAGCTCGGATATTTGGTCGAATCAGTTCCTTTCTATGTCAGGACAGGACTCAAGTACCGAGAAAGGTCGCGTGATTTTGTTCTTTGATGCGTATTCAGAGAGTGCTGGCAAAGGGAATGCTAAAGTATGCTATGCCTTTAAAGATGGAAGTGAGGAGCAAACAGGCCTTATAGAAGCGGAATGGACAAAAGTGGGTGAAGAAGTCGTTGAAGTGACAAGTGCCTACGGTAACTTCCAAATAAAAGCATATCGAGTTCAGGCTGTTGCGACGGCAGACACTGGAAAATACCTAGGACTTGGCACGCCAGGAGCACCAGGAAGCAGTGAATACGGTAACTTTCTTTTCACATCCTCCGCTTTTGATGAAAACGCGACTTGGTATTCGGATATCGTAGGCGATTCTACAGCCAAAGATACGGCTGCAGGTTGGGGACTAGCTTCCTATACGTCCTCTCCTAGCAATGGTGATGGATGTAAATCTTTTACAGCGAGTGGCGTAAACGGCGGAAATGCGTTCCTAACAGTGAATGTATTCTAAATATTGACTTGCTAAAAGCCGCTTTTATAAGCGGCTTTTTTATATTTATGTAAGGAGAAAGTGTATGAGAAAAGTGTTCATCTCTTCCGTAGCATTGCTTGTATCCCCAACACTGTTTGCTGCTATTAATAACGAAGCCTTCACTTTTATCGGCTTTAATGCAGGCCAAATTACTTATAAAGAAGGCGGCACGCTTTCAAGCGGCGTTAAATTTGAGACAAGCCCTACAACAACAAACATCTTCAACTATTCGGGTGGGTACACACCAATTGGAGATCGTTTTGGTTTTTATATTAATAATACTAGTACCTTGACATCTGATCAGGCGAATGAATCATGGAAAGCATCAGGCTCTAATGTTGATCCGACAGATTCAACAACATACTCTGTAGATGGAACATATCAAAGAGACTTAGCATCTACAAAACACCAGGCGCTCGATATATTAGGCGGTTATTTACTAAATAATGGTCATCAAATTGTCTTTGGTGCAAGCTATACACAGTCGAGTCTTGATCGCTCTGGTTTTGATGCAGGAAGCTCTTTAGATGACTTTAATAGGGCGAATTTGTCGCCTTACGTAGGAACAAGTGATGGAACATCCTCTGCTGCCAATACATACGAAGCGTTAAATGCTGCTTATGGTGCGGATCCAACTGGGAAAATTCGTAACTTTACAGAGACCTTTACTAGTTTTTCCTTACAGGCAGGTTATAAATACGACACTTTATTTAAAACTCGTGAATTAGGGAGCCGTCTGCAGTTTGGAGCGACTGTTGGTATTCCGATGTACTACAGCGTGGTAAATACCTCACAACCCACTTTAACCTTTGATTCTTCTTTTGAGGGTTTTGATGTTGGATTTAGTGCAGGATACGGTTGGCGATTTACTGAACATGTTGGTGTCATGGCGACTGCAAATTACTTTTATCGGATAAGACCCGAATTGAAACAGTTGTTTATTACTCGACAACAATCGATCGAGGCGACACGAGGCACTGTGTATACCGATAGCTCGAGCAATTCCGTTACTGCATCTGAAGGTGTTGACCCTGGCCGTGATCGTTATGTGTCCATTCCAGAGAATGAATTAAGTTATTGGAACGTAGGGCTTTCAGCTTACTGGAACTTCTAGTACATTGTGTGTGATGGGTTATTTGTAAGGAAATAGAGTTTGATCAGCCTCTCATACAGTTTTGTTAAAGAAAAAGGTGTTTTGTTGCTTGAGGATCATGAAGGTTGGCACCTTAAATATCGATCTTCAGCAACACTGGCGGCGAAGTCGGAAGCGCGCCGTCTTGCACCAATCTCTCCTCATTTTGTCGAAATTTCCGATACTGAGTTTGATGCTGAAGTCGTTCGTTTTTACCAGCGTGAAGGCGGCCAAACACTCGCAGATGCCGAAGGCATCGGTGATGATTTGGATTTAAGTTCGGTTGCAGAGTCGATCCCAGAGAACGAAGACCTACTCGAAAGTGAGGGCGATGCCCCTATCATTCGGCTGATTAATGCCATCTTAAGTGAGGCGGTTAGGGAAGGCGCGTCGGATGTTCATGTCGAGACGTTCGAACGCCGATTGTTGGTGCGTTTTCGAGTGGATGGTGTATTACGCGAAATTATTCAGCCGAAGCGAGCATTAGCGCCTATGTTAGTGTCGCGTATAAAAGTCATGGCAAAACTCGATATTGCTGAGAAACGCATCCCTCAAGATGGGCGTATTGTCCTTCGCGTGTCGGGTCAGGAAGTCGACGTTCGTGTGTCTACTTTGCCTTCTACGCATGGTGAGCGTATCGTTATGCGCTTATTGTCCAAGCAAGCTGGTCGACTCGATCTCACGCATCTGGGGATGATTGATAAAGACCGTGAAACGCTGCGACAACTTATTTCACGCCCTCATGGTATTATCTTGGTGACGGGGCCGACAGGCTCTGGTAAAACAACCTCCCTGTATGCTTCTCTCGGTTATTTAAATGATGGCCAGCGAAATATTATGACGGTCGAAGATCCCGTTGAATATCATATCGAAGGCATAGGGCAAACACAGGTTAATACCAAAGCGGATATGACCTTTGCTCGCGGTCTTAGGGCCATTTTGCGTCAAGATCCTGACGTGGTGATGATAGGTGAAATTCGAGATAAAGAAACCGCTGATATTGCTGTTCAGGCTTCCTTAACGGGGCATTTAGTGTTGTCTACACTCCATACAAACAGTGCTTCGGGTGCGATTACGCGATTACAAGATATGGGGGTAGAGCCCTACCTGCTTTCGTCTTCTGTTGTTGGTGTTATAGCGCAGCGTCTAGTGCGTAAATTATGCGACCACTGTAAAAAGCCCGAAATTGCCGATGAGGCAACCAAGGTTCTAATGAAGGTGTCGACAGATCAAGACGTGACTCATTATCACCCTGTTGGATGTGAACACTGTTTTGGTCAGGGTTATCGCGGTCGATTAGGTTTGTATGAAATACTGGAGATGGACGCAACGGTGCAGTCGCTTGTGCATTCACAGGCAGGTGAGCAAGCGTTAGAAAAAGCAGCGCGCGCTCGCCATGCTAGTTTACGAGATGACGGTATTCAAAAAGTATTGTTAGGCCATACAAGTTTAGAAGAAGTGCTTCGTGTCGCACACGAAGGCGGCAAAGATTAAGCTGTCTTAGATAATATTATTAAGGGTTAAGCAAGAGTATGGCAGCATTTGAATACACGGCCTTAAACCATAAAGGTAGGAAAAAAAAGGGCGTACTTGAAGCGGACAATGAACGGATTTTACGTCAACGTCTGCGTGATCAAGGTCTGGTGTTAATCGATGCTCGAAGGGGAAAAGAGCAAACGAAGAGCAGCTTTTTTTCACCTTCTATTGATGTAAAAGAACGTGCGCTAGTAACCCGTCAACTTGCGACACTGATTGATGCGGGAATGCCGATTGAAGAAGCCCTGTCAGGGGTCGCTCAACAAACCACGAAGCAGCGTATACGCAGTATGTTGCTCGCCATTCGTTCTAAGGTTCTAGAAGGTCACCCTCTGGCTAGTGCATTAGCAGAATACCCTAAGGCGTTTCCGATTCTGTTTCGCGCCAGTATTAAGGCGGGTGAAGAATCAGGGGGCTTACCTCAAGTGTTGATGCAGTTAGCGGATTATAGCGAACGTGTTCGCGGTAATCAGCAAAAGCTTCAAATGGCGATGTTGTACCCTGCTATTTTGACCATTGTTGCGATCAGTATAGTGGTCTTTTTACTTGGTTCTGTTATGCCGGATATTGTGTCGGTGTTTGAGCGTCAAGACGCCGCTCTACCTCAAATTACACAAGTGATGCTTGCCATCAGTAACTGGCTTCAAAGTAATGGTAAAGTCACATTTGTTATCTTTATTGTGTTGCTTTTACTGTATATTGTACTGATTCAAAAAGAATCGATTCGTACGCTTCGAGACCATTGGGTGTTGGCTGTTCCTGGACTTAGAAGCATGATAAAAACGGTTCAAGTTACGCGTTTTATTAGTACGCTCTCCATGCTAACGACAAGTGGTGTTTCGCTTGTGGAGGCCATGTCCATAGCGACGCAGGTATCGGCAAATAGAAGTATTCAGAAACGGCTAGCCAAAGCTCAGCAAAGCGTTAGAGAAGGTGGGTCTCTTGGAGATGCGCTGAATAAAACAAAGTTACTCCCTCCAATGATGCTTCAGCTTATTATCAGTGGCGAGCGCAGTGGTGATTTGGATATTATGCTTTCCAAAGCAGCAAGGCAGCAAGAGGATGATACCAATAACTGGATTAGTGCCATGGTTGGCTTGTTTGAGCCGATTATGCTGCTTGTTATGGGTGGAGTTGTTATGATGATTGTAATGGCGATATTATTGCCGATCATGAACATGAATCAGTTATTAGGATAAATGGCTTAGGAATTAGGAGTAGACATGTTCCGCCGTACACTATTTAAGCAAATGCAATTAGAACAAGTGCAAGCAAACGAAGTATTATCGAAGAGCGACGAACTGGACGCAATAGGTACCCTGTCTGATGGAGAGTTGGTAATGCCTATGTCGCAGGAACGTCCATATAGCGGTCACAGTAAACACGCTGCGTTTAATAAAAGAAAGCAGAGCGGTTTTACCTTACTAGAGCTCATGGTGGTTTTGGTGATTCTTGGTGCCTTGATTGGCTTAATTGCACCGAATATCCTCGGGCGTGCCGATGAAGCGAAAGTCACCGTCGCTAAGACGCAAATGCGTGATTTAGTGAACGCATTGAATTTGTATAAACTGGATAATGGAAATTTTCCTTCTACTGCTCAAGGTTTGGAAGCCTTAGTGTCTAAACCTTCTGGTTTTCCTGAAGCGCGTAATTGGAAGTCGGGCGGCTACCTATCGAAGTTGCCTAAGGACCCTTGGAGTAATGAATTTGTCTATGTCAGTCCAGGTTCAACGGGTGACTATGATCTTATTTCATTGGGATCTGATGGCCGAGAAGGCGGTGATGATGATGCGGAAGACTTAAGCGCATCTGATCTATAAATCTTACCTTCGCATGAATCCTACAAAAACGTCACAAGCGGCTTTTACCTTATTAGAGCTGCTTGTGGTGCTGGCTATTTTGGGCGCGATGCTTAGTTTAGTTGCGCCCAATATCTCGGTCGATTCAGACGAAGAGTCTCTAAAGCGTGAAGCTCAAACCCTACGATTTGCATTGCAAAAGGTTGCTGATAACGCTTGGCTATCCGGCTCAACCAGCGTCATTTCGATTAATGGCGATGAATGGCGCCAATGGTTGCCAATAGAAAACGCCTCCGGAGGAGTTGCTTCTTCGACCAGTCCGTCATCTAGTGATTCTGAGACGAAACAAGACGATGTTAAAGTGACTTGGGTACAAGAAGAGCCCTTTTATGAATCCAATGCGAATGTGCAGTACGACATTGATGTTGAGTTAAAAGCGTTGAAAAAGGCGTTATCTTCACTGTCGTTCACGAAAGGTGCTCAATTCGTCTTTCTTGCCAACGGTGAGTATTTGCCGTTTTCAATTAGTTTGCAAAAAAGCGAGTACTCACTCACTATCGAGGGAGATGGCATTAATGCGATTAAGGTCTACTAAACGGTATTCTGCTTTTACCTTGATTGAAGTCTTAATGGCACTTGTGATTCTTTCACTCGTTGGTGTGACTATGATGCAAACCAGCTCGGGAAGTGTTGATCATAGCGATTATCTGAAACGAAAAATTATGGCGACATGGGTTGCAAAGGATCGTATATCTTTGGCGCGTATTTCGATACGGCAGGGACAGACACCAAGCTTGGATGAGCAGACGGTTGAGCAAGGCGGTTTACAGTGGCGTTCAAAAATCGAATTGGAAAAGCAAACCGATTTATTAAACCGGTATAGAGTTGACGTGTTTAACCCCCCAAATGCGGAATCCCCAATTTACTCGCTACAAACCTATTTCCCTAGTGGTAGGGAGACGCCAAAATGAAAATCAAAAGGCACGGATTTACCTTAATTGAGGTCTTGATCGTTTTGGCTATTTTGGGCTTTGTTAGCCTTGTATCGACAGGCATGGTGGAGTCGGGAATCCGTTTGCAAAAAAGTATATCTAATCATGCTGATAAAATTGAAAAGCTTTCAAGAGTGTGGCTTTGGGTTGAAGCGGATGTATCACAAATCGTAAATCGGCCCATAAGAGACGAACTTGGCGAATCAAAAGCTGCATTGGTCCTAATTAATAATGAATTAAGCTTTACTCGTACAGGGTGGAAGAACTCACTTGGAGAGGAGCGTTCTCAGCTACAGAGAATTCACTACTCCGTTTCCGATGATATTTTCTATCGTCGATATTGGCGTGTATTGGATAGAGATCAAGACAGTAAGCCTGTTGAGCAGTTGTTTAACGACGTTAAAACACTTTCTATCGAAGTGTTGGGAGAAAAAGGATGGGTTAAGGCCTGGCCTGAAGAGGAAGTGTACCTTCCTGGAGTGACGGAACAATCTGAGCCACTGCCTATTGCTGTTAAGGTTCATATCGAGATGAAAGAAGGCGAGTCGTTCGAGCGTGTTTTTGAAGTGCCTGTTTTTCCTCACGAAAAAAACACAGCGAACCCTTATGGAAGCGGAGAGTCATAGCGGATGAATGGGCCGTCTAACAAGCGAGGTGTTGCTTTAATTTTAGCGTTAATGGTCTTTGCGCTCATTAGTGGCATTGCGGTTAAAGTCTTGTCTTATATTGACGAAGAAAGTGCGCTGTATGAAAAGATAAACGACGATAATATTGATAAAGAAATCTTGTATGGCGGCGAAGCTTGGGCCGCTCAATGGTTCTCTGAGTTAAGTTTTTCCAGCACCTCAAGCTCCAGCCAAAATCAGCCCTCTCAAAGTCGACTGTTAGCGGATGAATTTTTAGAGTTAGACGATGAAAATCAGAAGTTGCATATCACGTTAGTTGATATGCAATCTTGCATAAATGTAAACGCACTAGCTGACAATGAGTTGCGAGAAGTGACTTACACTAGGTTGAAGTCACTTGCCGGCCAGATAGGCACCGACAGTAACTGGATTGATTGGTTGACGGACTGGGTTGATGAAGACCAAAGCTTAACGGGTTCGGATGGCCGAGAAGACGAGTACTACTTAGGTCGTTCAGTAAGTCACAGAACCGCTGACGTTGCGTTTGTGGGGGATACTGAATGGACGCAGCTCGGTTTGGACGACGATGTCTTAGAAAAAATAGCGCCTTATGTGTGCGCCCTGCCCAAATACAATGGTCTGAATATCAACAGAGCTTCCTCTGTTTTGTTAAAAGCAATGTTGCCAGGTCTGACAACTGATGCATTTTCTAAATTGGAAGCGCGTGTTCAAAGTGCGGGTTACGAAGAAATAAACGACTTTTTACAAGATGAGGCATATGAGGCTCAAGAACTTGAAGAGGCCGATTGGCGCATGGACACGCAATTTATTGAAGCCTTTATTGTTTTAGAAGAAAAAGACAAACCGAATCGGTTTTTACATACTCTTCTTTATAAAAATGAAGATGGTATTATATCTGTCTATTATCGGTCATTTGCACCCTTTGAAACCCTATCAAAAAAGTTACTCCAGTACCTTGGCGTAACGGCGACAAAGACGAATTGAGGTAGCTACTTGAAGCAGTTGGTGTTAGCACTAAAGGAAGAGTTTGATGAACTGAAAAAGTGGAGTGTCTCTTTTTGGTACTTTTCTGAGCAAGGTGCGATAGAAGAAGCTCAGAAAGACGTGTCACTTGACCAGTTCAAAGAATGGCTATCTGAAAAACAACAAGACGGTGTGTTTCAATTTGAACTGATCCTTCTCTTGCCCGCATGGCGGAGCCAATTTCATCAATTTGAACTACAAAAAGGGCAGTCTCGTCACCTTAGCAAGGTCGCTCCTTTCTTATTAGAGTCACATATTGCACAGCCAATTGAAGACACTCACTTTGTTACGCTCGCGTTGAAGCAAGGTTATAAAATAGCATCTAACGATGTCGTTGAGAATGAAGCTCTCGATACGCAAGAGGCGAACACTCATATTGTTCATTCATTTGCTGTTGCAAGTATTGTCTCAAAAGATGCAATGAACGAATGGCTAACGCTATTTCAGGATGTGAACCCTGCTCGGACTAGCTTTATTCTTCCTCAAGCTTGGCTGTGTAACCAGTTAGAATCATCCGAATTCTGTGTCTTCAACGACGACGTTTATACGTGGAGTGATGGTCAGCTTATTCAAGTTCCTCCGGAATTCGTTACGGCGGATATACAGGAACGAGTGTTGCAGTCCGATCCTGATACAGATGCAGAGTTTGTCGCATACCAGTTGTCTAATCGTAAAAACTGGCAGAGCATGGACTTGCGCAGTGGCGAGTTTGGAGAGCAATCCGCTGTCCTTCATACTTTATGGTCATGGAAGTGGTTTGCTCTTGCTGCGTCTCTTCTTTTCGTTGTTTCTCTTTATTCAATGCAGTCAGACACTGAGCGTCTAAATCAACAAGCCTTCACTGTAAATGAACAATCTAAAGATGCATTTTTACGTCTTGCCCCTGACGAGGGGCGTGTCGTTAATCTGTCTCGCCAGCTTAAAGCAAAGTTACGGCAAACAAATGAAGCTTTCAGCGGCTCTGTAGTGGCTCGATCACCCTATGAGGTACTAAATACGATTGATCAGGCTCGCCAGACAGTGAAAGGGAGTCATTCTATTGTCAGCGTTAACTATAGAAATGGCAGTTATCGTATTCAGTGGCGTGCAAAAAATCGGGATGTATTTGATAGCCTCCTAGCCGCATTTAATAAGCAGGGCTTAGACGTGCAGTTGGACCAAGTACTAAAACGAGGTGCCGAATTTATTGGCGCGTTTCAATTACAAGGAGAGTCGAAGTGAAACAATGGTTACTCCTTCAATTTCAAAGTAGCCCTACGTTGATGTCGCTTTGGATTAACTTTCAAGGTCGTACGATTCGAGAACAATGGTTAATCATAGTGGCAGCGGTGGCGTTGCTTTTTGTCGTTGCCTATTACGGTGCTTGGTTACCTAATCAAAAACAAAATGATCTAGCGCAGTCTAGGTTAGAAGATGCACTGGAAAATTATCAGACAATCGTCAAAAATGCAGAGAAGCTAACGTCTTTGAATTCTGGCGGTAATACGGTCAGTTTTACCGATCGCAATGCTAATCAGCTAAGGGCATTGGTTAACTCCGCTTCTAAAAGAGCAGGATTGGTGGCAGAACGCATTAGTGCTGAGAATTCAACTCGGCTTCAAGTGTGGGCCTCTGATGCGTCTTTTACGGTTGTGAGTCGATGGTTACGTGAGTTGGCTCGTGAACGAGTCCGAATTGATAGCCTTCAAATTGAGTCTGTTTCAGCGGGTAAAGTGAACCTTAGAGTGACGCTTGATTAAAACCAAATAAAACGCTCTGGTGTGAGTATGCCATCAAGTGGTACATCCCACGACGCTATAGGAAGTTGGTTAACTTTTTGGCATTCATGAGCAAGTCCAATAAGCAGCGGTTTTTCTTTTGGTTTTTTTTGAGCGAAGGATTTGTCATAAAAACCGCCTCCCATTCCGAGCCTTCCTCCCTGTTCATCGAATCCCACAAGTGGAAGAAAAACGAGATCAAGTTGATTGGGTAAAAGCGCATTTTCATCCACTGGTTCTTCAATTCCGAATCGATTTGTGTGCCATTCAGAGCTTTTGGAATAGTGGGCAAACAAAAGTTTGTCGTTGTTTAAAGCGGGTAAATAAAGCGTCGTTTGTGGGGTGATAGTATCCCTGCTGAAAATATCATTAGCGATTTGATGAGGGGAGAGTTCTCCGTCGTTTGCTAAATACAGTGCTATTTTATTAAGTGGTGTTTGAGTGCTTAAATGGATTTGATTAGTATACCATTGATTGAGAAGCTCACTTGCCGCGTCATCTTGCTGCTGTTCTGTTAATGCTCTTCTTTTTTTCCTAAGTTCTTGTCTAAGAGACTGTCTCTGATCGTTTTTTGGCATGATTAAACCTTGTGTACTGTGTCTATTGATATAGATAAATGCCCTTACACGACTACTGTTCTTTTCAAGACCGCTGTTTTTTCCAAGACTTGATGCTCTTTTCAAAACAGTTTAGAAACAGACTCGTTTTGGTTTTGCTCGTAACATCGTGCAACGGTCGAAGATAGAATAATCGATTTCGTTCTGATCAGGTATGGTTATTGAGATTACTGTCGGTTTAAGGAATGAATCACAAAAAAGAAGCGCTATTTGCAAAGAGTGCTTTGTAAATAAAAAAACATCTCTAAAAAAGCTATCTATAACATCAGACGTTTAGCGAGGAAGCGATTGACGCGCTAAAAAAGAAAAGAAGTTTCCCGAGTTGCCGTTTCGGCTATTGGCCTTGAACCCAGTGGTTCAAGGTGGATGGATCTGGAGCTCTTTAGGCTTTCCGACGCACGGACATGCACACCGAACTCGCAGTCTCCGTCCGGGTTTTTGCTCATAGGCTCAAGGGCGTTAAGCCGCTTCGAACAACCCAGGAAACAAACGCAGTATAGATGAACTTGATAATAAAATCATCTAGCACAAGCATCCTATATGCCCGCGCTATGAAGAAATTTCGTGTAGATAAGCCTTGCAACGAAGAAATGAGATTACGCGATATACAATAATTAACCGACTTTCGTTTGATGTGCCAAAGCAGAATCAAGCTGAGAGGTAAGCTCTCTAAGCTGTTGCTCGTTTGAACGAGCGTATTTTCGGCCGCTCAACATATCGTGAGTAATATTCAATGCCGCAATAATGGCAATTTTTTCAAGCCCCAGTACTTTACCACTGGCGCGAATCTCTCTCATTTGATTATTTAGGTGTTCTGCCGCTTCTTTTAGGTCGGCTTCATGTCCTTTAGGACAGTTAATCTTGTAAGATTGTCCTAAGATATCGACATCTACTGTTGGCTTTTCCATCATTTCTCCCCACGCAGGCTAATTTCTACACGAATTACACTATTCGAGACACAGGATCATTTTATGCCGCGTGTAAATTGGTTACAATTGCGCACTTAACTAAATACATAAAGATTTATAGCAGATTACAGCCAATATGGAAATCAACCCAATCCTTTCTAAGATAAAAGACCTTTCTGAGCGCTCCCAAATTCTTCGGGGGTATCTTTGACTACGATGCTAAGAAAGAGCGTCTAGAAGAAGTTAGTCGTGAATTGGAAGATCCTGAAATATGGAACGACCCTGAATACGCACAGAAGTTAGGCAAAGAGCGCTCCACATTGGAAGCCGTCGTTGAAACACTTGATAATTTAGAGTCCGGTGTTGAAGATTCAAAAGATCTATTGGATATGGCAGTCGAAGAAGACGACGCCGATTCTGTCGAAGCTGTTGAATTAGAGTTGAATGACCTAGATGAGCAATTAGCCAAACTTGAGTTTAGACGTATGTTCTCAGGCGAGATGGATGCTAATTCTGCTTTCTTGGATATTCAGTCTGGTTCAGGTGGAACAGAGGCTCAGGATTGGGCCAATATGCTCTTGCGTATGTATTTACGTTGGGGTGAGGACAAAGGCTTCAAAGTGGAGCTTATGGAAGTATCAGAAGGGGAGGTTGCAGGGATAAAATCTGCGACAGTTCGTTTTGAAGGTGAGTACGCATTTGGTTGGTTAAGAACTGAAACTGGCGTACATCGATTGGTACGAAAGTCGCCATTTGATTCAGGAAATCGTCGACACACGTCATTTGCCTCCGTGTTTTTATCTCCTGAGATCGACGACAACGTTGAGATTGATATTAATCCAGCGGATCTGCGTATAGATACTTACCGCTCTTCTGGAGCGGGTGGGCAGCACGTCAACACGACAGATTCTGCCGTACGTATTACTCACGTACCGACAAATACAGTGGTTCAGTGTCAAAACCAACGTTCACAGCACGCGAACAAAGATTTTGCAATGAAGCAGTTACGAGCGAAGTTGTATGAACTTGAGATGCTGAAACGTACGGAGGCTGCTCAAGCATTGGAAGATACGAAATCGGATATTGGTTGGGGCAGTCAAATCCGCTCATACGTATTGGACTCTTCTCGCATCAAAGATTTGCGTACAGGCGTTGAGTCAACGAATACAGGCTCGGTATTGGACGGCAGTCTCGACCAATTTATAGTAGCGAGCTTAAAACAAGGACTTTAAACCACTAAAGTCTGAATACTAGATACAGTCTTTCGCGCCAAAGAGTGTGAAAGAAAGCGAAGATTAATTTTAAAGAGTAGATAAAACCCATGTCGAACGAAACGAACACAGAAAATGCGTTGGCGAGTGAAGATAACCGTTTGGTTGCTGAGCGCCGTGCGAAATTGGCGGCAATCCGTGAAGAGCGCATAGCCTTTCCAAACGCCTTTCGCCGAGATGCATATGCGGCTGACCTTCAAGCTGAGCTAGGACAATTCGAAAAGGCTGAACTTGAAGAAAAGGACCATAAAGTTTCTATTGCTGGTCGTATCGTTCGAAATCGTGGTGCTTTCATGTTGCTTCAAGACATGACTGGACAGATTCAGGCTTATGTTAACCGAAAAGCGTTGAGCCCTGAGCTGCTAGCTGAGCAAAAAACATGGGATCTAGGGGACATTATTGGTATCTCTGGCCCGGTTCATAAGTCCGGAAAAGGGGACTTATACATTGATATGCAGAAGGCTGAGTTGTTGACCAAATCTTTGCGTCCATTGCCTGATAAGCATAAAGGCTTAGCAGACATGGAAATGCGCTACCGTCAGCGTTATGTCGATTTGATTGTAAATCAAGAGTCTCGCACTACGTTTGAAGTGCGCTCTAAAATTATTTCTACTATTCGCCGATTCTTAGAAGATCGTCGTTTCATGGAAGTAGAAACGCCTATGCTGCAAACGATTCCGGGTGGTGCAACGGCACGTCCTTTCGTGACTCACCACAATGCGATGGATATGCAAATGTACATGCGTATCGCGCCTGAACTGTATTTGAAGCGTTTGGTTGTTGGTGGCTTTGAGCGAGTATTTGAAATTAACCGTAACTTCCGTAACGAAGGTGTTTCTACTCGCCATAATCCTGAATTCACTATGATCGAATTTTACCAAGCCTATGCGGACTATAACGATCTAATGGATCTGACGGAAGATATGCTTCGTACCGTATCAGAGAAGGTTCTAGGTACAACGAATGTTACTTACCAAGGTCAAGAATTTGATTTCGGTGCACCATTTGCACGTATGACGATGCTTGAGTCAATTCTGCATTTCAACCCAGAATTAACAGTAGAAGACCTTGATACACTTGAAAAGGCAACGGCGGTTGCTAAGAAGCTACACATTGATGTGAAGCCTATTTGGGGATTGGGTAAACTTTGGACTGAAATTTTTGAAGAAACGGCTGAAAGCAAATTGATTCAACCGACTTTCATCACAGAATACCCAGCGGAAGTATCTCCACTAGCTCGTCGTAACGATGACAATGAATTTATTACTGACCGCTTTGAGTTTTTTGTCGGTGGACGTGAAATTGCCAATGGCTTCTCTGAGCTTAATGATCCAGAAGATCAGGCGGAGCGATTCCGTCGTCAAGTTGAGGAAAAAGACGCCGGTGACGACGAAGCGATGCACTATGATGCAGACTACATCAATGCGCTAGAGTACGGTCTTCCACCGACTGCTGGCGAAGGCATTGGTATTGACCGTCTTGTCATGTTGTTTACGGATTCTCCTTCAATCAGAGATGTGTTGTTGTTCCCTCATATGAAGCCTCAAGACTAATGTAGGTTTCTATACAACGATGTATTAAGGCCTCATTAGAGGCCTTAATTTTATGAGTTGATTTTTTTTGAACTTTTTTCGAGCCTTTTTTAAAGACTTTTTAAAGACTTTTTAAAGACTTTTTAGAGACAAATAGAGCCTTTTAACCAATCTTGCGAATAGATCAGTGGGGTATTGGTAGAGGGTTTAAAAGCAGAGGAAACGAGTATGAGTCGCTTTTGGACAGATAAAATCGCAAGCCTTGATCCGTATGTGCCTGGTGAACAACCGCAGGATAAAAAGTATATAAAACTTAATACAAACGAAAGCCCGTATTCGCCGTCACCTAAAGCGATTGCAGCGATGCAAGAAATGGTTGGAAGCGACTTACGTTTGTACCCAGACCCGAATTGCACATCGCTTAAAAAGGCCTTGGCGACGTCTTATGGACTAGAATCCAATCAGGTGTTTGTTGGTAACGGTTCTGATGAGGTGTTGGCATTAGCCTTTATGGGGTATTTTTCGAATGGGAAACCGCTCGCCTTTGCGGACATTACCTATAGCTTCTATAAAGTGTATGCCCAACTTTATAATATTGTGCCTAATATTGTGCCGCTGACCGATAGCTTTGATATTGACGTTAATGATTATAAAGACCTAGACGTATCGGGTGTGGTGGTAACCAACCCAAATGCGCCAACAGGCAAAGCCTTGTCGTTGGATAAGATTAAATCGGTATTGCAATCAAATCCGGATGTCGTTGTCTTGGTTGATGAAGCGTATGTTGATTTTGGGGCAGACAGCGCAGTGAGTTTGGTTAATCAATATCCAAACTTATTAGTCGTGCAAACCTTATCTAAATCGCGGGCATTGGCAGGGATTCGAGTGGGCTATGCTTTAGGTCACAAAGATCTTATCGATGGACTGGAAAGGCTCAAAAACTCATTCAATTCTTACCCTATCGATCGAATTGCACTGGCAGGTGCGACGGCGGCCGTTGAAGACGCTGAATACCTGCGTGAAATCAGCGACAAAACCATTGCGACTAGACTGTGGGCCGCTAGAGAGCTAAAAGCATTGGGCTTTGAGGTATTAGACTCATCGACAAATTTCGTATTTGTCACGCACCCAGAGAAACAGGCAGAGTCGATCTATCTGGCATTAAAAGAACAGGGGATTCTCGTTCGTTACTTTGGCAACAAGCCTAGAATTGGTGAGTATATGCGTATCACAATTGGTACGGATGAAGAAATGAATGCATTGATTGAGGTTTTAAAAGCGCTTATTTAGAGCGCTTATATAAAAGTATCGCACATTCTTACATGTGCGATACTTTTTGCCTTGCCTTGCCTTGCCTTGCCTTTAAATCGTCTTGAGCTTTGTTTCGATTGCGGTAAGAACCCCGTCCGCATCTAATCCGATTCGCTTTAGCATATCTTGATGCTTCGCGTGCTCTTCGTATCGGTCAGGTAAGCCGAGGTGAAGGGTCGAAATAAGGATGTTTTCTTTAAGTAAGTACTCAGATACCGCTGAACCTGCACCGCCCATAATGGCATTCTCTTCAACCGTCACAAGCAGCTTTTTACCACGTAAAGAGTCTAACGCAGCGTGATCAAGAGGTTTTACAAAGCGCATATCGATCAGTGTGGCGTCTAGTTTGTCCGCTGCAAGTTTTGAATCGTGCGTTGGTCGGCCAAATGCACAAATAACGATACCAGAGTTACCTTCTCGAAGTGTCCGTGACTTACCTAGCTCGATAGTGTCTAGAGTTTCATTTATTTCTACGCCTGTGCCTGTGCCTCTTGGGTAGCGAACAGCGGCTGGGCCTTGGAATTCGTAACCCGTTTGCAGCATTTTTCGACATTCGGCTTCATCTGACGGCGCCATCACGACCATATTTGGTATACAGCGTAAATAACTTAAATCATAGGCGCCAGCGTGAGTCGGTCCGTCTTCACCAACCAAACCTGCTCTGTCAATTGCGAACAGTACGTCTAAATTTTGCAGTGCCACATCATGGATAAGCTGATCGTATCCACGTTGTAAAAAGGTGGAGTAGATGGCAACGACAGGCTTCATTTCGTCACATGCCATACCGGCCGCTAACGTGACTGCATGTTGCTCAGCAATGGCGACGTCAAAATAGCGTTCCGGAAAACGCTTTGCAAACTCGATAAGGTCGGAGCCTTCTTTCATTGCGGGTGTGATGGTTGCAAGTCTGTGGTCTGCTTCTGCCGCATCGCATACCCATTTACCGAAGACATTACTGTATTTAGGTAAGGTCTTCTTAGCTTCTTTATTTACATCTTTCTTTACAGGCTTCGAGTCAGGCGATTTTTCGGGTTCGATTTTGTTGATGGCATGAAAGCCAATTGGATCGCCTTCAGCCGGTTCAAACCCTTTACCCTTTTTAGTAATAATATGAAGAAATTGCGGCCCTTTTCGGTCTTTCATATTAGACAGAGTAGAAAGCAGTAGATCGATGTCGTGTCCATCGATTGGGCCTATATAATTAAAGCCCAGTTCTTCAAACATGGTGCCAGGGGCTACCATGCCTTTCATATGTTCTTCTGCTTTTCTGGCTAACTCCAGCGCAGAAGGAAGCCCAGAGAAAACCTTTCTCCCACCTTCTCGGATATGATCATAGGTTTTACTTGCCCATATGCGAGAAAAGTAATTTGAAAGCGCACCAACGGGAGCTGAAATAGACATTTCATTATCGTTTAAAATCACCAGCATATCGGCTTTTACATCGCCTGCATGATTAAGTGCTTCAAACGCCATACCTGCGGACATGGCGCCGTCACCAATCACGGCTACTGCTTTTCTGTTTTTGCCTAATGTTTTGTTGGCAATAGACATGCCCAACGCTGCGCCAATAGAGGTACTGGAATGCCCAACTCCAAACGTATCGTATTCGCTTTCGCCTCGTTTTGGAAAACCCGTTAGGCCGTTTTCCTGACGTATGGTTAATAGCTCTTCTCTACGTCCCGTTAAAATTTTATGAGGGTATGCCTGATGGCCTACATCCCATACGATTCTATCTTCGGGCGTTTCGTAAAGATAATGAAGCGCGACGGTCAGCTCTATTACGCCTAGTCCTGCTCCAAAGTGTCCGCCCGTCTGGCTGACACTATAAAGTAAGTACTCCCTCAACTCGTTTATTAGAGTTGGAAGCGCCTCTTTTGGGAGTGCGCGTAGATCAGATGGTTTGTCTATCTGATCTAACAGGGGGGTAGTAGGGCGACTTGTTGGGAATTCTTCGAACAGCATGGGCACCGAATAAAGTTATAATTTTTTAGAAATGTAATAAGACCGTAAGTATATCAGTGGTTACGACTAATAATATAGCTCGCTAGCTGTATTAACGGTGCCGCTTTATCACCAAAGGGTGAAATAGCTTCTATTGCTTCTTGTTTTAGTGTGTTTGCTTTTTCTCTTGCGCCTTCTAGCCCCAGTAACTTTGGGTAGGTAGGCTTATTCGCTTCGCTATCTGAAAATTGATTTTTCCCTAGCGTTTGCGTATCGCTAGTGATGTCAATAATGTCATCCTGAACCTGAAAAGCGAGTCCAATCGCGCTCGCGTATTTATCCAGTTGAGACAGTATTTTCTGGTCTTCTATACCAACACTCTGCGCACCCATTAAAACACTTGCGCGAATTAAGGCACCTGTTTTGTGCTGGTGCATTTTTTCCAGTGTCTCTAGAGTAATACTCCGGTCAACGTTGTTTAGATCAATCATCTGCCCCGTTACCATGCCAAAGCGGCCGGAGGCGCGGCTTAAGCTTCTGATGAGCCTTAGCTGTCGTGTTTTGCAATCTGCTAGGTTATCAGTATCAATTTCGTTGTAAGAGGCGCTCAGAAGCTCAAAAGCGAAGGTTTGTAATGCATCTCCCGTTAATATCGCCGTCGCTTCATCAAATTGGATATGACAAGTCGGCTTGCCGCGACGTAAGTCGTCATCATCCATAGCGGGCAGATCGTCATGTATTAGGGAGTAGGCGTGGATCGATTCGATTGCCGCAGCAGAAGCATCTGTTAGTCGATTTGACTCTGAAAAGAGTTCAGCGGTAGCGTAAACGAGCATTGGACGAACGCGTTTACCACCGTTAAACAAGCTATAGCGCATTGCTTCATGTAAATAGTCGGCTGCATCGTACTGAGTTAATTGGTCGTTAAGGTAACGATCAACTCGGTCTCGTGAATAGTGTGAAAACTGCTCTAAATTCACTGATTGTCTTCCGGATTAAAGTTTTCTAGTCGCTCACCTTCTTGTTTTTCAACAAGAATTTGAACTTTTTGTTCTGCTTGGGTTAACACTGTTTGGCAATCCTTGCTTAGTTTAACCCCTTTTTCGAATGCTTTGAGAGCGTCTTCAAGAGGGAGCTGGTTGGACTCGAGCTGAGTGACAATACTCTCTAATTCGCTTAAATTATCTTCAAAGTGACGAACACTCGTTTTGCGTGACATGGTACTTTCTCGTTAATGCGTTAAAAAAAGCTGACTTACACCGTGCATTTCCTACAATTTGTAACAGAAATAACACTAATCTTCGAGTTAGATATTCATTTATTACAAATTTATATGTCCATATAAATCAAAAGAAGATAAATTTTATATAATATTGAGTAAACTATTAGGCATTATAGCTTTTTTATTTAGGAGACGTGTGTGGATCTCGCGACGTTAGTTGGGCTGATAGGCTCATTTGTTATCATCTTGCTGGCGATCTTACTAGGTGGCTCCGCAGGTATGTTTGTAGACCCTGCGTCGATATTGATTGTACTGATTGGTTCCACCTTCGTCACATTGATGCAATATCCCCTAGGACAATTCTTGGGAGCAGGTAAAGTTGCTGCTAAGGCTTTTATGTTCAAAAGCGTACCATTAGATGCTTTGATCGATGAAGTTTATGGACTTGCAGATGAGGCTCGAAAAGGTGGACTTCTGTCTTTAGAAGGTAAGGAAGTCAGTCATCCTTTTATGTCGAAAGGGATTCAAATGCTGGTGGATGGTCATGATGGTTCTGTGGTTAAGGGGCAGTTGTCTAAAGACATGAATATGGCGTTCACTCGACATGACAATGGCGCCAAAATCTTTAAAGCGTTAGGGGATGTTGGCCCAGCAATGGGGATGATCGGAACCCTAGTAGGTCTGGTACAGATGCTTGCTAACATGGATGATCCAAAGGCGATTGGGCCAGCGATGGCGGTTGCACTTCTTACCACGCTTTATGGCGCGATGTTGGCTAACATGGTGTGTTTGCCTATTCAGGCGAAGCTTGAAAACCGAGCTAAAGAAGAGCTAATGTGTCAACAGTTGATATTAGATGCATTGCTTGCTATTCAGGCTGGGCAAAACCCTCGAGTTCTTGATGGCTCATTGAAAACCTTTATTCCAGAAAGTAAACGAACTGAGCGAGAATAGCTTTTTATACCTTATTGGCTTGTAGTTTGTGACTGGATTGTAATTGGATAAATATATATGAGTGATGAAGAAGAACAGGATTGTCCCGAGTGTATAGAAGGGCTTCCTGCCTACATGGGAACCTTTGCGGACTTAATGTCACTGCTTATGTGTTTCTTTGTACTCTTGCTATCGTTTGCAGAGATGGATGTTCTTAAATTTAAGCAACTGGCTGGCTCAATGCGTGAGGCCTTTGGTGTCCAAAAGCAAATTGAAGCTCAATCTATCCCAATGGGGACCTCCATTATTGCTCAGGAATTTAGTCCTGGGCGACCAGAGCCGACGCCTATTAATGAAGTGCGTCAAAAGGCGGATGATCGGCCTGAAAATACGCTAGAAGTATTGTGTAAGCCTGATACGGCAGAGCTCAATGAGCAAGAGGGGGCAGGTCAGCCGTCACCTTCAACCTTTGTTGATAAGTCGAAAGCAGATCTCGAGCGTGAAAAGCAAATTCAGCAAACAGAAGAAGATGCGCAGCAGATCTCGTCTGTCATGAAAGAGGAAATTTCCAAAGGGACGGTTGAGGTAGAAACTCAAGAGCAAACCATTACGATTCGATTGAAAGACAAGGGGTCTTTTGAATCAGGGTCGGCTGAATTGAATTTTGATTTTATACCTGTGATTGATATGGTTCGCGAAGTGTTGATCGGGGTTAAAGGTAACATTTCTGTTGAAGGTCACACTGACAATATCCCAATTGAAAGTCGGCGCTTTCAGTCTAACTGGCAGCTGTCATCAGCACGTTCGATCGCGGTAGCTGAAGAACTGTTTGCGACGGGGGCCTTGGATCAGAATCGATTTTCGGTTACGGGGTTCGCAGATACGCGACCTTTGGTTCCAAATGATACTTCTGCAAATCGTGCAACGAACCGTCGCGTTGAGATTGTGATTAAGCAGAATGACCTTTCTCGACCTATTGTTCGTCCGGGGCAGTCTTCAGCTTCAGGTGACGATAATGTGTTTGAGTTTGACCAATCGAATTTAGATGATACGTTTGAATTAGCACCGGATGAAATTTTTTAAACATAGTCGTTTTATAACGTAAACGGCTTGGGATATAAACGATCTTAGATCTCAGCCTTAAAACAGAAAAAGCGGTCATATTGACCGCTTTTTCTGTTTTAAGGCTGAGATTTTTTAGTAGATTTGATATGGTTTGCTCATTAGATAAATAGGATTAGTAACAAATGCGAATCGCGATAATTGGCGCTTCAGGGCGTATGGGTAAAAATTTAATTCAAGCGACTGTTGAAGCAGAAGGTGTTGAACTTGGCGCAGCTCTTGTTAAGCCGGGTAGCTCGTTAGTCGGTGCGGATGCAGGCGAAATTGCAGGCGTTGGTAAGCTTGGGATAATGTTGGTTGACTCGATTGAAGCGTGCAAAGACGACTTTGATGTCTTGATCGATTTTACATCGCCCTCTTTAACAATGGAAAACGTTGCGTTCTGCTCCAGTTATAACAAAGCAATTGTTATTGGGACAACGGGTTTAACTGATGAGCAAAAAAATGAACTAGAGTGCGCAGCGAATCAAGCGCCTATTGTATTTGCGCCTAATATGAGTGTCGGTGTAAACCTAACCTTAAAGCTATTGGCGACGGCTGCAAAGATCCTAGGTGATGATTATGATGTTGAGATTGTTGAGGCTCATCATAGACATAAAGTAGATTCTCCTTCAGGAACGGCTTTACGAATGGGGGAAGTGGTTGCGGAAGCGCTGGGAAGAGACTTAAAAGAATGCGCTGTTTATGGCCGTGAAGGTCAGATTGGGCCGCGTACGCAAAAAGAAATTGGCTTTGAAACGATTCGCGCAGGTGATGTCGTGGGTGATCACAGTGTTTGGTTTGCTACCGAAGGTGAGCGAATTGAAATCGTACATAAAGCAAGCAGTCGTATGACCTTTGCTAAAGGTGCGGTACGTGCTGCTAATTGGCTATCTGGTAAACAGAATGGTCTATATGATATGCAGGATGTGCTGAACTTAAAATAGGTTAGTTTTTTCATTATGAAAAGCGAAAAATGCCGGTACACGTTAAAGGTGTGTACCAGCATTTTTATTTTTGCTTAGCGTCCTTGCTGTTTTTTAATTCGTGTTTTTCATTCCGTTAATTCTATAGCGTCTCTTCCGCAAACTCTGCTAAGCGACTTCGCTCTATGCCATTAACATGCATGACGCTTGCGTATTTAAAGGCCTTACATTTTTCTACAAGGTACGTTAAACCTGAGGTTAGGGGGGTAATGTATTTATTATCGATTTGAGCAAGGTTGCCCAGAACGATAATTTTCGAGTTGCTACCAATACGGGTCACAATTGATTTTAATTGGAACTGTGTGAGCCCCTGTGCTTCATCAATGATGATCAATGCGTTGTTAAAAGATCGCCCGCGCATAAAGTTCAAAGATTTAAATTGGATATTCGCTTTTTGTTTTACGTAGTCAATGCTACTGAAAGAGTGTTCATCTGCACCGTGTAGAATCTCTAAGTTATCGTCAAATGCAGCGAGCCAAGGTGCCATTTTTTCTTCCTCCGTTCCAGGCAAAAAGCCGATGTCTTCAGCCATAGGGGGAGTGGAGCGGGCAACAATAATTTTATTAAAACGTTTCTCTTCCATTGTCACTTGTAATGCATACGCAAGCGCTAGCAGTGTTTTACCTGACCCCGCTGGCCCTGTCATAATCATCAGATCTGAGTTGTCATGGCGTAATAGATAGAAGGCCATGGCTTGTTCCATGTTTCTGGGTTTGATGCCCCAGAAGCTTTGATGCATTAAATTCTGCTTATTTAGGTCAATTAGGTAAACATACTCTTTGTCTATGTTTACGACGAAGCCTACAAATTCATTTTCATCCAAGATAAACATGTTTAAAAACAGCGTAGGCAGTTCTGTTTTATCGATAATATGGACGGTGTGGTGTCCATGAACTTCAGTTCTAACTGACTTTATGAGGTTCCACATTTCTCCATCAATTGTGACGTAGCCTTTGTTCATTAAGTCAACGTCATCGAGTACTTTGTCCCGACGATAGTCTTCAACACGCTCTAGGCCAGAGCCTTTTGCCTTGATTCTCATATTAATGTCTTTGGTGACAAGGCAGACGGAGGCTTTAGGATTTGTTGCTTGTAGACTTAACGCGACGTTTATAATTCGATTGTCATTTGCGTGGTCGTGGTTTCCATTGAGAAATGGAATGTTATCTGTGTTGGTAATTTGTTGGTCGGGAAAAATGGCTAAGGAACCTTCATGACCGGCTGTGTCCGTGTCATGGGATTCTAAAGAATGGATAGGTACGCCATTTTGTAGTGCTTTCGGAGACGCGTCGCCAACAATCTTGTCGATTGTGTTAATGGCAATTCGCGCCTCTCTACTTACATCCTTGTCACGTCGGTCTTTAATGTAATCTAGCTCCTCTAAGACGGTCATAGGTATGACAACTTTGTGTTCTGCAAAGGCATAAATTGCAAGAGGGTCGTGCAAAAGCACGTTGGTATCTAGAACATAGATCTTTTCCATAAAGTACTCCTGTGCTATCTAAAACACGTTCACTAATGAGAAAGTAGGGGCTGTTCTTGCTGTATAAATTTGATGGGAAATCGTTAGGTCGAGTGAATAATTGACTGAGCCGTTTAGGCTGCCTTAAGTGGGTCGAGTGTGACAAATGTAAGTTGATTATTGCGAGCGTTTTGTACAAGTGATGCTTACCAAATACTCTAAACTACATGATTTTAGTCTATGACAAGTTTGGCAATAATGGAAATAAAAAATCCCCAAAAGGCGAAGCCATTTTGGGGATTTTATTCGCTTAAAGGCAAGAAACCTTGTTTCTGCTGTAAAAGCGCATTACCTTTCGATTTATTCGTCTAAGAAGCTGCGTAAGTGCTCGGAGCGACTTGGATGACGAAGTTTACGCAGTGCTTTCGCTTCAATTTGACGGATACGCTCGCGTGTAACGTCAAATTGTTTGCCTACTTCTTCAAGAGTATGATCTGTATTCATATCAATACCAAAACGCATACGAAGTACTTTTGCTTCACGGGCGGTTAGGCCTGCAAGAACCGTCGTTGTAGACTCTTTTAAGCCTTCGATTGTTGCAGTATCGACAGGAGACTCTGCACCATCATCTTCAATGAAATCGCCTAAGTGTGAATCTTCATCATCACCGATAGGTGTTTCCATAGAAATAGGTTCTTTGGCGATTTTAAGCACTTTACGGATCTTATCTTCAGGCATATCCATGCGCACAGCCAGTTCTTCTGGCGTTGCCTCACGACCCATTTCTTGAAGCATTTGACGAGAAATACGATTCAGTTTGTTGATTGTTTCAATCATGTGAACTGGAATACGAATAGTCCGCGCCTGGTCTGCGATTGAGCGAGTGATTGCCTGGCGAATCCACCATGTCGCATAGGTTGAGAATTTGTAACCACGACGGTATTCGAATTTATCGACCGCTTTCATCAAACCAATATTGCCTTCCTGAATAAGGTCAAGGAACTGCAAACCACGGTTTGTATATTTTTTAGCGATCGAGATAACCAAGCGTAGGTTGGCTTCAACCATTTCTTTCTTCGCACGACGTGCGCGAGTTTCGCCAATCGATATGCGGCGATTGATTTCTTTTAGCTGTGCGATGCTCAGACCCGTATCTTTCGAGATGGCTCTTAGCTTACGTTGGCTGCGAGAAAATTCGGCTTCATTCTCTTCGAGTGCTGCTGAATAACTTGCAGACAAATCGATCTGTTCTTGTAACCAACCTGGGTTAGTTTCATTGCTTGGGAAGCGCTTCAAAAATTCAGTACGAGGCATTCCCGCTTTGCGAACACAGACTTGCATGATCAGGCGCTCTTGCTCTCGCACTTTATCCATGCGAGAACGGACACGATCAATGAGGTCATCGAACAATTTAGGTACAAGTTTAATCGGAGCAAAACTAATACTAAGCTCTTCTTGTTTGGCTCGAACTGCTGGATCTTGACGATCGCTGTTTTCAAGTAAAGCAAGAACTTCGTGATGAATGCGTTTGATCTCGTTGAAACGGCGAGCCGTTTCTTCTGGATCTGGACCGCTTTCTGTTTCTTCCTCTTCATCGTCGTCGCTTGACTCTTCTTCGTCAGATTCGTCTTCTTCCTCTTCAACGACTTCTTCAATCACTTCCTCGAAGATGGGTTCTTCGCCATCGCCATCAATGAAGCCACTAAAGATATCGCTTAAGCGACCTTCTTCTTCAACGGTTCTAGCGTAAGTATCAAGAAGAACATCTACTGCACCAGGGAAGTAAGACAATGATGCCATGACTTCACGGGTACCTTCTTCGATACGTTTAGCTATGGCAATTTCGCCTGCACGAGTAAGGAGCTCAACGGTACCCATTTCACGCATGTACATACGTACTGGATCTGTGGTACGAGCAACATCTCCTTCAACGGCTGCGAGAGCGGCGGCTGCTTCTTCAGCTGCTTCTTCGTCCGTCGAGTCGCCTTCTTCCATAAGAAGGCTTTCTTTATCTGGGGCATATTCTGAAACCACGATCCCCATATCGTTGATCATGGCTACAATTTCTTCAACCTGCTCTGGGTCTGACAGGTCATCGGGAAGATGGTCATTAACTTCCGTAAAAGTTAAATAACCTTGTTCTTTACCTTTGGCTATCAGTTCTTTGAGACGTGACTGTTGAGTGTCTGACATTCGACAACCTATCGTTAGAATTCGTTTGGGGTTAGCAAGCCGCGTATTATACTGAAAAAGGTATAAAATTTCCAGTTATAGTTGCTTTTTGCACGTTATTTAAGCAGTTTTATTTCTTTAATTTTTGTTGTCGCAAATGTTCAACCATTGCTCTGTAATCTTGTTTGCCATCTTCACTTTTAATGTAGTCACTTCCTTTACTTTTCAAGCGCTGTGTTGAGTTA
The DNA here is from genome assembly GCF_000192865.1 of Marinomonas mediterranea MMB-1. Taxonomy (NCBI): domain Bacteria; kingdom Pseudomonadati; phylum Pseudomonadota; class Gammaproteobacteria; order Oceanospirillales; family Oceanospirillaceae; genus Marinomonas; species Marinomonas mediterranea. Next base: position 1,136,906 of record NC_015276.1, read on the forward strand.
TCTGTTCCTAAATTTCGTTCTAATGCGCTAATTAAGTCTGAAATTTCTTGGGTGGCGTTGACTATTTTTTCTTTTGTATGGGCATCGCCGTGGTTGAGAAGGTGTAAAACTCGGTTGCCGACGTCAGTATTTTTTTTATTAAAAATAAAGTGCCCAGCATTGTGGTCTGGGTGTTTATTGAAATAGCGCCATACCGTGCTAAGGGTTTGGGTTGCTTCATCTGAGCTGTTTATTAGTGGGTCTGGAACGTCAATGCTTTTGGCGACATTTGGGTGTAACACTAAGCAAAGTATTGCATGTTCGATTGCGGAAAGAGGTTTGGGGGCTTGAGGTAATTTGGGTGTATCGAACTCTTTATTTATGTAATTGTTTTTGTAGTTGTTTTTGTTGTTACTACCAAAGCCACTTTTCTTGTTAAAACCGCTTTTTTTACGAGACCCTCCTCCAAACTCACTTCCGTAAGAATGGTCGATAGGTGCCACTGCGTAATCGTCGTACTCTGCTTGGGGATGGGGGTAGTCGTCGTAATGATCTGTGCTATAAGAGAGATCATTTCTTTGGTCTGCTTGAATCTCGTTGCTATAAGCGTGCTGTGAAGGTTCGTTTTGTTGGTTTCTAGCCGCTTCTGTATAGCTTGATCTTTTCGTTGGGATGGCGACTTGGTTTAATGTCTCTTTTTCGATCCCCGATTCTTTTGATAGCTGTTTTAGTAAGACAGAACGGTAAGTGATGTCATTCGGAATTTGCTGGATCAAGGACATGGCGTTGCGTGCAAATTCCGCGTCGCCTTCTTCATGGTCTAGTGTCACTTGATTTCGTGCGTGCTCAAATAGCACGTTTGCAAGTGAGTTGGCATCCTCTAACCGTGCTTGAAAAGCGTCTTGACCTTCTTGTCTCACCAGTGAATCAGGATCTTCGCCGTCAGGTAAAAATAGAAAGCGTACTTGTTTTCCGTCTTGCATCACGGGGAGTGAGGCTTCTAAGCCGCGAATAGCCGCCGCTCGGCCAGCTTTGTCGCCGTCGAAACAGAGTGTGATTTTATTAACAAGTTTAAATAGCTTACGAATGTGTTGGCTATTTACCGATGTCCCAAGTGTTGCAACAGCGTTTGTAATACCATATTGAGCAAGGACGATAACGTCCATGTACCCTTCAACAACAATAATATTGTCTAGGTTTTGTGTGTTTTGTTTCGCCTCAAATAAGCCATATAGCTCATGGCTCTTATTAAAAACAGCGGTTTCTGGAGAGTTTAAATATTTCGGCTTTTCATCCCCAAAGGCTCGTCCACCAAACGCGATAACACGTCCCCTACTGTCGCGAATAGGGAACATGATTCTATCCCTAAAGCGATCATAGTATTGGCCTTGCTGGTCTTTTTTCTCGATCAGCATACCGCCATGAAGAAGCTGTTCTTGCTGCTCTGCGCGTTTGCCAATCGCTTTTAATAGGTTGTCCCATCCGGGCGGAGCAAACCCCAATCCATAAACTTTGGCTATTTGGCCAGAGAGCCCTCGTTCCGAGGCTAAATAATCCGTCGCTTTTTTCTTGAACTGGCTTTGTGTGAGTTGGCTTTGAAAAAAGTGAGCACTTTCTGTTAGGCGTTTTAATAATTCCGCGTTCTGCTCGTAGCGGTCAGGGGCGCCTTTCTCTTTCGGAACTTCTAGACCGGCGTCTTTCGCCAGCACTTCAATCGCTTCAACAAAATCTAGGTGGTCATGCTCCATGACAAAGGAGATTGCGTTGCCGCCGGCACCGCAGCCAAAGCAATAATAGAATTGTTTATTCGGATTTAAGCTAAATGAGGGTGTTTTTTCGTTGTGAAAAGGGCATAACGCAGAATAGTTTTGCCCTGTTTTTTTTAGTGTGACGCGAGACGAAACCACATCGGTTATGTCTGTGCGAGCGAGAAGCTCGTCGATAAATTGATCTGGTATACGTCCCGACATAATGCTCGTTAGCCGTTATTAGTTAAGCAATAAGTGCTTTTACGTGTTTGCTAACCACACCCATGTCGCCTCGTCCTTGGACTTGAGGCTTAACAATTGCCATAACGGCACCCATTTGCTGCATGCTATTTGCGCCAGTTTCTTCAACTGCTGCTTTTACAATTGCGATGATTTCGTCTTCCGTTAGAGCGGTAGGCAAGAACTCGCTAATGATTGCGATTTCTTTTTGCTCTATTTCGGCTAAGTCGTCACGTCCGCCATCCGTAAATTGCTGAACGGAATCTTTGCGTTGCTTAACCATTTTATCTAGTACAGCGAGAATGCGTGTATCGTCAACGTCAATTCGCTCATCAACTTCAATGCGTTTAATCTCGGCAAGAATAGTGCGGATAACGGTGACGCGCTCTTTTTCCTTCGCTCGCATTGAGGCTTTAAGTGTATCTGAAATGGTTTTCTTTAAGTCAGACATAAGGGGTCCTATAGTATGCAGTATCAGAAACAAAAAAACGGCTAGTTGAGAAACTAACCGTTCTGATGTGTTAATCAGAATCTGATTAACTTAGCACATTAACTGGCAAATTTAAGCAGTAAGTGCTGCGCGTTGTACAAAAATTTCTAGTACAAGCGTTGGAATTTTTTCTGCTCACGAGAAACTTTCTTCGCATGACGTTTAACAGCTGCAGCTGCTGCACGCTTACGGAGAGTTGTTGGTTTCTCATAGCACTCGCGACGACGTACTTCAGCAAGAACGCCTGCTTTTTCACAAGAGCGCTTGAAACGACGTAGAGCGATGTCAAATGGTTCGTTATCTTTAACTTTTACTGATGGCATTAATATCACCTTAAATTGGGTTTATACGTTTAAAATAAACGGCACGAATGATACAGATTTTTGTACCAGACTTCCTCATATTTTGATCAATATGATGCCGTATGGCGGTTCGACCTGCTACTAACCACTATCAATTGAAACTAATCAGAGAATGAAAATCGGATTAGATTGGAATAATAGTGCATTTTTAACTAGGTACTTTTTATTTCTAAGCCTAGGTTTTCGCTACTGTGTGAGCGAAGAAATTAGAATCACCTGCCTTTTGATTAAACGTTAAAACGCGCGAGATTATATAGAGCTGATCAAGAGCTGTCTATATAAAAATCAAACATGATACAAAACAGCCTCACAATTGAGGTACAATGCGCGGCAAATGTATCGAGAGAGAACATAATGAAAGTACTAGGTCTTGAGACTTCCTGTGATGAAACAGGTATTGCGATTTATGATACGGACGCTGGGTTGCTAGCACATAAAATCTATTCGCAGATTGAGCAACATGCAGAGTATGGCGGTGTTGTCCCAGAATTGGCGTCTCGAGACCATGTTCGAAAAACATTGCCTCTTATTGATGACGTATTAGAAGAGGCTGGTTTAACTAAAGCTGATTTGAGTGCGATTGCCTTTACCAGCGGCCCAGGGTTAGTGGGGGCATTAATGGCGGGGGCGACGATAGGGCGCTCTTTAGCGATGTCTCTCGATATTCCTGCATTAGGGGTTCATCACATGGAAGGCCACTTATTAGCGCCTATGCTGGAAGATGAACGACCTGATATGCCATTTATAGCGTTGCTTGTTTCGGGTGGGCACACTCAGCTTGTGCGAGTAGATGCCATTGGTAAGTATAAATTATTAGGGCAGTCTTTGGACGATGCTGCTGGAGAAGCGTTTGATAAAGCCGCAAAGATGATCGGACTGCCGTATCCAGGTGGACCGTATATAGCGTCACTTGCAGAGCATGGAAACCCAGATTCGGGGATAAAGTTTCCTCGCCCCATGACAGACCGCCCTGGACTGGATTTTAGTTTTAGTGGGTTGAAAACGGCCTTTCTAACAGCGGTACACGAAGCGCTCGATGACGAGCGTTTTAATGAACAATTTAAATCTGATATTGCGCTTGCGTTTGAGCAAGCGGTTGTTGATACCTTAGTAATCAAATGTCGTCGAGCACTTGAGCAAGAAAGTCTTAAACGCTTGATTATAGCCGGTGGTGTGAGTGCCAATAAAAGGCTTCGTGAACAGCTGGAATCAAAATTAGCAAAAATAGGTGGTAGTGTGTTCTACGCGCGACCGGAGTTTTGTACTGATAATGGCGCAATGATTGCGTATGCTGGCGCTCAACGATTGAAAGCGGGACAATCATCTCCGTTAAACCTTTCAATTAGGGCGCGCTGGCCTTTGTCTGATCTTGAGGCTATTGGCGTTTAAAACGAGTGGAAACCTTTGCGTGACGACTGCGCTCTCCAAAACGAGGCTTTCTTGTGGTGTCGTGCAAAGGTTTCCAGTGACGTCGTATCGAATTTAAAAAGGCAATGGATGTAATATGAAAGATCTTGTGTTGATAGAAGGCCTGCACGTTGACGCCGTGATTGGTGTGTATGATTGGGAAAAAGAAATTCTTCAAAATTTGGTTTTTGATTTAGAAATGGCTCACGATAACCGTCCTGCTGCCGCAACGGATGATTTGTCGAAGACGCTCGACTATGAGGCAATATCGAATTTTATTAAACAATATTGTCTAGAGAATACCTTCGAATTAATTGAGACCTTAGCGGAACGGCTTTGTGCAAAGCTAATGGATGTTTTCGAATTTGAATCAATTCTTATGACGCTTCGTAAACCTGGTGCAGTGTCTGCTGCAAGAAGCGTCGGAGTTAAGATTTATCGAACCCGTTAATTAGCGGGTTATCGGTAATAGAGTCAATGGCATCCGCTTTTGCTTTCTTAATTGCATTACCTAATTCTGCCCCTGTATAGCCTTGCGACATCAACTCTTTAGGAGATATTGATTGTGCTTGTGCGAGAAGTGAAACCCAATGTTTGGAGTGAACGTCTACTACCAATGATATTAAATAGGTTAATTGGTAGTATCTTTCTGGCTTTTTTAGTGCAGATATTTGTGTAAGCCATGCTTCCCAGTTATCGCCAGAAAGGGGTAGTGTTTTGTTTTTTAGAAAATCGCAGAGTGTTTCGCTCAGCCATTTAAATTCATTGGGGACTTTTAGATTTGCATTAAGTGCTTGTAGTTGATGTATTTCTAACCCGCTACACAGTAAGGCCCACCTTTCAACGCTTGTTAACTCTTTATCTGATGATATTTTTCCAAGGTTCTGTGGTTGAGTAATGTGCGTCGTCAGGACTGGAAAAATACTTGTTGTTGCGTCGACTTGATTGAGTATTTTGAAATAGGTAAGGAAGTGTGGGTACCCTAGGGCTTTTTCGGTTTCTTTCCATACTCTTTCGGGAGTGAGGGCGGTTAGTTCACCTGATGCACTAATGTCTTTCATTAGCCTAAGTGTTTCATTCGCGATGCGAAACTCGAAGTCTTGGAACCTTGCTGCAAATCGAGCTACCCTGAGAACTCGTAAAGGGTCCTCTACAAAGGCATCGGACACATGGCGAAAAACTCTGTTCTCTATGTCTTGTGTGCCGTGAAAAGGGTCATAAAGGCGCCCGTTATTGTCTTTTGCAATAGCGTTGATGGTAAGGTCTCGACGTTCTAAGTCTTCTTCGAGTGAGATGTCTGGCGCGAAGTCGCAAATAAAGCCTGTGTACCCTTGACCAGACTTACGCTCTTTTCGTGCAAGGGCGTATTCTTCTTTTGTTTTTGGATGTAGAAAGACAGGGAATTGTTTGCCTACCGCTTGATAGCCTTCAGATACCATTTCCTCTGGCGTTGACCCAACAACAACCCAGTCTTTGTCGTAGACTGGAAGCCCTAGAAGTGCATCTCTGACAGCACCGCCAACCAGATAGACTTTTTTTCCCATTACTCTCTCGATTTGCCGCTTATGTTCTTTTAAGGGGGCTTACTAATAAGCGTTGTGGTGAATGACTAGTATTATGCACCGAACTCACATTGTTCAGGATACATGGCACTCCATTGGCTAAAACCGCCATTTAAAGAGTAGACATCAGCAAAACCTTGGGCAGCTAAGTATTCAGCGGCGCCTTTGCTGCTGTTGCCATGATAACAACATACGATCACAGGAGTGGCTTTATCAGAGTTGTTAATAAAAGCTTCAACATTGTCATTATTGAGGTTGATCGCATCCTGCATATGGCTTGTCTGATAGCTGACGGCATCGCGAATATCGACGACAATAACTTCTTTTTCTATGATTGGAAGAGCATCGGTTATATCAATACACTTATAAGTCATGCTTTCTCTCTGCTGATTGAATGTCTAATGATTGGTTATTTTTACGTTTCTATGGTGTTTAGCCATTGATTCTTGTTGTTCTGCGTATTCTAAGGCTATTTTGTGGTGGCTACTCTACGATGCCACTATAAACATATTACTATCTTTAATTAAGTTGGGCATGGTGTGCTATAGAGGGTTTTATCTTCTAATCTCATCGCGGTCAATGCACCGCCCCATACACAACCTGTATCTAATGCGTGTATATGCTCTTTGTAGGTGTTTCCTTCTAATGCAGCCCAATGACCAAAAATCACGTCGTAATCGTCTGCTTTTTTTCTCGGGTAGGAAAACCAAGGGGCATAGCCACTTATTGCGGAGGTTGGTCCCTCTTTTGATTTGAACTCAAGTTGACTGCTTTCAGTACAAAAACGCATACGGGTTAGGTAATTCGTTATTGTGCGAAGCCTGTCCATTCCAATTAAGTTGTCGTCCCATTGATCTGGCTTATTACCATACATGACAGCCAGAAAATCATCAATTCTGTCAGAGCTAAGCGTGCGTTCAACTTCCTGTGCGTAGCGTTGAGTTTCAATGCTATCCCAGCAAGGAGGAATACCAGCGTGCGTCATGACAAATTTCAAGACGTTATCTATATGGCACAATGGGCGGCTTTGTAGCCATTCCATTAGTTCATCTCGGTCTTCTGACAGTAAAATATCTGCCAGTGTATCATTGCGCTTTAGGCTTGCGTGACCTCGCATGACCGCAAGCAAATGCAGATCGTGATTGCCAAGAACAACGGTTGCCTTATCTCCCAGAGACTTCACGAACCGGAGGGTTTCGAGAGACTCAGGTCCACGATTGATTAAATCACCGGCAAACCATAGACGATCTTTATCTGGAGAGAATTCAATTAAATCGAGTAGCGTCAATAATGGTGTTAGACAACCTTGTAAATCGCCAATGGCATAAGTAGACATACTGACTATCCTGCGTAGAGATAAAGCGGAATCCGTGTAGGCATATTCATTGACGACTCTCTAATGGACCTGATTTGGAACAGCCAGAGTAAAAGGTTTGATGCCTGCATCAAACCTTGTTCCGTCGTCTGCGATGAACTGGTAACTTCCGTGCATGCTTCCAACAACCGTGTCCATGACCGTGCCACTTGAGTATTGGTAGGACTCGCCAGGGGCTAGATGTGGAAAAGCGCCTACTACCCCTTCACCTTTGACTTCCTGAACCCTTTCATCGCCATTGGTTATCACCCAATGGCGAGACTCAAGTTTTGCGGGCTGGTTACCGCAATTTGTCATGGTTATGTGGTAAGCAAATACATAGCGGTTGTCGGACGGCTCTGATTGAGCAGAGATATACTCTGTTCGTACGGTCACGACGATATCGTATTCTTCCATTATAATGCCTTCTTTTCATGCAGATAATTGGCAATACGAACGAAATCAGGGACATCTAGACGCTCAGGGCGGAGTGTCGGATCGATCTGAATCGACTCGAGCTCTTCTGCTGTGAGTGTTCCTTTGTAATTGTTTCGCAGAGTTTTTCTGCGCTGCTGGAAACCTATTCTAACCGTGTCCTCAAGACCTTTTAGATCGTGAGCGACAACGGGAAGTGTCGTATAGGGTGTCATGCGTACAATTGCGGAGTCGACTTTTGGCGGTGGGTCAAATGAATCTGGCCCGACAATAAACAGCGACTCTACACTGCAAAAATATTGCGCCATAACACTTAAACGTCCATAGAGACTGTCGCCCGGGCGTGCTGCAAGTCTATCGACTACTTCTTTTTGAAGCATAAAGTGCATATCGTCGATGACATCAGCTTGTTCTAGGAGATGGAATATGAGCGGTGTCGAAATGTTGTAGGGGAGGTTACCGACGACTCGAATATTTCCTTCGGTTGCAAGCTGCCTAAAGTCGAATTTCATAGCGTCGGCTTCATGGACGCGAAGGTCTGGATATTTAAACAGGTTTACTTTTAAAATTGGAATCAGATCTCGGTCTAATTCCACAACATCCATGCTTTTTGTCGCACTAATAATGCCTTCTGTTAATGCGCCTTTACCTGGGCCGATCTCGACGACACGTTGGCCTTCTTTTGGCGCAATGCATGCAACAATACGACGAATAATTCCCATATCGTGTAAGAAGTTTTGGCCAAATCGTTTTCTGGCTTTATGTGGTTGTGCTTTGCTCATCTGGATACTTTTTATATTGACGCTTTTTTAGCGTTATTGGCCATTTCAATGGCGTGCGTGATTGCGACTTTGAGGCTGCCGTCATTTGCTTGGCCTGTGCCAGCTAAATCTAATGCAGTACCATGGTCAACAGACGTTCGAATAATCGGCAAGCCAAGCGTTATGTTAACGGCGTTACCGAATCCTGAGTATTTTAACACAGGCAGTCCTTGATCGTGATACATGGCCAACACGCAATCGGCCTCTTTTAGATACTTTTCTGTAAATAACGTATCGGCTGGCAGAGGGCCAATAAGGTTGATCCCTTCGTTTCTTAAGCTGTCTAGGGTAGGGGAAATAATCTCAATTTCTTCCATTCCTAAGTGGCCGTCCTCACCCGCATGTGGGTTCAAGCCACAGACTAGGATAGTCGGCTTAGTGATTCCATAGCGATTGATTAGGTCTTTATTTAAACCACGTGCAACCAGACGAATGGTATCTGGAGTGATGGCGTCAGAAATGTCTTTCAAAGGTAGGTGAGTGGTTACCAGTGCTACTTTCATTGCGTCGCTTGCAAGCATCATAATCACTTGTGGTGAGTTGCAGAGCGTCTGGAAAAACTCAGTATGACCAGAAAAGTGCTCGCCTGATTCACATAGAATGCCTTTGTGAACAGGCGGTGTCACAATAGCGTCGAATCGATCGTCTAGGCACCCCTTCGCTGCTTCCGACAAAGTCTCTAGTACATAAGGTGCATTTTTAACATCAAGCACTCCAGCTTCGACGGGAGCAGATGCTGAAATAGGAAGGATATCGATGCTACCAGACTTGTGAACGGGGCAGTCGTCAACTGACGAACAGATATTAATATGAATATCGATGCCCAGTGCATTTGCTCGTGCTTCGATAACCGCAGGGTCGGCAAGAACAATAAGACGAGCCGGAAACGCGTCTTGAGACGCGCTTATTATAATATCTGGGCCTATACCAGCCGGTTCGCCCGATGTGATTGCAATGATAGGGAAAGATGTTTGAGGCATTGTTATTTACCTAAATGATGTTTGTTTCACTGTTTTAATGTGCGTTATTTAACGCGTGGGCCTTTTACATCAATAAAGGCGCTCTCCTTCAACTCATCGAGCCAATTGCTAAGAACAAAATCTTGTTTTTGTGCAACAAGTGCTTTCTCGGCTTGTTGTTGTTTGACAGACTCGCTAATGTCTTCTTTTCTGCGGTCTTCTACTTTCAAAATATGCCAGCCAAATTGGGATCTAAAAGGCTTGCTGACAGCGCCTGTTTTCGTTGCTGTCATAACTTTTTCAAAAGCAGGCACCATCATTCCTAGTTTAACCCAGCCTAAGTCGCCCCCTTGAAGGGTGGAGCCTTGGTCATCACTGTATTCGCTTGCAAGGCCTGCAAAATCTTCTCCAGACATTGCGCGTTTATAAAGTTCATTAATAAGTGCTACTGTTTGTTGCTCTGTACGAATCTCGTTTGGTTGTAAAAGAATGTGCCTTGTTTTTGTTTGTGCTTGGAGCTGTACATTCGCTGAACGCTTTTCAATGACCCAAAGTAAGTGGTAACCAGCATTACTTTTTAGTGGGCCTATTAATGGGCCTTTTTGGGTATTAATTGCCTTGGTAAATAGGGCGGGTAGTTGAGAAACGGGTCTCCAGCCTAAGTCTCCACCTTCTAACGCAAATTGGCCATCGGAATAGGTGATCGCCTGATTGATGAAGTCATTTTCAGATGCAATACCACTTGCGATCTGTTTTATTTTAGCCAACGCTTCTGTTTCGTTTTTTGCTCTCACAATAATGTGGCGTAAGTGCAGCTCATTTTTACTTGATTGAGTGTTTTGACTCGCGCTTATAAAATCTGAAATCTCCTGTTCAGTAATGGATATTCTGTCTTTTATTACACGTTGCTTAACAGCATTGATGAGAATTTCGTTCTCAATTTGCTGTCTGTATCGGCTGTAGTCAATACCTTGGCGACTGAGAAGTTGTTTAAGGCCGCCTAAATCAGTTGAAAACTTTTGCGCTACGTTTAAGACTGCTGCATCGGTGTTTTCTTGCGGGATCCGAATTCCAAGACGCTTGCCGTAGTTGATTTGTACGGTTTCTTCGATCAGTTGATTGAGAATCTGGCGGCGAATGCCTGCTGTCATCACACCACCGGGAATCCGGTCCTTAATGACTTGAAATCGTGTATTAATATCGCTTTCAAGTAACGGCTGAGAGTCAACGATTGCGACGACCCCATCTAATAGCTTTGGGGCGGCGAAAAGTGGAGAGTTCATTGTTACTACTATGCTCAACAGCAAAAAGAGCTTTTTCATCATGTTTAGTATCCGGTGTTTCCGTTATTCCAATAGTCTTTAGCGACGCTTGAGAGATCAGAGTTTTCTCTACCGACGTTACTTAAACTTCTTAATATAAATTGTAAATAGATGCCTTGGTCTAGCTCGCTGCTATCGTTAAGCCAGCTTTGATAGCTTAGCGCCATTTTGACACAGCAATTTTCAAAGCCTAGTCCTGTGACCTTCTTTGTTTCTTTATGTTCCAATAAATCATAGGTTTGTTGGTGGAAAAGGTGCCAGTTCTGGTTTAGTGGAACAATTGCAGAAATATTCGATTGCTTGGTTGTTCCAACTGGCTTACCCGTTGTCTCATCTTCCTCTTCTTCATAAGAGAAAGAGCTTTTCAACACAACCCCGCTGTCAGGTGTAAGCGTCATCGATATTTGAGCTAGGTCAATAAGCTCCTCATCAAGGTCGTAGTTAAGGTTGTTAGTTAGACTGAAAAGGCTACCATTTTTGTATGTTATGGAAGTAAGCAATGAACTTCTTGGATCATCGTCTACCACATCTCCCGTGTTTCCGCTGATGTCTACGCGTCGATCTTCTTGATAAAATACTTGACCCGCTTTGAATGCCCAGCGTTCACTGCCATTACCGTCGTAAAATTTACTCTCTAACCCGAATGCTACTTGATTGGTATCCCCAATACGATCGTTGCCGCTAAATCTTGTATGGTTGAATGCAGTGCTATAGGTAAGCGTTGTTTCACTGGCATCGAAATCAGGTATATCTGATTGATCTAAATAGGGGGCGTATAAATAGGTAAACTTAGGCGTCAATGTCTGTCTCCAGATCTGGTCGCTTAGTTTAAAGCTTCTTTCAAATACGACTTCGCCATCGAGGTAATACGACAGGTGATCAAGGGTTGATGTAGACTCTTCTTCGTCAGTATAAGAATAAAGATTATAGTCACGATATTGATGTAATATACCTGGCGATAATGTCCCCCAAGCGTTACTGGCTTCTAATTCAATGGTTTGATTTAGTACGGTACGCTCGCCGTCTACATCCTCTTCATCAGGCTCTAGAAAATCAGTGTATTGGAATACTGGTTTATAATTGAACCACGTATTAGCGTATTGGTAGGAGGCATCAATGCGTGGTAACCATTCTAGAGGACGGTCTTCATCTTCGTCAGGCGTTTGGTATTCTTTTTGTGTCACCTTTGCAGAAAAGTTCCCTGCGTTGAAATTAACAAATGCACTGTGTTCGTAATTGTCTTTTTCCCCTAAAGACGTTGTGTTTTTAAGTGGAACACCGTCTTTTGTAGGGTTGTCTTCGATCAATAGTCCGGCGCTTAGATATTGATTAAATGTTTGCTCGGTGTTGAATTTTCTCAGTGTTTTTTCACCGACATGCTCGTCAATGAAAGTGGACTGTTCAATCGTCGTTGTGCCATAGGGGCTTAAATGCCTGAACTCAACATCAACACCTTCCCCTTCATTTTCAACAAAATGAGGCGTAATTGTTGCGTCATAGTTAGGGGCTAGATTCCAGTAAAAAGGCGCTGAAACGCTAAACCCCTCGTCTGACGAATAACCAAAGGATGGAAACAAAAAGCCAGTTTGACGGCGGCTATCAATAGGAAAGCGTAGCCAAGGGAAATAAAATATGGGGTTGCCATCAATACGAATTTGTACGTGTTTGGCGGTTCCGAATCCTGTATTAGGGTCTAAGGTAATGCTACTGCCATAGAGCTCCCAGCTTGACGAGTTGGGTTCGCACGATGTGTAAAATCCTTCTTTTATGAAAATCACACCGCTTTGGCTTTTTACGAGAGACTTTGCTTCCCCGCGAATACCTTGGTTATGTGAAAGAAAGCGGGCGTTGTTAAATTCAGAGTCTTGTAGTGAGCCCTCTTCGGATAGTTGACTAGAATCGCTTCGTATTATTTGGTTTTTTGCTCTGAGCGTGACATCACCGTTGGCTTGATAAAATTGATTCGGAGTACCATCTATGGTATCGGCTTCCAGTGTGCTTTCCGGTTGAATGAGCTCTGCTTGCCCTTTCATATGGACATTACCGGAGGCGTCTCTATAAATCACGTCAGCGAGTAGCTGTGTTTGTTCTCCGTCAGGTACCCGCCAATTATCAATGTAAGCGCCGCTGCAATATTTGTTGAGAGACGCTTTTTGAGATGTGGTGAGGGATTCTCTAGGTACCCAGTCCCACTCATTTGCTTGTGCAATGGAAAATATGAAGAAAGTTGGGAAAATGAAAAAACAGTTACGTAAACAGATCGCCATTCAAGATATACTTAGTTAATGTTTCATCTGCTCATTGGAATTACATCCAAGAGGCCAAAAGGGAAATAAGACAAGTTAACTTGTAAAAACCACTTTGTGTAAGATAAGTTGTTTATCTAAAGTGGGATTTTCGACCTTGCAGTGAGAGTTTTGTTCCCTAAGTGACAAATGATAATCTAACCATCCCGTATGAGCTACCGATTCTGGAGAAATATCTAATATGTGGAAAGTAATTGGCGCGCTGGTGGGCCTATTTGCTGGTAACTTCCTTTGGGCCGTAGCTGGCTTTATTGTTGGCGCGGCTGCCGACGAATACACTAAAAAAGGTAAAAGCGGCTTTACGTTTAGTAGGGCGGGCATAAGAGAGCAGCAACAAGCTTATTTTAGAACGCTTTTTATTCTTATGGGACGACTGGCGAAAGCCGATGGACAAGTCTCCCAAGAAGAGATCCAGCTGGCTCAAGCTGTAATGCAGCAGTTGCGCCTGTCGCCTGAGGCGCAAAAAGAAGCGCAGCGTTTATTTAATGAGGGCAAAGATGCAAATTTTGACCTAAATAGTTTGCTGACTCATTTTCGTCAAGCGGTGTCCTCTGACTTATTGATTCAATCTTTGGTCGATACATTGCTGGTGTCTGCCTATGCAGATGGCCACTTTAGTCTTCAGGAAAAAGCACTTGTTTCTCAAATATGCGCGCATTTAGGGATCAGTGTTAGTCAGTTTGATGCGATTCATGAAAGAGTTAAACAGCAATTTCATTTTCGACAGGGTTACCAGAATGCACAAGGTGCAGAGACATCCGCAGATCTACTGGATTCTGCTTATCAGCTTTTAGGTGTCACGAAAAGCATGTCTGACTCCGAGATTAAAAAGGCTTACAGAAGGCTAATGAGTCAGAATCACCCAGATAAATTAAGTTCAAAAGGGCTTCCAGATGAAATGATTGAGCATGCGAAACAAAAGACTCAAGAGATTCAATCTGCGTATGAAATGATAAAAAAATCCAGGAAGTAGTATTCTTTTTAGCATTATTATTGTATTTAACGTTTATTCCACAGGGCTTTTATAGAAAAGCCCTTTCTTGAATTCAGGCAGTTCTTTGTTTTGTGAAGACTGTGTTGTGTTTTGCTTTAGAAACCCCCACACACGTTGCTCTAAGCGTTTGTCGGCTGAATTCCCGAATCGGGCGTCAGGCAATGCATCGATTTGCACGAACGCATCTGATGAGTTTCTTCGTTTGTTCGAAGCTTGTTGACGCCATTGTGCAAATCTATGGTCCGATGGTAAGCGATCAAAATAGTAGTCCAACACAGGAATTCTGAGGCTCTCTATACTTTGGCTAAGCTGATATTCGGAAGCCGGAGGAACCGTTTTTATATCTACAAGAATAAGTGCTTGGCCTGCAATCCCTCTATCGGCAACGTATTTTAGGGCGTACGCCGCGCCAGAGCGATGTCCCAAGTAGGCTGCGTTTTGATAGCCTTTTTCACGAATTAACGCAAGAGCCGCATCAATTCGGTCGAATACTTTTTGTTCATTTGTCAGTGTGACACCGCCATCTGTTGGAGGTGTTGGCGACGAGTTGTCTGAATCACTATCGGAATCATTACTTGGAACGGTGGTAGGGGTTGCTCGACCTGCTATGTCGGGTACTTCAATGGACAGAGTACACCAGCTATGAGATGGAAGGTTTCGTCTAAGTGGCGAGATAACCTGAGGCCAATCTGGGTGAGCGTGGTCTTCGTGAAGAAACAGAACACAACCTTGGGGATCGCCTGTTCCCGATTCATTAAATAGGCCTAGAAAGTCCTCGGTTCCATCATCGATCGTTTCAATTTCATGTGAGTAATTTGGTTGAAGCCTGAGAATTAAACCTTTAATCCGAGTTTGCTGTGGCGTGGGCTTAACATACTCTCCTTTTGAAGAAGTTGGCGTCTCCGGTGTTGCGTCGTCATCTGCGGCAAGTACGAACGAGGGAAGTGCTGATATAGAAAGTGCAGATATAAGTAGGTAGAGTACTTTTTTCTTCATAGATTCGGTACTTATGCTAAGAGCCTTTGATACTATAGCGGCTATTGTGTCATTGTCGGAGCCAGATATGAAAGACTTTATTATTGCCCCTTCCATTTTAGCTGCTGACTTCGCCCGTTTAGGCGAAGAAGTAGATAATGTTTTGGAAGCAGGAGCGGATATGATCCATTTTGATGTAATGGATAACCACTACGTTCCAAATTTAACCATTGGTCCAATGGTGTGTAAAGCACTTAGAAAACACGGTGTTACTGCCGATATCGATGTTCATCTAATGGTGAAGCCAGTAGACCGAATCATTGGGGATTTTATTGAAGCGGGCGCAAGTATGATTACGTTTCATCCTCAAGGAAGTGAGCATATTGATCGTTCATTGCAAATGATACGAGAAGGCGGCTGTAAATCGGGGCTTGTGTTTAATCCTGCAACGCCTCTGAGCGAACTACAGTATGTTATGGATAAAGTGGACATGGTGCTGTTGATGTCTGTTAACCCTGGCTTCGGTGGTCAAAAATTTATCCCCGCTACATTTGATAAATTAAAAGAAGCTCGCAAACTTATTGATGAAAGTGGATACGATATTCGACTTGAAATCGACGGTGGCGTCAGCGAAAAAAATATCGCGGAAGTTGCTCGTGCTGGTGCGGATACCTTCGTTGCAGGATCGGCTATATTTGGTAAGCCAGATTATAAAGCGGTGATTGACGCGATGAGAGCAGAGCTTGCAAGTGTTTCAGTCTAAGGGGAATTGAAGTGAGGGTACCTAAACACCTAATGTCTTTATTTGAGGGTTGGCCCGATCTAGTGTGTTTTGATTTGGATGGTACATTGATTGACAGTGTTCCTGATATTTCAAAAGCGCTTGATATTGCATTGCAAAGTGTTGGTGCAGCCAAAGCTGGAGAAGAGAGAGCAAGAGCTTGGGTAGGGTTTGGTTCCTCAAAGCTTGTCTCGCAAGCATTGGAGTGGTCAGGCATATCGATAGACACTCATGAATCTTGCCACAGTGCTTTCTTAAAGGCGTATTTTGAGTCTGTGAGTGAGAACACGACGTTATATCCTAATGTCGAGGCCTTATTGAAGGCGTTTAAATATAATGGCGTTCCTATGGCGCTTATTACCAATAAGCCAAGTGTATTTGTAAAGCCGATACTTGAGCATTTTGGACTCAGTGATTATTTCAGTTGGCAGCTAGGTGGCGACACATTAGAGGAGAAAAAGCCCTCCCCAGTTCCTCTGCTGCATTGTTCTGAATCGATAGAGGCCGCGCCTGAACGTTGTCTAATGATTGGCGATTCGGTCGCTGACGCCAGAGCGGCGCAAGCCGCAAACTTCAAAAGCGTCTTAGTGAGTTATGGCTACAATCATGGGATTGAGCTTTCGACGCTCAATCCCGACGTGGTTATCGACGACTTAGCAGAGCTTCTCATGTAACGAAAGTGCTGACTGTGACGTCGCATAACGCTTTCATTTAAGCTAAAAGCTCAAAAAAGACTCTGTTATTCAGAGTCTTTTTGTATATGCAGCGTTTGAGTTGGGAAGGCGATCTCAGCCCCTTCATTGGTAATGATGTCCATAACCTTGAAAAGGACATCTTGTTTGACTTTGTGGTAGGTCCTCCAATCTACCGTTTTGGTAAACGTATAGATAAAGAAGTCTAGAGATGAGGGGCCAAATTGATTGAAATTAACCATGTATATTTGGTTAGTGTCTAACTCTGGATGCGCTTCAATCATCTGCTTGATTTTATCGACAATGGTTGAAAGCTTGTCTGCATCGTCATACCTCACGCCAATGGTCTCTTTTATTCTTCGATTGGTCATACGCGATGGGTTTTCAACAGAGATAGTCGAAAAAGTGGCGTTCGGAACATATAGGGGGCGTTTGTCAAAGGTTCGAATGCGAGTCTGCCTCCAGCCAATATTTTCAACGGTGCCTTCAATATCTTGGTCCGGGGAGCGAACCCAGTCTCCGACAGCAAAAGGCCTGTCTAAATATATCATTAGACCACCAAAGAAATTTGCGAGTAAATCTTTTGCTGCAAAGCCGACCGCTATACCACCTACGCCACCAAATGCGAGTACCCCCGACATACTATAACCAAGCGATTGCATAACGATCAGGATGCCGATAATAACGACAGACGCTCTAAGTAGCTTGCTTACCGCGCTTGCTGTCGTGATATCAACGGTCTTTTTGACTTTATCAGGTGACGTTAGGATGTGTTCAACGCCCTTGATGCAGCGCCATAAAAACCAAGACATTAGGGCTATGATGCCGACTTCGCGGCATAATGAGATGATGTCGTGAATACGATCGTCAAATTTCGTACGAAATATTTCGGCGATAATGATCAAGCCGATAAGCCAGATAAAGGCAATAAGCGGACGTCGCGCGGCCTTAATGAGAATATGGTCCCATGGTGTTTTTGTCTTGGATAATTGCAATTCCAATCGTTTCAATGTCCGTTTTACAATGTAGCTGGTAAGAAACGTAGTAAACGAGACAATGCATAATTGAATGGCCCAGTGCATCTGGGTGTTTCCTAAACCGAGGTACGCCTGTAAGTCCTGCCAGTTCATTTTTTAGCCTTATTTTTAGACGGATGACACTGCATTAGTATAAGAAAAGATCTTATCATTTTTTGGACGCTAATATTCAAGTTACCGATAGGGTCTATTCGGTAGAAGACAGTGATTAATTGAGCGTGTAGAATGCTTTTCTTTTGTTATTAGCCTAGAAGAGGCGCGAACAAGTTCACTGAATTCAGCGTGTGAGTATTTCTTCTCTATTCGAGGTAGGCTTTGCGGTCCAATATTGAATGTATTGGTAAAAAAGTTAACAAGAATAAAGGGAGCGCAGGTTTGACTCGAAATACACACTGCCTTTGGGGCTTTCAGATAAACCGTTTATTTTTTAAGAGTGATTAAAGGTATTAACAATCCTGCCCACTCTCGCGTTACTAGACCGTTTCTCTGCTAAGACTGAATCCTATAAGACTTATTCGCACTTTCCTAATGGCTTAATTTTTATCAACATGAGTGAACGAACCGTTTATATGCTATTGATGATTGATAACTTTGACTCCTTTACCTATAACTTGGTTCAATATTTTAGGGAGTTAGGTGAAACTGTTGAGGTGTACCGAAATGACAGTATTTCACTCAAGGAAATTGAGCAGTTGAATCCGACGCATATTGTTATCTCACCAGGGCCGTGTACGCCCAACGAGGCGGGTATCTCTTTGGAGGTCATTGAGCACTTTGCAGGTAAAAAGCCGATATTGGGTATTTGCTTAGGCCACCAAAGTATAGGTCAGGTCTTTGGTGGAACGGTAATTCGTGCTAAAACAGTAATGCATGGTAAAACGTCCCCAATACTGCACAACGATAGCTCAGTATTTCGTGGTTTACCCAGCCCATTCACAGCAACACGATATCACTCCCTTGTTATTGATAGCGCGGCTTTATCTGATTGCTTAGAAATAACGGCTTGGACAGAAGATGAGAATGGTGTGCTGGATGAGATTATGGGGATTCAGCATAAAGAATTTGATATTGAGGGTGTACAATTTCACCCTGAATCTATTTTAACAGAGCATGGTCATGCGTTGTTGGCCAACTTTCTTAAGCGTTAGGAGTAGAAAGCGAGTGGATATACGAAACGCCATTGCGAAAGTCGTCGAGCGACAAAACTTAACTGGTGAAGAAATGATGACCGTTATGACGCAAGTCATGACAGGGCAGGCAACGCCTGCTCAGATAGGTGGATTTCTTATTGCTCTTCGTATGAAAGGGGAAACGGTTGCTGAAATTACCGCTGCGGCTAGAGTAATGCGACAATTGTCTACGAAAGTCGAGCTTAATCAGGATCATGTCGTTGATACTTGTGGAACAGGCGGCGACGGCAGCAAATTATTTAATGTTTCGACGGCCTCTGCTTTTGTCGTTGCTGCGGCAGGCGGTAAAGTTGCTAAGCATGGTGGGCGTTCTGTTTCGTCGAAATCGGGCAGTGCTGATCTATTGGAGCAAGCTGGAATTTATCTTGGCCTAAGCGCTGAAGAAGTCAGCCGTTGTGTAGAAGAAATTGGGTTGGGTTTCATGTTTGCGCCTAACCACCATTCTGCCATGAGGCACGCTGTAGGGCCACGTAAGGAAATGGCAACAAGAACCCTGTTTAACTTGCTGGGGCCTTTGACAAATCCTGCCGGTGCAAAAGCTCAAGTGATGGGCGTTTTTGGCAAGCAATGGGTTCGACCAATTGCAGAAGTGCTAAAAGAACTTGGCAGTGAGCACGTTATGGTTGTGCACTCAGAAGATGGCTTGGACGAGATTAGTATTGCTGCTCCCACTTTTGTAGCCGAACTTAAAGACGGTGAAATTACCGAGTACACGATCACCCCAGAACAATTTAACCTCGAACTTCAATCATTAGAGCCGATAATGGCATTTAATGCGGAAGAAAGCCTAGTGTTGGTGAAATCGGCGCTGGAAGGAAAAGGAAAAGTGAATCCGGCACGTGATATTGTTGCATTGAATGCAGGTGCTGCGATTTACGTTTCTGGTGTCGCGGATACATTAGCAGAAGGCGTTGCTATAGCTGAAGACGTAATTGGCGGAGGGTTAGCCAAAGTAAAACTGTCTGAGCTTGCGAGTTTTACTCGTTGCTTTAAAAAAGTGGAAAAATAATATTTTATATCGGTTAGAGAACACACTATGCAAGTTGACACACCTACAATTTTAAGAAAGATTATTGCTCGCAAGTACGAAGAAATTGAAGAGCGCCAACAGCGTACTCCTTTGTCTAATCTTGAAATCGCGGTCACAGCGGCAAATGCCCATAATAAACCTCGTGGATTTGCGAAAGCCATGCGTGCGAAAATTTCGCAAGGTAAAGCGGCTGTTATAGCGGAAGTTAAAAAAGCCTCTCCAAGTAAAGGCATTCTTCGTGATCACTTTGTGCCGAAGGAAATTGCTAAATCTTACGAAAAAGGCGGAGCAGCTTGTTTGTCTGTTCTCACGGATAAAGATTTTTTTCAGGGCCATGAAGATTTTCTTGTAGAGGCACGTGCCGCGTGTGATTTGCCTGTGATTCGAAAAGATTTTCTAGTTGATGAATATCAAGTGATGGAGGCAAGGGCGATCGGCGCAGATTGTATTCTATTGATCGCAGCGTGTTTGTCAGGTGAGCAATTACGAAAATTGGATGCGATGGCACGCGACCTTGGTATGGATGTGCTGGTGGAAGTGCATAATCGAGCTGAGTTAGATCTCGCTCTAGAATATACAGATACCGAGCTGCTTGGTATTAATAACCGCGACCTTCACACGTTCGAGCTCAGCTTACAGCATACTTTTGAACTTATGGGGCATGTCCCTAAAGATAGACTGATTGTAACGGAGAGCGGCATTCACACTCGCGATGATGTCGCTGCAATGAGAGAAAATGATATTCACTCCTTCTTAGTTGGTGAGGCCTTTATGAAGGCTGATAACCCTGGTGATAAACTGGCTGAATTATTCAAATAAGCGCGTTTATTTGGTCGGTTAAGAGCTGCCTTGCTGGCTAAGAGCTATCTCGCTAGTTAAGTACTAAAGGTTACTTACCTTTTAAAAAGGTGAATAGAAAAAGAGAGAACACTACATTATGAAGACAAACGTAAGTTGGCAGGAAGATGTTCATTTTACAGCTGAAACAGGATCTGGCTTTAAAGTGGAAATAGATGGGAATCAAGCGGCAGGCCCTCGTCCAATGGAATTGATTTTAGCTGGGTTAGGCGGCTGTACTTCCTACGACGTTGTGAATATTCTCAAGAAATCGCGTCAGGATGTAGTTTCTTGTGTTGCTCATGTCGATGCAGACAGAGCAGATACAGTACCGTCCGTGTTTACAGAGATTCGCGTGCATTTTGTTGTAACAGGTCGAAAAATCAAAGAAAGTGTAGTGGCTCGTGCCGTGAAGTTGTCTGCGGAAGAATACTGTTCTGCATCGCTTATGTTAGAACGCGGCGGCGTGAACATTGTGCATAGCTACGAAGTGATTGAAGTGGAATAGCGCGTTTTAAATACTTCTTTAAGGTTGGTGAAAAGAGCTGGGCAGGAGACTGTCTGGCTTTTTTGTTTTCGAGGGTTTGGTTTATAGATTCAGTACGTTTGATAGAGCTTTAGTTTGTAAATAACAATGGAGCTATTGAGGGGGAGGTGTTAGGTGTCGGTCTGTGCTTGTCGCTTAGCATGGCGTCCCCACCAGGACTCGAACCTGGAATAGCTGCTTAGGAGGCGGCCGGTATATCCTGTTTACCTATGGGGACGTTGGTCTGACTTTAAGTAGGAATCAGATGGCAGGATTATAACGATAAAATACAAGATATCAAATAGTTAGGGCTAATTGGGCTAGGTGATTTTTTTGAGAAATAAAACCTAGAAGGTTAGCTTAAGTTTGTTAGGCTCTACCGAGCGTGTGTTTGCTGCTAATCGGTTTGGTGCCACCCGATTGAGTATACACTTTATTTTTGTGGTGATGACCTTGAAGCATCTCAAGCAGGGCTTTATCGCGCTTTTGTACTGTATTCAGTACTTTGGCGTTGGTGTTATTGACCAGCTTGCACTTTTCTAGCAGGGACTCACACTCTTCCACAAGTAATTTAACATCGTCCATTTTACTCTGTTCTGCAAGCCATTTTTTAAAATCAAAAGTCTGTTGGTTTTTTTGATTAACGATATTAAATTTTCTTAATACTTGAGAGTGTTTAAGTGTTTGGGTATCAATGTCGTCCAAAAGAGACTTTTTAAGGGAGGCAACCTTTTCGATTCTGTCGGAATCTTTAGTCGCCAGAGCAGAGCGCTCTTTTTCAAGTAGCTCTTCTAGCTCTAGCAAATTGCTTTTAATCTTAGAGAAAATCGGGGCTAGCGGAATCATAAAAATTTAACTACTAAAAAAGTGAGTCCATCGCAACCAAGTTGCTTGCTAACTTCTCAGTATCAATTTTATATTCGCCAGCAGCAAGTGCTTGCTTGATTTGCTCTACTTTATCCATATCAACTTCCGGCGTTTCGCCTAAAGAAGCTTGACTGCTTTGTAAGGATTGTGCAGTACCGCTAAGTTGAACCGTATCTTCTGATAAGGTCTCTTTAGCATTTACACTACTGCCAGAAGAAGCTGTGTTGCTTTCTGCAACATTCTCTTTCTGGATCTTTTCATTTTTGCCTAAAGTGGTTTGATTTCCTAGGCCTGAAATATTAATCGCCATGACTCGCCTCCGCTAGAACTGCCCGTTGACCACTTTATCGACTCCCAAACAAAAAACTTTAGAAAATTTTTCGACTAATTCTGGTTGTTGACGAAGTAATCAATAGTTTACAAGAACTTCGCTATCACTGACAACTTTTCCGTACACTATTCGCCCAGAACTTGCGTTTTTAACTCTGATTTGTTGTCCTTTCGCACCGTCTTCCAGAGCCGTGCCGTTCATTTTTACACTAATTCGGCCGCTTCTCGCGGTAATTAGCACTCGAGCGCCTTTTTTTACCAAAATGGGCTGTTTTGTAATTTTGTCCGTGATAAAAGTGTTTATTCGGATGTTGCGAGAGGCGACAAGTCCATAGGGTGGTGTTTTTGCTGTGTAGAGATGACCTCTTATGGTGGTTATGTCGACTTTCCCAGTCGTCGTGTTTGTAGGGGTAATGACGGAGCCTCGACTAATTGGTACCGATGTCTTGATACCATCGATTAAAATCGATTGAGAAACTGGGACGAAGGATTTCCAAGTGGGGGTGTCGCAACTTATGGCGTAGTTTGTTCGTTTGGTTGCGTCCGGGCGTTGGTTCTTTATTGTTATAGGGTTACTGCACTTTGGTAAGTAACCTAGTGAAGTACTGTTCGATAATTCGATCTTTATTTCTGCATTTGGGTATATATTTGATAGCCTAGGTATCTCATGTTCATTGATGAACTGTTGTAATTGCGTAGCGATTTGTGTCGCATGGGAGCAGTTATTGAAAAAAATGAGTAGGATAAAGATACTGTATCGGTAAAGTGAATCCATTGTTGGCTCTTTGTTAAATTACATGAGTTGTAACAAGGTATTAGTAAAATGATTAAAATCACTCTATCATTGGTTCTAAGTAATTCACAATGATAGTGATATTCAATAGACATGTGCACTTCAGGAGGCATGTATGGCTGGAGTTCTCGATAGTGTTAATCAGCGCACTCAATTAGTCGGAGAGAACCGCCTAGAGTTACTTCTTTTCCGCTTAAACGGTAAACAGATTTACGGGATTAACGTGTTCAAAGTGAAAGAGGTGCTTCAATGTCCTAAGTTGACAACGATGCCTCATAGTAGCTCGGTCGTTCGTGGTGTTGCTCATATTCGCGGCGGAACGATTCCTATTTTGGATTTAGGACTCGCGACAGGTGCAAGTCCAATCGAAAATATAGACCAGTGTTTTGTGATTATTACCGAATACAATCGACGAATTCAGGGCTTTTTGGTCCGCGGTGTCGAGCGTATTGTTAATATGAACTGGAGTGATATCCAGCCACCGCCAAAAGGCTTGTCGAATGATAACTACTTGACAGCAGTGTGTCAGGTGGAAAAAGAAATGGTTGAGATCATTGACGTTGAACAGATTTTGTCTGAAGTAGCGCCAACGAGACAACATATTTCAGAAGGTATTGTTACGGGCGAAGTCCAGAAAAATGCGAAGCAGCATCATATTCTTATTGTTGATGACTCTTCGGTAGCTCGTAAGCAGATCAAGCGTTGTATGGAAGACGTCGGTTTTGCGACGACCGTACTTTGCGATGGTTTAGAGGCCATTACGTATCTCAAAAATCTTGTCGATGAGGGCGTTGATATTACGGCGCAGTTCTCAATGGTTATTTCGGATATCGAGATGCCTGAAATGGACGGTTATACGTTAACGACAGAAGTTCGTAATGATAGTCGACTCCAAGACTTGTTTATTCTATTGCATACATCGTTAAGTGGCGTATTTAATGAAGCAATGGTTAAGAAAGTAGGTGCTGATGGTTTCTTAGCTAAGTTTCAGCCTGACGAATTGGCTAAAATTGCGATAGAAACCGTAGCTGCTCAAGAAAGCTTAGAGGCGTAACGACGCTTCAGTTGTGGAGTTATGTTAGTGCATAACATGTTGGCGCATTGCGTGGTTTTGGCTTTTGTTTGGGGGGCCTATGTTCAGTAGTACAAATGCAATTACCCCTGCTGGATACGATCGATTTAGAAAGTATCTACAAAAAGTATGTGGCATATCCTTGAGCGAAAATAAGCAGTATCTAGTTGCTAGTCGCTTAGGGAAGCTCCTTGAACGTGAAGGCTTTAATCGAATAGAAGCGCTGGTTGATACTTTGGAAGTGGGGCGAAATAAGGCCTTAAAAGAAGAAGTAATCAATGCGATGACGACGAACGAGACTTTATGGTTCCGTGATAGTCATCCTTTTAACATACTTAGAGAGAAGATCTTACCCGAGATGAAAGACAGGCCATTAAAAATTTGGTCAGCTGCTTCATCGACAGGTCAAGAGCCTTATTCAATTAGTATGGTTATTGAAGAGTTTAAAGCCTCAAAACCTGGTGTTCTTCGAGCTGGGGAGCGTATTGTTGCAACTGATATTTGTACTAATATCTTGCAGCATGCAAAACAAGCTGAATACGACAGCTTGGCTATTGCGCGAGGCTTAGGCGCTGATATGCAGCGAAAATACTTTGATAAAGTTAATGATTCTACTTGGCGAGTAAAACGAAATTTGTCTACGAGAGTTGAGTTTAAGTTCTTAAACTTAATTGAGCCTTTTAGCACGCTGGGTAAGTTTGATGTGATTTTTTGTCGTAACGTTCTGATCTATTTTACGGCGGAAACGAAGCTCGATATTTTACGTAGAATGCATTCCTGCCTTAATCCAGGAGGGTATCTATTCCTTGGAGGATCTGAAGCGTTAAGTGGCCTTTCCTCGCACTTTGATATCGTTCAATGTCACCCAGGTATCGTTTATAAAGCGAAGTAGAGTGCGCGTGAAAAGCGTTAGTGAGTGCTTGAAGGTGATTTTATCGCGAGTACTTACTGAGCTAATTATGTATTCAAAACGTAAAGCCCTATGATAGTAATATCGTAGGGCTTTTTATTTGGGTGAGCGTTCTAGAGAAGGTGCGAAGAGCGCTAAAAGAGTCTAATCGTTAAATATTGGAGTAGGGCGTTTATCTTCATCAACGGCGACGAAGTTAAAATGTCCGGTAATGGCTTTTTCGACCTTGTCACTATGGAGCTGTTCTAGATAGATGTTAACTTCAACTTTTAGTGATGTTTTTCCGACTTTTACCACTCGGGCAACGAGTTCAACCAGTATTCCCGTTGGAATTGGTTTATTAAAGTCGACTCTTTCAGTGGATATTGTAACGACCTGTTTTCTAGCGAATCGAGTCGCCGCAATGTATGCGACCTCATCCATCCATTGCAGTGCTATGCCACCAAATAGAGTGTCATAGTGGTTTGTCGTATTAGGAAAGACCACCTTGGCAACGCGGGTCTCAGACATGTCTTCGCGTTTTTTTATGAGTAGTTGATTCATATGTTGTCATTTAAGTCTGTTTTAATAGTAATTACATCGTTTCTGATATGCAGCTGCGATGACCGATTTCGACCGTTAGAACATCTAGTATCCTACCATGAAGCGCTGGCTCGTTCTAAACTGATTCAACTTGAGGAGCTGGAAACAGATAGCCACTTAAGCTTACTGCGCTTGCCTGATTTGCGTGATCGAACGATGCCGCTATCAAAATTTGATATTGGTTTGTTGGAGTTTCTCTCGTTGCAGCGATGTGATGTGGGGTTGGTCGCAGGAGAAAGGAACAGTATCCTTGGGAGAGTGATGCCTTCGAGCCAGCGCTTCCTTTATGAGCTTAAGATCATAAAGGCCATAGAGCAATGTACTATTGAAAATGAAAGTTTGATGACTAAGCTGCAAGGGGTCGTTAGAACTAAGCGAGCTGAATTACCTAAAGCGTTTGCAAATGCTATGTGGTCTGGGGAAGAGGCAGCGGGGTTCTTTAGCCTATCTAACGGGATGATTTCGATGTCACCAGAGCGGTCTCAATACCAAGCTCTTGTGAGTACTTTTTCAGAGCTAGTAATTATCGGCGAAAACCTGCAAACACTGCCTAACTTGTCTAATAAAGTATTTGAAGCCTATCTTAAAGTTATGCTTGATAGTGAGTATGGAGGCAGGCTTCTGGTGACGCTTCAGGTGCTTGCAACACGCTTAGAGTACGCTACGAATGCTATTGAGGCAGTGGACGTGAATGCTGCTAATTGCCAAGCGCCAATCGCTTATTTAAAACAACAATTTACTAAGTACTATATCAAGATTATTCAGCCTTATATGGCCCGAGTGAATCGAGTCGCTTATCAGGTGCTGCCTAATTTAAAAGAGCTGGGCAACGTTGCTAGTGAAGAACCAGAGGCACTAAAGCGCTTTTTCTCTCAATTTGATGAAAATACCAACACTGTGTGGGGGAGATACAAACAAGCCTCTATCCGCCATGCTCAAGCTTGGAGTCACTTATTTGAGCAGTGTGGAATAAGTCTCAAAACAAATTAAAGCCGCTTTTTGGGAGGGCGTTTTGTATCCTAGGCTTTTGCAAGGAGTAGGTTATCAACGGCTTCAACAGCGTTGTATTGTATTGCGCCACCTACCGCTAAAGGTTCTTGGCTTAGTGCCTTCAAAAGTGCGATATTGGCCGTAGGGTTTTCGGAAATTGAATGAGTGAATTGAATCGGGCGAGTCACAGCGTGCGGCTCGTGTTGATTGAGTTCATCAGCTGTGCCCTGAATGCTTGGGCCTGGTTGACTAAAAAGACTCATAAATAGCGCGAAGTCAGCACTCCCTGAAACCTGACGACCAGGTTGGGTTCTCTGTGTTAACTGGGATTCGACTATTTCTCTTACGTTCATGTTGATTCTCTTAATGATCAGTCTTTTTATCGGCTGAGTGACCGATTCTTTAGAAATTGATTAAAGAGTTTGTAAATTTAGCCGTTAGCGAGAATATTCGTATAATGAACAACCAGTTACAGATATGACTAGCAATAATACCAAGAAAGTTGGTTTTGCTTTTTTAAATTGACTTGTTTTGTCATATCACTGTCGTTCTGATTAAACATCGTACTATAATGCATTGTAGATCAACTGCTTTGTATTGGTAGAAGAACCCTATGTGGACAGCTAGTTAAGGTGTAATAAATGCACGATGTCGATGAGCTAATAAATAATGTTCGCCATAATGAGCAGATAGCGCTTAGGTTCTTCGATATTGAACGTTGTATCTTGTCTATTGGACGTTGCGATCAATTCGTATCGACACTTACTAAAGAAGTTCAAAAGCAGTTTAACGTCCCGTTTGTCTGGGTGAACCTTATCAATGAGGCGCCTCTAGCTCATTTGGTTGAAAGTCTGGAGAAAAGCACGGGTCTAAAAGACCGAGTTCTTTTTACTCGCCGAAGTGCCATGATTGACGCTATAGGCGTCGGAAGTAAGACGGTTCTAGTGAATCAGGACGTAAATAAGTATCGTGAAATCATCCCTAGTATTTACCGAGACATTATCGGTTCTGTTGCAATTTCACCTCTTACGATGGACGGTGAAATAGTTGGGCTTTTTTGTCAGGCGGATGAAAATGCGGATCGCTATGACCCGAATACTAAAGACACTTTTCTGCTTGATCAACTTGCGATAAAAATTTCTATTTGCCTAAGCAATGTAACCGCACGGGAAAAACTTGAATATTTAGCAACAAGAGATCCTCTCACGGGGTTGCTAAATCGTCGACAGTTGGAGCTGATGTTAGATCGTGAGTTTGCCCGATCAAAACGTCAAAATAGAGATCTAACTGTTGTGTTTATTGATTGTGATGCCTTTAAATCAATAAATGATACGTTGGGTCACAACTGTGGCGATGAAGTGCTAGAATATATTGCAAAGCGTTTACTAAAGTACATTCATAAGCAAGGCTTAGCGTTTCGATTTGCTGGTGACGAGTTCGTTTTCGTGACCCCTGGGAAAAGCTATGATCAGGCAATACACATTGCTGAGTCTATCCATGATTACTTGCAAGCTAATCCGCTTAGATACCGTAATAACTTAGTTCCTATTACTATTAGTTATGGTGGTGCGAGTGTCACGTCAGACTCGCCCTCAAGCTATAAGCAGCTATTAAAAATGGCTGATGAGCGCCTCTATCATTATAAAAACAACCGAAAGAGATCGGTGCCAACCAAGGTGTTTAAATTCTTAAATAGAATACGCTAGATGTAATTTAATTACATGATTGCGTGATTAGAATTGCAAATTGGGATGTTTTTAACGTCGTTTTTGTTGTAAAATTTCAAAAAAAATTAAAGGGTCATGTATGTCTCATGCATTGATTGCTGATCTAGGTGGGACTAATGCGCGTTTTGCCATTGTTCCTATCAATCAATATCAGCCTCAAGAAGTGCACGTGTTTTCGTGTAAAAACTTCGATACATTTTTCGATGCTGCGAATGCCTATCTGGGTAAATGCAGCGTTGAACTAGAGTTTATTGATGCGGTTGTTTTAGCCATCGCTGGCCCCGTTAATCGCGAGGTTATTCGTTTTACGAATAACTCTTGGGCGTTTACAAAAGAAGAAATTCAGGCGCATTTTGGAGCAGATAAAGCCGTAGCGTTATTGAACGACTATGATGCTTTGGGCCACTGCTTAGAAATTTTGCCTAAAGACGACTTGGTAACAATTGGCGAGCAAGAGGCGATTGACCTAAGTGCTCCGTCATGGGTCCTAGGTCCTGGAACTGGTCTTGGGGTTGCGTGTGTCGTTCCTCAGGACGGTGTCGCTAACCTAGTACTACCAGGTGAAGGCGGGCATGTCGATATAAGTACCAATAGCGATCAGGAAGACTTTATCCTTCAGTTTTTGCGAGAACGGCATACACGTGTTTCTGCTGAGCGTGTCTTGTCCGGTATGGGGATTGAGAATATTTACGAAGCCTTGTGTGCCCGAGAGAAAATAGGTAAGCGTTTAACTGCTCCTGAAATTGGTGAAGCATTCCTATCAGGATCAGATCCCATTGCCAAAGAGACGATGAGCCAATTTTTTACCTTCTTAGGGCGTGTTGTTGGAAACTTGGTCTTGGCCGTTGAGAGTCGTGGTGGCGTGTATATTACAGGTGGTATCATACCGCGTTATCTGGATGCGTTTAAAGAAAGTGGATTCAGAAAAGCGATGCAAGAAAAAGGTCGGATGACAGGTTATGTTTCACCGATCCCAACGTTCGTTGTGATGTCAGAATACCCCGGGCTGATGGGATGTGCTAACTATGCATCTTATCTCGTATCAGAATAAGCCTAACATTATTGGAGAAATAGAATGAAGGCCAGTTTAAAAGCCTGTGACGTTGTTATTTTTGGCGGCGGTGGTGATCTTGCAATGCGCAAGTTATTGCCAGCTCTGTACCATTTAGATATGGATGGATTGCTCGCACCGACAACTCGTATTATTGGTGCGTCACGTCGTGATATGAGTGCCAAAGATTACCAAGACAAAGTTCGTGCTGCTCTGGATGAGTTCGTTCCTGCAAGCAAAGAAGACACAACGATTTGGAGCCGATTTAAAGAGCGTCTTAGTTACGTATCGGTGAATGCTCAAGAAGAATCTGATTTTGCACGTTTTAATGAGCATGGCGTTGGTGACGATGAGCGAGATGCCGTTTTTTACTTGGCGACGTCTCCGGACCTATTTGGCTCAATCTGTTCTTCATTGGCTAAATTTAAACTGAATCAAGCCAGAATGCGTGTTGTATTAGAAAAACCGCTTGGTCGTGACCTCGCTTCTTCGCATGCAATCAACAATGAAGTATTGCAGAATTTTCAAGAGAGCCAAATCTTCCGAATCGACCACTATCTGGGTAAAGAAACGGTTCAAAACCTATTAGCAATCCGTTTTGGTAACACTTTGTTTGAGCCGCTATGGTCAAGTGCTCATATCGACAACGTTCAAATCACCGTATCGGAAACGGTTGGTGTAGAAGGCCGATGGGGTTATTACAATAAGGCTGGTGCGTTGCGTGACATGGTACAAAACCATCTGGTTCAGCTGCTGTGTCTGGTTGCAATGGAACCGCCTAGCCGTATGGATTCAACGTCTGTCCGAGATGAAAAGATCAAAGTTCTGAAAGCCCTTAGGCCAATAGAAGGGGCAAATGCGTATACAAAAACAGTTCGTGGTCAGTACGCAAAAGGCATGATCGATGGTAAAGACGTAAAGGGCTTCTTTGATGAAGAAGACAGCAATCCAGAATCACGTACCGAGACATTTGTCGCGTTACGTGCTGATGTTGATAACTGGCGTTGGGCTGGAGTGCCATTTTACTTGCGAACGGGCAAGCGTTTAGGGCAGCGCTACTCTGAAATTGTGATTCAATTTAAAGCGTTACCGCATAGTATCTTTAACGACGAAAGTAATCGAGAACTGCAACGTAACCAGCTTGTGATTCGTTTACAGCCAGAAGAAAAGATTTCGCTTACTGTTATGAATAAAGTGCCGGGTGCAAGTGAAGGGATGAACCTTCAACCTGTTGACCTAAACTTAAGTTTGACGGAAGCCTTTAACGATAAGCGCAGTCCTGAAGCCTACGAGCGATTGCTACTCGATGTTATGCGTGACGATGCAACCTTGTTTATGCACTACGGCGAAGTAGAGGCAGCATGGAAATGGGTGGACGGTATTATGGCTGCGTGGGCTCAAACGAGTGAACGCCCTAAAGAGTATGCGTCTGGTTCATGGGGGCCAGCAGCCTCGATGGCATTACCAATCAAAGACGGCCGTAATTGGCACGATTACTAAATAAAGGAGTAAGTTCATGACTACATTGACTGCCGCTCAGGTAATGACTGCAACCCCTGTTGTCCCCGTTATCGTTGTAGATGATGTTGAACAGGCGGTATCGTTAGGAAAGGCATTGGTCGCTGGTGGTGTGCCAGTGTTAGAAGTGACATTACGAACCGATGCGGCGCTTGAAGCCATTGCTGCGCTTAGGAAAGAAGTACCAGAAGCGATTGTTGGTGCGGGAACTGTATGTTCCCGTGAGCAATATGTGAAAGCAATTGAAGCTGGGTCTCAGTTTGTTATTAGCCCGGGAATGACGGCTGATTTGCTTGCAGTAGGTAAAGAGTACGATGTGCCTTATCTACCTGCTGTCGCAACAATCTCAGATATTCTATTGGGCATGGAGTATGGTTACGATCATTTTAAGTTTTTCCCAGCGGAGGTGAATGGTGGTGTCAAAGCGCTTAAAGCCTTTGGGGGGCCGTTGCCTCAAATCAAGTTTTGCCCAACGGGTGGTATTAGTGCCGCTAACTTTAAAGACTATCTAGCGCTTAACAATGTATTGTGTGTAGGTGGTTCTTGGATCGTTCCAACGGATCTAGTTCGTGCGGGTAAGTGGGATGAAATTACTGAACTAGCCAAGTCGGTTAACTCATAGCCCCGTTTGACCTTGATTGTAGAAACATAAAAGCCGCGCTTTCTGTCGCGGCTTTTTATTATGTCTGGCACAGGGTAGTTATAGTCAGATTTCCGCATAACACCTCTTTTTATAATGACACCTAATAGGTTATGTTTCGCTTCGACTACATAACCTATTAGGTGTATCGTGTGTGGCTATGCGGCCATTGATCCTAGGGCTTCACTTTTCTCTATAAGCTCGTTTAGGTTGCCTAATACCTCCATTGATATTCCAGCGGAAATCGCAACCTCAGCGGGGTAATTGCTGATGATATCTTCTATCGATACTTTTTTTCTGTGTGATTCCATAATATAAGACGCAATATAAAGTGCAGCTGACAATTTAGGAGCTTTTTCGTCAAGAGGTGTTTTTGAGTATGCTAATGAATCGACTAGTTGAGAAGGAAATTTCCAGCGGGTTAGCAATACTTGGCCCGCTTCAGTTGAAGTAAAGTTGAAGCGTTCCATTTCGGCTTCTTCTCTTGTGCTTTTACCTTGTCGAACTAGCTCACGAATTACTTTAGCTCGATTTGGGTATGTTAGGTGTAATAGCAGTAAACCGATGTCATGTAGAACGCCTAGTGTAAAAGCGGCATCTTTATCAATGTCATTAGAATGTTCTGCGACCCATTTCGCGGCTTCAGCAACTTGAAAAGTCTCACTCCAAAATTGCTTAAGATCCAATCCTTCCACACTGTCGACAGAATTAGCGAAACCAGAAGCAATAACTAATGTTTTTAGACGGTCCATGCCCAATAGAATCGTTGCCTCTTCGATGGAGGAAACTTTTCGGGAAAGTCCAAAGTATGCGGAGTTTACGATTCTAAGGATTTTTAACGAGAGTGTTTGATCTTTCTTTACTTTAGTTGCTATTGCTTTGTATTCAGTACTAGGGCTATTTAAGTCAGTAATCAATTCACGAACGACTTCAGGTACATTTGGTAGTTTATCTGCTTGATTTAATAGGTCTTCGGGTTTCATACGGCTAATTCCTATTGAGTACGTAATTTCTAGAGTATCGAACTCAAAATTTAATGCTATGAAATAGGATAGTCAGTTTGTAATTTTTAGATAATAGTGTAATTTTTTTTAGCCAAATTAACTCGGGAGCGACCTAGAAAATTTCGATAATTTTCTTTATGTTTATGATATTACTATAAATTTTTTCTGTTATTGTTGCTTTTAGAATCCATCTAGAAGAGATTCGCTGTATTAGTATACGGACTCAAATACTTTAAATAAGTCGTGAATCTTCAATCGGATAATAAACGTCTGCTGTATTGATAAGACTTGTCGCGGTGAGTTTTTCTACGCCATATACTTCAACGAGACAGCGGTATTTCCCCTTTATTTTGTCCGCCAATATACTGAAATCGCCATCGCCTGTGACGAGAATGACAACGTCGGATTCTTCAGCGTGCTCCATTACGTCAATTGTGATACCGACGTCCCAATCGCCTTTTGAAGAGCCATCTGCTCTTTGTATGTAAGGCTTTAATTTCACATCAAAACCAATTGCTCTTAGGATATTTTGAAATTGTTTTTGCTTTTCGTCGCCTCGGTCTATCGCGTAGGCGTAGGCATTTTTTATGTCGTATTTCGATGACACTTCAGCCCAAAACGCATTGTAGTCAAAGCCACGACGGTAGGTTTGGCGAGTTGTATAGTAGATGTTTTGTACGTCGACAAAAATAGAGGCGGTTGTCATGTGTTGTCCAGAAAGAGAAAGTAGCCAATAGGTTAACACATTAAACCTATTGGCTTGAAAACTAGGGAAGGTGTGAACAAGTCCACTGGCTTCAGCGTGTGGATAACGCTTCTTTATTCGAGGCAGGTGTTTCAAGGCCAAATGCCGCCGTCCAATATTGAGCATATTGGCAAGAAAGTTAACAAAGAATTAAAGAGAGTTTAGCCCTCGCTCGGCAACTGCTCCTGCGTTGCCCTAATGACCTACATCCATGTAGGCCTCCTTCGGGTCTTTCAGAGAAGCAGTCTATCTTCGTTAAGAGTGATTGAAAGGTATTAACATTCCTGCTCACTCTCGCCTTAATAGATTGTTTCTCTGATAAGACAGCTCACAAGGCTTATTCGTACCTTCCCTAGGCTTCCAGCTCTTTTGGACTGAGAGCGTTCGCAAGCTCTAAATGAGTCAGAGTGCCTGCAACTTGGCTTTCTGCGTTGAGCACTGGTATGGCACTGTTGCTAGTAGAAAGGGCGATAGGCAGCACATCCTGAAGGTAGTCCTGTTCACCAACACTGTGTGTATGGAGCAGGGGCGTTTTCGATAAGCCGCTTTCAAAGGTCGCAAAACTATTTGGCGTTACGACGCCTTGGAGTTCATTGTCTTTGGTCCAAATAATGGTGCTATCTTCAGCGGATGTAAGGTGTGCTTTCAAATCGTCTGCGGAATGACAGTCGATAACATCTTGCCCTTGTGTGTTCATGACATGACTCACTTTCAAGGCTTTTGCTCGGTTTACGTCTTTGGCAAAGTCTCTTACGTAATCGTCAATTGGGTTCAAAATGATGTCTTCAGGCGTGCCTACTTGTACCATTTCGCCATCTTTTAGAACGGCGATACGGTCGCCTAAACGCAATGCTTCATCTAAGTCATGTGTGATGAATACAATCGTTTTGTGTAGCCGTTTTTGTAGCTCGATTAATTGGCTTTGCATGTCGTAACGAATTAATGGGTCGAGCGCGGAAAACGCTTCATCCATTAATAGAATTTCGGCATCGGTACATAAGGCGCGAGCTAGGCCGACGCGTTGTTGTTGTCCACCAGATAGCTGAGAAGGATATTGGTCTTCGTACCCTTCCAGACCCACTGTTTCTAACCATTCTTTGGCTTTCTCGGACCAACTTTCACGCTTTTCGCCTTTAATGGATAATCCGTAGCCAACATTATCTAACACACAACGGTGGGGCATCAGGCCGAAGTGTTGAAAAACCATTGACATTTTATGTCGGCGAAATTCAACTAAATCCTTCGCGGAGAGCGTCAGTATGTCGTCGCCTTCGACTTTTATCTTTCCGGCAGTAGGATCGATCAATCGATTAAAGTGACGAATAAGCGTGGATTTACCAGAGCCAGACAGCCCCATAATGACGAAAATTTCGCCACGCTTCACAGAAAGGTTGATGTCTCGAAGTCCAACAGTGTGGCCAGTCTCAGCAAGAACATCACTTTTGCTCATACCTTGCTTTACTTTAGGCAGTACGCTTTTTGGCGATGAGCCAAATATCTGATAAAGCGATTCTATTTCAATAAGTGGAGACGTTGAATTATCCATTCTGATTGTCTCCTAAATGCCTTTGTGCTCTTTTTGCATAACTCTGAGAAACTCGGTCAAACATAATTGCCAATGCGACAATGGCTAAGCCATTCAATAGTCCAAGGGTGAAGTATTGGTTGGTAATGGATTTTAAAACGGGTTGTCCGAGGCCTTTTACCCCAATCATCGATGCGATAACGACCATTGCTAGCGCCATCATAATTGTTTGGTTAATTCCCGCCATAATTGTTGGCATGGCAAGCGGTAGCTGAACTCCGAACAGACGTTGTGTGGGCGTCGCACCGTATGCTGTGGCCGCTTCGAGCGTTTCATGTGGGACCAGTCGAATCCCCAAGTTTGTCAGTCGAATAACTGGCGGGATGGCGTAAATAATAACGGCGATCAAACCTGGTATTTTACCAATGCCAAGCAACATAACGACCGGAATCAAGTACACGAAAGCGGGCATAGTCTGCATTATATCAAGCAGAGGCGTGATGATGGATTGGGCTCTATTAGAGCGCGCCATAAGAATTCCAATCGGAACGCCGATAGCGATGGATAAGAAGGTACACACCGTAATAATACTCAATGTGCGCATCGTATCTTCCCACATGCCGAAGTAGCCAATAGCGAGCAAAGAGGCAGTGACGCCTAAGCTTAGTTTCCAAGAACGGCTTAGAAAAAAGACGAGACCGGCGATTATTCCAAGGATAAGCCACCAAGGTGTATTTAGAAGAAGATTTTCAAACCAGATTAGAAATGAAAGTAGGGGGTCAAAGAACGCTTCGATTTGGTCACCGTAAGCGCGGGAGAAATCTCGATAAGTACCATCTAGTGCTTTTCGTATTCCCAATAGTTCCCTACGGCTCATATCTGGGAATTCAGTTAACCAGGATTGATCAGACATAGTTGTCTCTAATTTACATAATTAAAACGGAATTATAAAAAAGGGGGGCGTTGTGTCCCCGTTTTTTATAATGTGTTATAGGTTGTCTAGCGCTTTATTTAGCTTCGCTTTGACATCCGCACTGACCCAGTCAGACCATAGATCTGAATGCTCAAACATGAAGTTCTCAGCGGCGTATTTACCGTCAGCTTGATTGTCTTCCATCCAAGCTAAAAGACCATTCATGGTAGCATTGGTAAACGCACGCTTGCTTAGGTACTCGTAAGCTTCAGGCGCTTTGTCTGCCAGTGAGCTAGTGATAACGGTTTGTACCAAGGAAGGTGGGTACATGGTCGGTTTAGGAGACAAGCAGTCTTCTTGAGTCGTACAGCTTGTAAACTCTTCTTTATCGACACCAGAGCCAAAATCAACTTTGACCATTTCATATTTACCGAGTACCGCAGTTGGTGCCCAGTAATAGCCGAACCAGCCTTCTTTGCGCTCATAAGCTTTTGCGATAGAACCTGAAAGGCCTGCACCGGAACCTGGATCAATCAAGTCAAACCCTGCATCACCTAGGTTCATGGCACGGAATAAATTCTCTGCTGAAATCTGGCAGTTCCACCCAGCTGGACAGCCGTAAAAGGCGTGCTTGGAATCGTCTTCTGGGTGAGGGAATTCTTTTGCGTATTTGATAACGCCTTCGATCGTTGCCATTTCAGGGTGTTCTTCAACTAAATAGGAAGGTACCCAAAAGCCTTCTTCACCGCCGTCTGAAAGGGATTTACCTGCGACTTTTAAGCGCCCTTCTTTGACACCTTTTTCAAGCAGGTCTTTTAAAGCGTTTGACCAAAGTTCAGGCGCAATATCAGGCTGGCCTTTTTCGATCATGGATGTGCCCGTTGCCATAGTGTCGCCAGGTACGAGTTCAGCGTCACAGCCATAGCCGTGTTCTAAAATGAACTGGTCGATGTTGGCGATTAAAGAAGCAGAGTTCCAGTTCATGTCTGCAATGGTTACTTTGCCACATTCGTGATGCGCTGCAAAGGCGCTGGAAGCCCCCATTGCAATGGTTAGTGAAAGAAGAATTTTACTCTTCATATTGGTTCCTTTAGATAATTATTTTAAGTCGATTTGGTCACGTTAGTCAGCCCGATTGATAATGATATTCAGTCGGAGAGTGTTACGTTTCTTTTATTAATTTACATCTCTAACCTTTATAGATCAAATTATTAGCGAATTTTTGTCTAATAAAACAACAAAAAAGGATGATATCAGTGTAAATATTGAGCGAAATTCTGTTCTGGGAAGGGTTGATTCTCATGAGATTGTTAGATCTCAAACTACTTTTAGTGTTTTGTTGTAGCGACGGTTTATCACTAAATAAATTGAAGGGATTAGTCTGAAAATAGAGCGCTAGAGTTTTCTCATTTCATGCCCTACTGGAGGTAGTTGGTGGGGCATGAAATGAGCGTGTTAAGAAGGGTTAAAATCGGTATGTGGCTTTCGCAAGAACGTTTCGGCTAGGACCGTAAAAGTTAAATGTGGCGACGCTGCCAACACGAGAGTAGTACTTTTTATCGAACAAATTGTTTGCCTTAAATGAGAGCGTCAAATTCTCTGTTACGTCTTTGCTGATGCTAGCATCAACCACTTCGTAACTTGGTGCTTTTATCTTGGTTCCACGTCGTTCTAAGTAGAACTTGCTCATCGCTGTTACCCCGACGCCAACGGCTGTGCCGGATAGCATCCCGTTTTCGATGGTGTATTTACCCCAAAGGTTTACAGTGTGATTTGGCATCATCATAAACAGCGTATTTTCGTCACCAGCGAGATTTTCAGTGTCCATATATGCATAACCTGTAATCAACTCTAGTGCTCCGAGTTGGCCGCTTAATTCCGCTTCAGCGCCAGACACTCGAGTTTTGCCTGTTGCTTCGTAGTAACTTTCACCCGTTACACTGGCCGCTCGGTTTTTATCTGTAAGTTGAAATAGTGTCAAACGTGCGTTGAGGTTACCATTGTTGTACGAGCCTTTGACGCCCATTTCATATTGATCGCCTTCTCTAGCATCGATCATATTGCCAGACTCGTCTAAGTCCGTTTGTGGCTTGTAAACTTCTGAGTAGCTAGCGTAAAACGAATGTTTTTCATCTAAGTCGACGACTGTGCCAGCATAAGGCATGAAGCGGCCGTTTTCATCAAATTCACTGGGTGTCGTCGTGTTGCTAGAAAGCGTTGTGGATGTTGCAGATAGGTCGTACCAGCTGAAGCGTCCACCCGCGATCAAAGCGAGATTCTCTTGTGGTCGGAATGTTACCTTACCATAAACGCCCGTTTCTTTTTCATCGCTTTTTACTCGAGCACTGTAAGTCGGGTTGGAATAAGCCACAGATCCAGAATCAAAGGTGTTTACATTGATACTGCCTAACTTTGACGCTCCGCTGCGATACTCTGTTTCATAATGTTTATGATCGATGCCGACAACAAATTCACTGATGCTGCTGAAGGTCTCAAAGGGTTGACTGTAACTGGCGTCAAATGCAAGCGTTTGCTGTTCAAAGTCCCTTTGTGTCGTTCTTAGAGAAGTAGTGCCATCATCTGCGAGGGCAGCGCCCGTAAAGGCGTAATAGTAATCCGTTGCTCGGTCAGACGTTCGCAATGAAAGCTTTCCTAAACCGCCGTTATCGAAGTCATGATTTAGGTCGACAAAGACATCGGTTGACTCGCTATTAAAGTCATTCCAATTTGCTCCTAAAAACGTTGTGCTGTCCCAATCTAAAAGCGTACCGCTTGAGTCGGTCGGGAAACCATTCGATGGTGTGATGTTTTTATTTTGGTAGAGCAAACCAACAGAAAGTTCTGTTTCATCGTTTACATCAATGTCTACGGTGGCGTAAAGCGTTTGATCTTTATTGGCGCTCTGATCAACCTCTGTGGGCGTTTCTTCTTGAGAGATCACGACGCGAGAGCGTATGGTTTCATCCTCATTTAATGATCCAGATAGGTCTGCATTGACCAAGTTTCTGCCCCAACTGCCATAACCGGCCGAGACGCTGCCTTTTGTGTCGTAGGTCGCTTGTTTACGGACAAGGTTGATCGTTCCTCCTAGTTCACTGGCGCTGTTGAATAGCCCAGAAGGCCCACGCAGGATTTCAACCCGATCAAACGCAACTAAAGATGGCAGTGTACCGTTGATAGACTGCATGGTGGATGGCAATCCATTTATATTAAACTCGTCGTATTCATAGCCTCTTGAAAAGATTGATGAGCGACCACTGTCATTCGAGAGAGTACGTAGACCGGGCGTGAGTTTGGCGATGTCATCTAAGTGAGTTACGCCTTGATCTTCGATGTAGTCGTTTGTTAGTACCGTAATGGACTGAGGGATGTCTCTAAGTGCCGCTGGGGCTTTGGTCCCAACCGTTGCCGATTGTACGCCATAGCCTTTTGTTTCTTCACTTGAAGGCATTATGTAGAGAGCGTTTCCTTCTACCGTTAAAGTCGGTAAACGCGTCGATTCATCGACTGATTCTGCGATAGCGGTCATTGAAAATGGCGCGAGTATGCTTGCCCCTAGTAAGACATGAAGATGATTTCGTTTTGACTTTGGGCTTATGTGCCTCATTTAATGTACCTCATTCGGGTTCTTAATATATGTAAAGTGTAATCATTTGCATTTAGATTTACTTGAGGCCATTATTCCATACTCATTTTCGTACGTGCCTATGTCAGACCTTCAATTCACTATGTAAAAGCATCAGTTTTTAGAGAGGGTCTATACAGACCCCTAAATATTGATCGACACTTGTCAGGGTGTCGTGGGAGGAATCGTGAATCACCAATTACTGAGTGGAAGACGTCTTAGTCATTCGCTTCATGTTCAAGACCTTGAATATAATGCAAGGCATATTGAGCAGTATCGTCTTCAATTTGATAAGCGTGTTTTAGGGGTGATGGGGCAAGCTAAGTGGCATACCCCCGAACAGCCTCATCCGGTAATGCACGGTCATATATTGACTGAAAAGTTC
Organism: Marinomonas mediterranea MMB-1; assembly: GCF_000192865.1. Taxonomy (NCBI): domain Bacteria; kingdom Pseudomonadati; phylum Pseudomonadota; class Gammaproteobacteria; order Oceanospirillales; family Oceanospirillaceae; genus Marinomonas; species Marinomonas mediterranea. The sequence goes on from NC_015276.1 coordinate 1,176,630, forward strand.
GCCTCTGGCATGACGGTACACTTGGTTAATGCGCAAGCGACTAAGAGCTTTTCATTCGAAGCAAAAGCGTCTCCTTGTGTAAAAATTACGCTCTTTTTTGAAGGGGATGCCTGTCTTCGATTTGGTCGAAAAACGGTCCGCTTAAATGCCTACGATCAAAATGCAACCGTGCTAACGGTTCGGCATGCGGAGCCCTGTACGATGAGCGTGCAGAAGAATGAACGTCGGTGTGGACTTTATGTTGCAGTGACCCCTGACTGGTTTGAGCGTATGGGGATGAAAACAGCGCAATTGGAACAACTCCTCAAGTCGCATTTGACGGTGCAGAGTTGGACGATTCCAGAGCATCTTTGGTTATTTGGAAAACGTTTACTCGATAAAGGATTCTTGATCGACAATGAGCGTAATGAACCGGTGGGAGAGGCTATCACTAAAGAAACCTCCAGTAGCGAGTCGCTTTACAACGACGGCGTAACGTCGATAGGGCGACTTGGTCGAGAAGGATTTGGCTTGGCTGTCATGTCTGCATGGTTGGAGTCCTTGAGTGTCGATCAATCTGGTTTTAAGGAGAAAGGTAAACGCTCAGATCAGAGGTTTATCCAGTTTTTGTCAGATGAATCAACCTGGTCCTTAACATTAAATGAAATTGGAGATCAGCTGGGTATGAGCGAAGCAACGCTTCAGCGATATGCTAAATCGCAGTTGGGATCAACCTTGACGCAATATCTGAGGCGAAAGCGTTTGAATCAAGCGTGCGAAGCGTTACACCGAGACGGTATTAGTATTATCGAGGCGTCGATGATGTCAGGGTACCGTCATCCGAATAATTTCTCAGCGGCGTTTAAAAGGCAGTTTGGTGTCAGTCCGGTGGATGCGCCCAAACATACTTTGTCCGAACTATTGGCATCGTCATGATGTTTTTCATTAGAAACGTTTTGAACGTAAGACCAATCATTATAACTGTGAGCATGGGATTTTTGATGGTGATAGGGTGTTCTATTGGGAGTGTTGCAAAAGGTGCGGCTCATATTAGTGAGCATAGTAATAAGAAAGCAGAGACGCAGCACTCTGTAGATTGGAAAAGAAGTGATGGTGAGGTTTACCGCGTTTTTGTAAATATCCCCAATGAAACACCACCCGAAAAGGGTTTTCCTATTGTGTTTGTATTAGATGGCAACGCGACATTTAACGCGGCGGCTGAGTTTGTTCGTTTGAACAGCCATTCGCCTGTTATGCCTCGAAAGCCTGCCATTGTCATTGGCATTGGTTACCCATTACAGAATGAGTCTGCTGAGAATACTTTTGACTTAAAGCGACGCTGGTTTGATTTGACGCCTCCCACATCAGAGCCTCCTATATTGTCTTTTAAGCGCATGCAACAAGACACACTTTATCGATATGGAGGAGCGCAGCGTCTTCTAACGTGGATCGATGCTGATGTCATGCCTTGGCTGGTGGAACGCTATCCAATAGATAAGGAGAAAACCGTACTTTTTGGGCATTCGCTAGGAGGCCTAACCGCACTGTTTAGTCTTACTCTTGAGTTACAGTCGTTTCGCAATATCATTGCTGCGAGCCCTTCATTATGGTGGAACGAGGGCTATCTAAAAAAACGGTTGGATACTCGCTTTAACGCAAGCAAGCTCAATGCAAACGTGTTGATTCTCGTGGGGAGTGAGGAGAAGCGTTTTATGATTGAGGATTCAAAGGCTGTCTTTCAACAGCTTAAGCGTAAGGGAGTGAATGCCAAATATCATATTATTAGCCCATTTAACCATGGGGGCGTAATGATGCCTGCGTTATCAATGGGGCTGCAATGGTGGCAACCCCGCTAGAGATGATCAAATAGAAAGGTTAGGGGAGTCGATGTCTAGCAAAGGCGCAGCATCTAATTTTTCAGCATCCATCATTAATGCGATACGCTGAAGTGTTGAAAGCATTTGCGTTTGCTCCCATCTTTCCAATGCATTGAACTCATTAATAAATTTTTCATGCAATAAAGGCGGAGTGTTACCTAGTGTGCTTTGGCCTACCTCTGTCAAACGAGCGTTAACGATGCGTTTGTCTTTTTGAGCTCGAACCCGTTCAACCAACTTTTTATCCTCAAGTCGATTAAGAATCGTGGTAACGGTCGCCTGACTTAGTGATACATTGTCAGAAATTTTACGAACCGTGACATCGCCAAGCTCTTCTATTGCTTGTAGAACCATGATTTGCGGAATGGTTAAACCACACGCCTTCACAACTCGTTTAGACTGCAAATCGGTCGCTCGAATAATACGTCTTAGGTTCACTAAAACATCATGTAGGTGCTGTGTATCTGCCATGGCGTTGTGTCGAATCAAAACTAAATAGGAACGGCATTATAATGTCGAAGGTTCAGACTTTAAAGAAATAAAAGTGTGCTTTTTATAAAAAAGTAACATTATTTGTGAGTGTATTCTGCAAATGCATCAATTGCATGCTTTCTAGCCGACTTATAATCGATGATAGGTTCTGGGTAACGGCATTGCTGTCTATGCGAAACAGAAGGAGAATGAATTTCCTTGTCTGACAGTGCGCTTAGTTCAGGTACAAAACGGCGAATGAAGTGACCGTTGGTGTCGTAAGTTTCCGATTGTCTAGTCGGGTTGAATACTCGAAAATACGGAACTGCATCGCAACCTGTTGATGCACTCCACTGCCAACCCCCGTTATTGGCGGCGAACTCACCGTCGATTAGTTTGGACATAAAGTAATCTTCGCCTTTACGCCAGTCTATAAAAAGCAATTTGGTTAAAAAGCTGGCGGTAATCATTCTTAAGCGATTGTGCATCCAGCCTGTTTGATTGAGCTGGCGCATTGCTGCGTCGACAATTGGGAAGCCCGTTTGGCCATCACACCATGCTTGAAAATGAGTATCGTTTTTCGACCAAATGATTTGTTCTGTTTCTGGTTTAAAGGCTTGACGCATTGAGAGCCTTGGAAAGTGCCACATGAGCTGTTTGTAAAAATCCCGCCAGGCGAGTTCTTTAAGCCAAATGCTGTCTGCCCAATAGCCTTCTTCTCTTATTTGGTAGCCATTTTTTAGGGCTGACAAGAGTTCCCTCGGTCCCACTGCACCAAGCGCAAGATAGGGCGATAAAAGGCTGGTTCCGGCAGTCGAAGGAATCTCTCGTACTGCCTCATAGTCGGCTTCTTTTAAACTGCAGAAGCTATCTAAGGTTTCTTTAATGTGCGCATAGTTCGCTGGCCATATATCGTCTCTGTAACGTTCATTCGCAAAATATTCATTGCTGATATTGATCGCAGTTGAATGATTAACATCGCCGTATGTTCCTTTGGCCTTACTTGGCATCTCTGGATAGGAATAGAAAGCGTTCGATTTAAGTATTTCAATCCAGCGACGGTAATAGGGCGTGAATACCTTAAATGGCGTGCCTTGATTGTTCAGTAAAGGCTGACTAACAATGAGATCAGGCGCTAAATGATGGACTGTTACCCCATGTTCCGAAAGTAATCGCTCTACTTGACTATCACGTTGTTGCTCATCAAATGGCAGCTCTGATTGCCACCAAATAGATTCGCATTTTAACGACTGGCATAAGTCCAGTAGAGCAGGGGCGCACTCTGAAAAGGTATTTAAGTGCAGTGTATGAAGCATGATTCCTTTTTGCTCGCATTCCTTACCCAAGGCGTCAATAAGTGCCACACGCAAAGATTGCTTGGCAGCGGACTCTGAATGCGCACACCATTGTTCTGGTGTCATGCATATCACAATGTGGACATCTGGTGTCGTAGTGGTAGACGCTGCGGTAGAGTCTGCTTTTTCCGACGCGGTCGTTATCGATTGAGCGCCACCCATGTCGGATGCCCCGTATAATGCCGGGTGATCAGTTAATCTAAGGTCGTTTCTGAGCCAAACAAGTTGAGTTGCCATAGTCGCATTTCCTTAAACGCTGTTTCGGATTCCGAGGGCTTTAGGGTAAGGTTCGAAATAACGTTGATGTTTCACATAGTCGCTACCGTACTGCTTTAAGTAGTGATGCAAAATAGTCATGGGCGTTGTTAAGAAGACTTCACCTCGGCGATATTGCTCAATCACCTCTAAAATGTCTTTTCGTATGGAGGCATCCACCGCCTTTTTTAGGTAACCCACTAAATGCATCAATACATTGCAATGGTTACGGCGTTTAGCTGGTTTGCTCAACGCAGTCATGAACTCCGAGAAGTAGCGCTCACACAGAGTCTCTATAGCGCATTTTTCTTGGCCTGATAGCAGCCTTCCTAGAGATTTATAGGCGGGTTGAGAGTGCGCCATAACAAGGTATTTATAGCGACTATGGAAATCAATTAAGGCTTTCATCGTCGGAGCGTATGCCACACTCAATCGAAACTCATGATGGGCAAAGACTCTGAGCATAAAGTTCTCACGAAGCGCTGGGTCGTTGAGCCTTCCATCTTCTTCGACAGGTAATAGAGGGAACTTTCTCATCAATGCGTCGGTAAACAAGCCGCTAACTCGTTCCATATGTGGATGCCCATTTTCCTGATAAACCTTGATTCTACTTATACCGCAGCTTGGAGAGTTTTTCATTACGATGTAACCATCCAGTTCTGGCATGGTCGCCAGATACCGCTCCGATGCTTGTTTAAATTGACCTGTAAGATCTTCTCCCGTTCCTTTGGTATAGGTCATCACGGGTGCATTAGGGTCGCCAATTAATCGCAGTGTTGGACGAGGCGTACCAAACCCCGCCGCGACTTCGGGGCAGAATTTTTTATATTCGAAGTACTCACTAAGCGGTCCAAGGCAGTAAGTTGAACGAGAATGTCCGCCATTGAACCTCACGTTATCACCTAATAAACATGAACTAATTCCCACCGGAATTTTGCCGATAAGGTGATCAGGACGAAAAGCGTCTGCTTTTTGTCTAATAGATGTGTTAGATCCACTGGATATGTTTGAATTTGCATCGTGTGATTTCATCATTCTATCCTCTCGTTCCGCTCAGTGTTTCGTTATTAATGTGGTTGATCAATATGCTATTACTTAGCCCATTTGGTTCACTAAATAGAGACCGCTCAGCATTGCACCTTGCGCGTCTCCTGAATGAAGCCAATCGCCTGCAATGCCAAGTTTAAGATCAGCATTCCATGTTTTATCTGTTTTGTTCGTCACATTTGTTTGTCGGCCTAGACACCATCGATGTGGCTGACCGAATTGAATCGTCTCTAATGAATGGTTGTTGTGCTGAGTGACGCGTTTAAATTCAGCGATTAAGGCCTCTGCGATCCAGTCTTTAGGATGATCAATATGAAGGCTGGCCCATTCTGGTGTGGATTGTATAACCCAAATATCACTCTTAGGATCGGATCGACCCGGTTTGCTGGTTTCAAGGGTGAGGCGGTGAATGACATCGCTTTCATTATGGTCATTAAATTCATTTAGCGGCTTCGGTGTTTCAAGCCACATCGCCCACTGAGGTCGGGTATTGGCAGCGGCGGCGTGAGCGACCTGTAATTGAGCTGCGGCGCCTTCGATGGTGGCGAGTAACATTGCAGTCTGAGAGGGAGGTGCTGAAATAATCAAATTTTCGCATCGGCCCACAGGTTTATAAGCGTCGTCTCTGACTAACCACTCCTTACCCGATTTCTCTATATGGTGTGCTTTAGTGCTCGTTATTAAGGTCGCATCACCCAGCAGATATCGAGTAATGGCACTGGCTTTTGGCGTGCCGACAAAGCTATTTTTACTATCACTGATAGAAGATGACCATGGCGAAATAATGGCGTGCTCTAATAGCTCATCTCGTAGCGAAACTAAGTCGGGGTGATCGAGACAAACAGAGGTCGCACCTAGGTCTACATTTAAACTCATCTCGCTTAGTTCACTTGATATACGTTTACTGCCTGAACGACCTCCTGTTCCGCGACTTTTTTCTAAGACGCAAACGTTATGACCTCGTTGCATAAGTTTCTTAGCCATTAGGCAGCCTGAAAGCCCTGCTCCGATAATAACCGAATCAAAATAGGGTAGGTTGTCTGAAGTTTTGCCATTCATTTGTGTCTTCTTCATAAAACATATTCTTGTACAGTTTTTTGTTTTGTATAGCTTTATATTTATACAATATAGTTTGTTGTATAAGAATATCAAGGGAATGCACAAAAAAGTTTTACAGAAATTGTTTTTGTACAATAAAATATAGGCTGTTGATGTTTTGTATTAGCTGGAGAGTCACGTGAGTAGTACGCAAGAAGTCAGTCTGGAAGATCACTTTCCAATCCGAACTTTGTCACTGGAAACGGGAGTGAATACCGTTACGCTTCGTGCATGGGAGCGACGCTATGGTTTGTTAAAACCGGTTCGCACACCGAAAGGCCATCGCTTATACAACCAAAAGGATGTTGAAACAGTTCATAATATTTTACATTGGATTCAAAAAGGCGTGCCCGTTGGTAAGGTAAAAGCCTTGTTATCCAATAATAAAAATGCAGAAGAACTGGATGGCAGTAATGAACTATCAGATGACGATGTTTGGTCGGCACTGCGTAATCAATTTATTGAGTCATCAACTAACTATCAAGAGTCGAAGTTGCTAAGTGATTACCAAGCGCTTTCGTCTCAATACCCTGTCGACATCATCATCACACAATTGATTGAGCCTGTCGTAACCTCGCTTTTCCACCTTGGTGATAATGGCACTGCATTTCGGTTTTTTACTTCCTGCCTAACCAAACAAATCACGGTGCATCTTAATTCTTACAAGCATCAGGGGAAAAAGAGGCCAAGTGTATTGGTGGTTAATGCTGCTTCAGGGTCTGTTTTTTGGTCTGGCCTGATGGCACTTTTACTGCAAGCGCGTGGTTACGACCCTATCTGGCTAAGCGATGTGCATAATCCCAATCAATGGATGCCGCTTTTGTCTGGCTTAAACCCGAGTCAATGCTTGTGTGTTTGCGAGAGTGTCTTACCAGATGGAATGGAGACCTTCATGACAGAGTTAGCAAAATACGAAGGGTCTGTCGTGATAACAGGATCTGAAGTGTGGTTTAAATTTCGTCATCTCAGCGATGAGGTGAGTAATGTGTCTATCTACTCATCTGCTATGGAAGGTGTCATGTCGATTGGGTAATTGACATTAAAACTTTAAATGCTCTAAAAAGGCTATCAACTTTATTGCTTTAATTGATTTTAATGATTTATAGGCTTGTTCTACTATTACTTTACTACGTGATGTTGAGGCAATAGACGATGAACAAGCAAGGATTAAACGGCGCAACCAGCCGTAAAGAAAGCGTACGACAAGTGGTTAGAAAAACGTTCTTAATGATAAGCGAAAACTATGCTTTAAAGGCAATGTAGCGCGCTATGCACTAGGTTGATGTTTTTGAATGAAAAAGCCCCAAACGAGTGAACTCGATAGGGGCTTTATTATGTGGGAATGATGATAACCTTCTTTTTTATAGAAGGTTATAGACAAACACGATTGTCACGGCAACGGGTGCGACAAAGCGGATTGATATCTTCCATGCTGAAAATGCGATGTCAGATACACCAATTTCTTCTTTCGCAAACTGCTCTTTTACAGCCCAACCTGCAAATAGGGCAATCAATATACCGCCGAGTGGCATCATAATGTTGGCTGTGATGAAATCTAGGAAGTCAAAGGCGTTTTTGCCGAATAGAGTGTAATCCGACATAAAGTTGAAAGAGCCAACGCATGTGATCCCCATTGCCCAGCAAACGATGCCGAGTAGTACCGTTGCGTTTAAGCGCTTCATACCAAACTTCTCAACCAAAAAGGCGACCGTCGGCTCCATTAGAGAAATCGCAGATGTCCAAGCGGCGATACCGATCAGAATAAAGAACAGTAAACCGAAAAACTGACCAAATGCCATCTGGCCAAATGCAACAGGCAGAGAGATAAACATTAGCCCTGGGCCTGCTGCAGGGTCCATGCCGTTTGAGAATATGATAGGGAAGATTGCTAAGCCAGCGATCAAAGCAACAATCGTATCCAGTGCCCCAATAGCGAGAACAGTACCACCAACAGAGGCTTTCTTCGGCATATAAGCGCCGTAGGCCATGATGGTCCCCATGCCCAGTGAAAGCGTGAAGAAAGAGTGCCCTAACGCAACCAATACCGCATCCCATGACAGCTTGCTGAAATCAAACTCGAACATAAAGTTCCAGCCTGCTGCAAAACCATCCGTGCTCATTGCGTAACCAAGCAATACTAATAGAAGCACAAACAGAGCGGGCATCATGATACGTGTCGCTCGCTCTAACCCTTTATTAACACCCGCTGCAACAACGACAATAACCATTACCGTAAAAATAGAGTGCCAAATTAACAGAGTTTGAGGGTCGGCTAGGAGTCCATTAAAGTACGCGCCTGCTTGCTCAGACGTCGCGCCGTTTAGTCCTCCGGTTGCCATTGTCTGGATGTATTGTAAAACCCAACCCGCCACGACGGAGTAAAATGAAAAAATGAATACGCCAGCGAGCATACCTATTAGTCCGATTCCTTTCCAAGCAGTAGAGGTATTGGATTCTTCAGATAAGCTTTCTAATGCTCCAATAGGGTTACGACGAGCTCGTCGACCTATAAAAACCTCGGTCATCATAATCGGGATACCGACGAATAGGATACAGACTAAATAGACTAGAACGAACGCCCCACCGCCGTTCTCGCCTGTTATATAAGGAAATTTCCAAATGTTTCCTAGGCCCACAGCGGAACCCGTTGCTGCTAGGATAAAAATCCAGCGGCTAGCCCATGAGCCTTGAATCGACATTTTGTTTTGCATTGTTGTCTCTTGTTTCAGGGAACTTATTCAATATGGCTTGAATAAGTTCGATGTTTTTAATGGTCTAAGCGAAAATTCGAACCGTTTTTAAAACACAAAACTTCCCACAGTTTCTGTGCCTTTGCGCCAAATTAGTGCGCCTGCTCGAATAAGGGGCGGATTCTGATGACTTTGTCGGAAATATGCAAGACTAAGATGTGGAAATAGAAAGGAGTATTTTTTGGGTAAATCGGCTTTAAAAAACACAAACTTCTAGAAAAAACAGAATAAAAAGTTGATTCTTGCTTAAAATTTTTACAGCAGTGTGACACACTATGCGCCGCGATTTAATAGCGAAAATCACTATGCAACAGGTATAACATGGCACTTCACACAGTTGAGAAAATCGGCGGTACGTCAATGAGTGACTACCGTTCAGTTAGAGACAATATCATCTTCCAGCCCTCCGTCAGCTCGGATTTTTATAACCGAATTTTTGTGGTTTCTGCATACGGTGGTATTACCGATAAGTTATTGGAGCATAAGAAAACCGGAGATGCGGGTGTCTACGCCATGTTTGCCAAAGAGCGAGAGCAGGAAAACTGGCTGTCGGCTCTTCAAGCGTTACGCAGTCATCTCGAAGCGATCAACCTTAATCTATTTGGAGAAGGCGAGATTCTTGAAGAGGCCAACCATTTCGTAGGTCAACGCTTAGAAGACGCGCAAAGCTGTTTAGAAGACCTTAACCGTCTCTGTAATCATGGCCACTTTGCGATTGCTGAGCATTTGGCGACAGTACGTGAAATGCTGGCCAGTATTGGTGAAGCACACAGTGCATGGAACATGGCTCGTTTGCTTAAACGTGATGGTGTTAATGCTGTTTACGTTGATTTAACAGGGTGGCAGAGCCCGTCGCACATGTCGTTGGATGAGCGTATCGTCTCAGCATTCGAAGACATTGATCTTGCGACACAGTTACCGATTACAACGGGTTACGCTCACAGTGAAACTGGCCTAATGTCTACTTTTGATCGTGGCTATTCTGAAATGACGTTTAGTCGCATTGCGGTGTTGACGCACGCGAAAGAAGCGATCATTCATAAAGAGTTTCATTTAAGTAGTGCTGACCCTCGTCTAGTTGGAGAGGGTAATGCTGTTCCAATTGGCCGCACAAACTACGACGTAGCCGATCAACTGGCGAATTTGGGGATGGAAGCCATTCACCCTAAAGCAGCAAAAGGATTGCGTCAAAACAAGATCGCCTTGAGAGTGAAGAATACCTTCGAGCCAGAGCATACCGGTACTCTTATTACGGGTGACTATGTCAGTGACTCGCCTTGTGTTGAAATCATTGCGGGTTGTCGCAGTGTGTATGCGATTGAAGTATTTGATCAGGAAATGACTGGCGACATCGATGTTTTTGATACGGCGATTATGAAAGTGTTGCGTCAACTGAATGCACATATCATCGCAAAAGACATTAACGCAAATACAATTACGCATTATCTTGGTGTTAACCTAAAAAATCTGAAACGCATCATGGCGATTCTACAGTCGCAATTTTCTGATGCAGAAATTAGTCAGCGTAAAGTAGCGATCGTTTCTGCAATCGGGTCCGATATGAAAACGACTGGCATGCTTGCTAAAGCAGTGAAGGCGATCGCAGAGCAAGAGATTAACGTTATTGCAATGCACCAATCAATGCGTCAGGTTGATATGCAGTTTGTGGTAGACGAGTCGGATTTTGAGGTTGCTATTAAAGCGCTTCACAAAGAATTAGTGGAAGTGCACGAGCATGGTCGCGCTATCTGCTTAGCATCCTAGACTGACTATAATCAGTGTAAATCTAAAAATGATAATAGACGGTTTATTTAATCGTCTATTATCGTTCTCGCTGTTCAGCCAATCCTTAATTAAATTTCTCCGTTCTCATAAGTGTTTAAGCTAGTACATTTTAGCTCGTACCTATAAAGCGACTAGTCATTCCCTGTTTTGATGGCAACACTGCCTTTTTCTAATTCTTCTATCATCTCACTCATATCGGATTTAGCGGAGACCAAGTCTCCAGCGAGTTTATAGGAAAGCGGTACATCTTGATCTCGGCCGTACTCAAACTTGATCGCAGCAGACATTTTTTCCATATAGATAGACGCTGAACTTGAGGCAGAGACAAAGGGAAGTGGGGTGCTGAATCCTTCAGAATATTCGCCCGACTCAATCACTGAAATGGATTGTAGCCTGCGATTTTCTGGCTTTTCCAACAGTTGCTTGGCCGCGTCGACATCTAACTTGCCGTTAATATAGTCTTTTTCTGCTTTATCACGTATATCGTCTTTTAACTCAAGCGTAACGTAAGAGCCCGAAAGTGGCCTTGTTTGCATACTTGTAATCATATCTTCGATGATAGGGTCGTTTTTGACGAGTTCTTGTATTTGCTTCGCCGCATCACGTTGAACAGAAGGTTTAATAAGCGATCCAATAATTTGACCGAGCTCTTCAGAGGTTATGTTGTGGCTGTTTCCAAGTATGAGCATAACCTTGTTACCCGCTAGCATGGGGACTTTGGCTTCGTGAGCTGCGTGCTGATTAATGGCTTTTTTTAATTTCGTAATGGCGTTGTGCTGATCATCATTCGTTACTTTGACCGAATTCGAGAGAAAATGATCTTCTAATAAGTTGAGTTGCTTACCAATGTCGCTCTCTTTCTTAATGGCTTCTAAAACAGGTTTATGCTGTGCACTAGGGAATACAGAAGCGAGTGCTTTGGTTTGCTTTTCGACGTCAGCGTCTTTTGTTGCAGGCACCAGTTTCGCTTTGATCTCTCCTCGGGTTTTTAGACTGTTATCAATCACGGCATCAACCGAGGCTGATAAATTGTTGTAGACTGGTATGCCTCCCTGACCCGTATTGATTGAGGTGCCGGCTGTTAGCGCAATGCTCGCTGATGCCGAGTGTTTGGATAATGTACTTTCTTTTAAAGTAGAGCGTTCTTTAAGCGTGTCACTTCCTGCGTAGTGTTTGGTTTCGTTGCTCTTTGTCATTATATTGGAGTTTGCGGTGACGCCACCACCTAATCGAATCATGCTCGATGCATTTGGATTTTCATTGATAAAGTTCACGCGTGCTCGTGCAGCAAGGTTTAGACTGGCGTCGAGGCTAAATGTCCATTTTGACCCTTGGGTCGTAACGTGATCAATTCCAAGTTCGATTAAATCGTCTGGTTTGGCATTGCGCTTCGTTAAGGTATTTACAAATGCATCAATGTTCTCATCTTTGATGGTAAACTTGACTTCATTGAGTGTAGACAGGTCAAAACCACCCGTTAACGAGGCGTTAATACGCGCGTCGGGGCTAAAGTTTTTATCGTCACCATTGATTGGTATCGGAAGGTTGTCGTTTTTGTGAAGGTCGGGTAAGTAGTTTCGTCCAACACCGAGGCTTGCTTTTATCGATGGCCCTAATGCCCCTTTAATGGTAATGGCGACGCCGTCTTCTGTACCGTCAAATTCCATATCATAGCTGCGTTTCTCATTGGCGCTTGCTGACATAAACGTATCGAAAATAGGCGTGACGAGCGGTTCAGGAAAGAAGGCCGCTTTTACACCGCCGCTGTAGCCTCTTGATAGCGCGATATTGTCTTCGGGTTTGAGTGTATACATGAGGTCTTTGAAAGCACTGCTGAACTCCTGATTGTCACCAGACTTTAGGGCGGCTTTGGTTAAAATTTTCAAAGCGTTGTCGTCTGAGCTCATGGCTTTGATTAAGTATTTTGATGCATCGTAGTTCGCTTCCGCTTGGCGGTGGCTTTGGACGCCGCTATCGGTTTGCATTTTTACCGGATTGTTCGCGTATTTTTCACCTTTTAATTTCTCAAGTGATTCGCTAAGTGATGTTACTTGCTCTGGCGATGCGTCGCCTTTTGCAATCAGTTCTGCGGAGTCGATGAGTCCATTCACTTTCTGCAATGTGAGAGTGTCCAAGACAAGCCTTGCCTTAGACAAAGACATCTTATCATCTTGGTCTCTGTTTCTTCCTAATGGCACATCAAGTGCCTGATGGCTCATGTTCAGTTTCTTTTCTGAAAAGGCCGTAAGCAACTCATTTACTTTACTATTTTCAGAGGCGGGGGATTGTTTCCAGACCGTCTGTAATTCTGCCGTTAGATCGTGTCCAGAGCGGCTAGGATTAAACTGTTGTTTAAAGTCTTTCAGCTTTGAGGGCTTATAGTTTTCGTTTACCTCTGCAACGCTGTCTTGTTTCAAAATTCCTTGGCTTTTACCCAATGCTATGAGTTGTCTTAATGCACTGTTTTCAAGTTCTTCTCTAAATGACTCAATGTCTTTTTTAAAGCCCTTGCCCGTTTCGCCCAAGTTAAGTTGATCAATGCGAGTTTTGCTATCTGTGACAGAAGTTTTATTTGGATCGGTTTTTATATCCACGTTTAGCGCATCGAGTTCTTTAAACAATGCACTTGCTTGCTGGTAAGTGGTTTGTAGGCCTTGTCTGCCTTGCCAGTTGTGCTGTACAGAATTCGCCATGGTTTTTATAGGGCGCGGCGTGTCTAATCCAGGCTTAAATATGTGGGCTTTTAACCGGTCTTTAAATTTGGTTTGTATTGCAGTTGTTTGTTGCCCAGTAAAACCACCGACTTCTGCAGAGGTCGCTACAGAAGCCCCTGTTTTCCCGACATTGTATTTCTTTGCACTTTTTTCGATGATATTAAAGAGTTTGTCTCGTATCGTTTCTGATGCGTTTTCCGCTGTATTATCGCCTTTATCCCAATGTGAATCAGACTTGATAAGTTGGTCTCCGTTTGGACCGTTTATCTGCAGTTTTAAGCTCTTGCTCAAGGTAAGCTGAGCACTTGATAAGTCGGTTTCAGAATCCGGTAACGACTCTTTTGACCATTCGGGAGAAGTACCGCCATCGAGCTTACTCCACTTTTCTTCTGGAAGACTGTATAAGCTGCCGCCTTCCGTTAATGCAAACAGCGTTTTGCTTTTGTCGACCGTGATTGATGTAACTTTTCCGTCAGCTTCTGGGATATTTCCGCGTTCAACTTTAACGTCAGAAATGAGTGATTTGGCTTCCCTGTGAGGAACGTTTCTAAAAGTCAGTTCGCCTTGCTTGTCCAGCGTAACGTGTTTGTAGCTTCCCAAAACCGCGGCCGATTGAATGTCTTCGGAGGGCGCTTTCTTTAACCCAGATTGAAGACTGTAACTGTTCCGACGTTGTGTCATGGCAAATACATTATCGTCACCATGCGCAATTTTATTGGACTCTTCTTGCAGCAGAACGCGTTTTACTTCGCCCTTTTGTACCACGTAAGGGTTATTGTCTGCGCCTCTTGTTAATTCCGATACGTTTTTATCAATTTTTGACCACTTGTTCGTGAGGTTATCTTTTGCGAACAGCTCTCCCTTATCGTTAAGAGCGAGTGGCCCTGCTTTTTTAAAGTTTTGAATCTGTAGACTGGACTCATCGACGGTTTTTTCAAGCCCGAGCGTATTGTCGAGTACGAGAGAGTCGCTTAGGTTCCAACCGGGAGAGAAGGTCTTTCCATCTGAGTTGAGTGCGCATAAATGGTTTTGGCCCTTCTTGTCTTTAATGGTAACGGCAAGGTTGCCATCTTCGAAATGGGAAAAGCGCTTATATTTAATATCGGTACCAAAGGCGTCCTCTAGTGCCGATTGCGGGTTCGCATCAAAGGTAATTGCCGCCTCTTGTCTGAGTGGCGTTTTGGCAATGAGGATTTTGTTTTCTGAGTCGATGGCAAAAAGCTGGTCATCGCTAAAACCAATGGACGTAAAGTCTGTTTTGGAACCCGCTTTATCTGACATAGAGGGGCCGTATCGAGCAGGGAGATCGAGCGTCATATCAGCAGAGGAGTCGACTTGTGGTTTAAGTCGAATGCGAAGCTCTCCTTCGTACTGAGAGTCAGCTTGCTTGACGATACTGCCGTCGTCGGTTTTTAGAAACCCTTGCTGGCTTTCTCTATGATCCGCTTTTAGTAGGAAGGCGACTTCGTTTTTGGCATTTACGTCGGCGCTAATAATATCTTGAGGCATGTTCGCACTTGCCTGCTGTGTGGACACATTGATGATTTTTCGGTCGTCTTTGATCGCATATACTTGGTTATCAGAGCTCATAATGAGACTGCTGATATTCTCGTCTGCTTTTTTCCACTCGGTTTGCCCTGTGAGATTGGATTTCGCTTTATAGAGATTGCCGTCATGAACTCGCCAATGATTGTCATTTTTGTCGGTATAGACGCCCGTTAATTCGGCAAGGTGGCTTTTATCGACAACGTTGTTTGCACGTGCATTAACGAGGTGGTCGCGTATGGAGTCTGGTGGCGAGTTTGGATCGATTACAGGGCGTGATGTGTGTAGCGCACTAATGCCAATATCTGCTTTCGAAGTAACTTGAAACACCTTGCCTTTATTGTCTAACGCAAATTGTTGCTGGCCATTTTGATGAGTTTCTAAGGCGACGTATTTTTGCTTCTTGCGTCCCAGTGTTTGACTGAGAATTGAGCGGATCTCTGGCGCTGTCTCTGCGTCAACGGACAGTGTTTGATTGTTTAATTCCAGACCTACGTGGCGTAATTTGTTCGCAGCTGCTTCATTTTTAAAGGTAGAATCCGAACGCATTAACTGTGCTAGGGTGCTTTTTGATTTTGCTCCAGAGGCCGTCGTTTTGTCGACTCCAGAACTTTCACCTGTATGGTAGGTGGAGACGCTTTCCTGAACGTGAGTAGGTGAATGCAATGGGGCCTTGCCCTCACGTTGCTTAGACGGTGTTTTGGCCTCAGTGTTATCTTGTGCTACGCCCTTTGTTTTTTCGGATGTTCCTTCTGCATTGCTATCCAGTTTGAATCGACTGCTAAGTGGTTGATTCAGTTGCTCTCTGATCCTATCTGTTCCTTTAGGGTTCAGTTGGCGGAATGTATCCTCTTCCCCATCCTCGCGGCCATGTTCTGGTATGCTAAGAAGCGTACTTGCTGGTCTTGCATCTGGTAGTGCGTGGCGTGATAAGCGTGGCTCATTGGTAAAGGAATCTTGATTTTTTGTTGATGAAGTCGTTTGAGTTTCTGCACTGACTGGCGGGCGGTGAATCGGCGAGTTAGTAGAAGTGTTTAAGGTCGACTGATGAGGCTGAGCATTGGGGGTGTTATTTTGCTTGTTCTGTTTCCCTATGTTGATTAATAAGCCACATGAAAGCTTTGATAAAAAAGACTTCTTTGACTTTTTTGTGGGAGAGGGGGCTCTATTATTTGAATCCGTCGTAGTTTGCTCATCCGCCTGAGTAGAATGTCTAGCAAGCGGTTCGCCATTTGGTGCAGTGCTGCGCTGTTGAAGGTTATTGGGTTTCGGTGCATGTTTGCCTGCATCAGCCAAGGTTCGGACGTTATCCTCGTTAAATTGACTGTTTTGAGTCGCATGAGAAGAGGAGGCGCCTTCTGCTTTGTGTGAGTGAATGAGTTGACTGATATGTGAGGTTATTTGCATCGTGATTACCTTCGTAGAATGCGTGTTCTGCATCTCGAAAACGTCCCAGAGCCATACCGCTGGAATTAGGACGTTGTTGCGAGAGGTTTAAATTACTGAATTGACAAAGAAGCGGATTCAGGCAGCTTGTACATGCCTTTCACATTCTCGGTCTCAACATTATTGGCATTGACATTAACGGTTGTACTGTCGCTCTGTACTAACGCGTGTTTTCCATTTGTCGCTGTAACGTTGTTCAGGTTGATATCCCAATCACCTTGTTGGCCACCGTTAGTTCGTACTAGCTTGCCAAAATCATCGGCTTTAAAGTTGTCGATGGTAAGGCTACCTGGAGCGTTCAATTGGAAGATCTTATCCGCTGCACCTTTTGCACTGCTGTCCTTGATCTCTACGTTACCCGCACCTTTCATGGTAAGTGCATCTTCACCAACATCGGTCCAGTGAACATTTTCTAACTTAGCGTCACCACGTGTGTGAATGCCATCGGCGCCATTGTCGCCAATCACGACATTCTTAAGTTGCGCGCCATCTTCTAATATGAAAAGAGGTTTTTGGTCTTCAGATTGACCGCCATCACCTAATGCATTACCCGCCGTGAATGTTTTACCAGCGCCGTCGAATGTTTCACCGGCTTTTACAACAATCGGCTCGTTAACGACTTGAGCATTAGATGAGGCAGTTGGGAACATCGTTGTCGCCGCTCCGCTTGCACCGGCACTGTCGCTTACACCACCCATTGACGAAGCATCACCGCCAATTGAAGGCGTTCCAGCTGCAGAAGTTGCTTCACCTGTCGAAGGTGCTGCTGCAGGTGCGCCTGAGGATGGCATTGCTCCACCAGAAAGTGGTGCGCCGCCTGTTGAAGGCATACCACCGCCTGCGCCGCCTGTTGAAGGCATACCGCCGCCAGTAGCGCCACTTGTTGGGCTTGCTGAGCCTGAGCTTGGTGATCCGAATGTGTCTTTGTTATTGTCCATCAGTTTACTAAGCAGTTCTTGAAGAGAGCCCATGCCTTCTGACGTTTGGCCGCTACCGTCTTTTGATTGACCAATCATGTCTTCTAGCAATTTCATCAACAGTTCTTTTAGTAGAGAGTCGAGGCCCTCTCCAGATTCTAGGGAGTTGGATCCTTCAGCGCCATTGAGGCCTTTTGCATTACTGCTACCATCTAAGCCATTAGTATTACCGCCATTTAGACCATTTGCTGGCGTGCCAGCGCCACCAGCGTTGCCCAAAGGAGAGTTAGCGCCGCCATTTGCACCACTTCCATTTGCACCAGCAATGGGAGAACCGTTGCCTTCACCCGCTTGACCTTCTCCCTCACCTTTTCCTTCTCCTTTCATCATTTCCATCAGAGCAAGAATGATTAGGATGAGTTTGGTTGAGTCTTCGTCTTTTCCTTCTAGAGAAGAGGCTGCTCCAGGGCTGGTCGCTCCGGCGCTCGACTGTCCCGACAGGCTAGACAAGCTATCACCGCCCATTTGCCCCATGTTAAACGATTGTGGTATTTGTAAATTTATACTTGTCATTCTGAATCTCCTATGAGAATTGACCTTCGTTTTGTTCTTTCTGTTTTGGGTTACGTGAGTGCTTTGCAAACCTGAGAACTTGGTCTTCAAGCCTATCTTGGGTGGAGTCTGAAAACTGGAAGTTCCGTTGACATGCCCAGATAGCGTGATTCAGGCACGAGTTGGGACGAATGGGAGATTAGTCAAGAACAAGCTTTTTCAATGTATCGTACAGACCGATAACCACCTCGGGGTGAGCATCTTCGCCTTCAACGCACACAAGCTTCCAGCTTCCGCTGTTAGCCCGTTGTGCGGACACTCGTGCAAAAGATTGTGCGTTATCAAAACGCTTGCGCAAGACTGTTCGAATCAATGCTTCGGAGTGGATGGTGTCTGTTATATGCAACTCTAGAATTGTCGTGCTTTCCGCCGTATCGCAATGCAAACGGCTACCACCGACAAGTGTGAGCGCATACACATCGCCAGCCAGTTGATCGTGTGCCCATTTTTCGACGGTGGGGTTATCGTGGAACGAGAGCATATTCTGTCGTGTCCTTTTCAAGATTACTTCGCATCCCCGTCCCCCACCAAATGACGAGGTTTTCGTGTGTTGAAATAGGGCGATTACAGTCGCTGATGCCGCATTGATTGCCAGATAGGGAACTACAGCCAGCAAGAAGTAAGAGAGTTAAACAGATCAGTAGATAACGCATAACAAAGCCTCAGTGATGAATGTCATGATTGCTGGAAATCAAGGAATTACGTTGTTTCTTGTTTTTATTTGGCAATCTGACGGCGAGTAATACCTCGACAGATTCCCACGGTTTGAGCATCGTATCTGGGCGAACAGACACGGCAATGGTGTCTTTATGGGAGCAGGAAGATTCGTCAAATCGATTAGGATGTGGGCTTTCGTTGCGGATCTTTCCCACTAAAATGGAGTAATCTTCGCTGTTATACCACTGGAGCTTCTTTGTATTGATTTTGAAGTGCTCACTTGGGCTACAGTAATATTCGATACCATATGGCGCAGAGGTTTGCAGTGAAAAACCGTTGGGAATGTATAGATTGATCAGCTCTTCAAAGGCTCGGCCGACTTGTGCTCGAGTAATCTTGAGAAAATCACGAGCATGTTTGTCTTTTTGAGATTCTAACGCTTCGGCCAGCATTTCTTGATCTCCTTTAGAAACGTATTGTAGAGGGTTACTTTCATTGCCGACCAGTCTTGGGGTTATGATAAAAAGTCTTTCGCGTTTCGAGTGTGCTTTGCTGGTGTAGCTAAAGAGTTTTCCTATCCCAGGTAGATCGCCCAATAGCGGAACTTTGCTTTCTCTTTGTGTGTTTTGTTCAACTTTAAAACCGCCTATAACAAGAGACCTTTCCGTTTTAATGACTGCCTGAGTACTGATACTGCCTTTGCTTACTGAAGGGGTATCGGCACCGGAATTCGATTCAATATCGCCGTCTTCAATGTCTAAGAAAAGCTGTATGACGCGTTCTGCTTCTGAGTCAATTAGCCTTGGTAGGACTTGTAAACTTGTCCCTGCGGTAATTTCAGACACGTTTGCGACGCGTTCACCGGTCGATTTAATGAATGCGGTGTTATTAAAATCGATTATTGCGGGCTGATTTTCGATTGTCAGAATAGATGGGTTCGCGACGAGTGATGCGTCTCCGTCTGTTTCCAAAGCACGAATTTGGGCAAAGAAATGATCAAAGTCCTGAATGGTGACGGTCGCAGAGGAGCCGCTCTTAAGAAATGGGTCCGCGCCTGAAGTGTTAATTTTTGCTTCGGTATTACCAGAGCCCCCTTGCCAGTTAAACCCGAGCTCAGATAGTTTTTCTCGGTCGATGTCTAAGATAATGGCGTCAATTTCAATGACATGTCTAGGCTGGTCGAGTTGAGCGATTAGATCTTCGTACATTTCTTTTCTTTCGTAATCGTCTCTAATGAGTATGGCGTTGTTTCGCGTATCGGCGCTAATTGTCGAGTTAACCTTACTGTTGTCGCTGAGTTTTGCATTGATTTCGCTGGGAGTCGCATATCGATCTGCAATTCGGTTATTGATACGGCTGATCGAGTTTTCTTGCATTGCGCTGAATGCCTCCATACTTTGAGCAGGCGACTTAAAGTCCATCGTATCGATCGCCAGTGGTGCTTTTTTGCCGCCACCGAGTAGATTACTTAACATTGAAGCGACGCCGGGAATGTTAATGGACTTGTTGCGATAATTTATGGATCGATCATCAGCGAGTGCGTATTTTAAAGGGAAGACCATGACTTCCTTTTTTTCGTCTCCCTTTTTCTTCTTACGCGAAAGAGATCTTACAAACTTAACATAGCGTTTAGGGCCCGAAACAATAACGGTACCTTCATCGGGAAGTTCCCCCCACCCAAATCTATCGTCAAGTAAGCCGATCTGAGTCAGCGCATTTTTTAAATCGGGTACTGCGTCCTCTGAGACATCGAGCAGCTCTGAGGTTTGTTCTTTTAGTGGGCTGACATACAAAGTGCCGTTGTATACGAACCAGAGAAACTTATGTTCAATCGCAAGGCGGTTTAGAAAATCTTGGGCTGAATTAGATTTGAGTTTTCCATCGACGGTGCCAGACAGTTTGTTGCTGATGGACAAGCTGACACCAAATGTATTGCAAAAAGAAGCCAGTGTTTTGCGCAGTGAAGTTTGGTTTGCTTCAAATGCAAATGCCGTTTTTTTCCACTCAGGTGGAAACGCTGCAAACGAATAGGAGCAAAACATTAAAGACAGTAAGCAGGCTTTGAAAAGTAGTCTTAGAAGCCCAGTTAAACGCTGAATAGAACGACTATCTGTTTCGAGCAAACGAAGAGCTTGACGGTACGTCATAGGTGGCCTGCTTTGATTTATTAGCTAAACGTGGCGTTCAGGCCGCGCATAGTGAAAGTTAGTGGTCAACGCCTGTCGGATGGCGAGTTCTTTGTTGTCAGAAGAGGTAAGCAGCGCTTTACGACGAGGAAGACAAACCCACGCATCTGCAAAATTCGTTATTTTTTCTATGGCATTGTGCAGCTGAGTGGTATTTACCTTTATGTCTGAAGTAAGTTCGATCGCGCATGTCAGTGCGTAGTTGCCGAATGGAGTCATGGCTGGGGAGATAAAACCCTCGTCAAACATGACGGACGCAATGTCTAATGTTTGTATCGGAGAAAACTCTGCCTCATTTATGGGCAGAACCAAGTGGCAATAAACGTCGAGTGACGCTTTCTTCAAGAGACATTGGAACTGGTCAATCGTAATATCCAGTTCCTCTTCTCCTGATATTAACCAGTTGGATAAGATTTCCGATAAATCAGTCATAAATTATCTGCTTCTTTATGTTTATCTGATTTCATTTATTATGGATTTTGCCAGATTGTGCTTTACCGTTAACTCTTGGTTTAAAGCCCAACTGGCAGAAGCATTTTGCCTCCTTGCAGAGTTAAATGCGGCAATATCATCCAGTGAAATACCTTCAACATTGGTCGCAATTTTATCAATGGCATCTTGAGTTCGCTCAAATTGAGAATCTAGCCTATTTCTTAAACCTTCTATTGATGACATACGTTCACCTCGAAAAATAATGACGTTAGATTATGTGGTTATAATTAAAAAACAGTTCCAAAAATGTAGTGTTTTATATTTATTAGAGTTGTCTAAATTATCCAAAATTAATTTAGCGTTTTCTTTATTATTTTTTAATTAAATAGGTAGGCTTTGGTTTACTGTATTCATAGATAATATTTCTAATATAAAGCTTCTTACGTCATTCACCTGTTCTATAAATGCGGTCAGCGTATTTTTAAAATGTTCTTGATCTGTTTTCTCTATATCCATCATATTGCAAAGGCATATTTGGTCGCTTTCATCAATTGCAAGCCAGCAGCCTTGCATGGCATTTATTTCAAAGTTGAGTAAGAGAAGTGCTTTCAATACGTCAGTGGAAACCTTGGTGTTCAGTTGTAGTAAAGTGCAATGCAGTATGATGCAGTTACTTTCATTTGGAACTTCGATGACGACACTTTGCTGATCTTTTGTATCGTATAGAGCACACACACCGTCTTTTAGCTCTAGTGGTGTATTAATAAACTGAGCGAAGTGTTTTATTAGGCTGTGTGCTTTTTGTTCGTTAGGTGTCATATCTTTTCAATCTCAATGTAATGTTGCTGAAAACGAGAGCGGTAACTTAAGGAAGCAGCGAATAGGTCTTCTGATTCATTAAGTGACTTCTCTCTTGTCTTAGTTCCATTTGATGTTGTGCTTTATGTACTTAAATCATTGAAATAAATAGTATATTTTCAGGCAATACATTGTTTTAACAGCTGTCGTGCTCTTGAAAGGCGGGAGCGTATTGTGCCAATTGGCACGCCTATCGAATCGGCTGCTTCTTGATAGCTGAAGTCTTTTTCTATCACCATATCGAGGATTGATTGCGTATCGCTAGGTAGTTGACTCATTGCATCAACCGTTTTTGTAAGGAGGTTTTCATGTTCAACGAGCATGGCAGGGTCTGCTTCGATCTCAGACTCTAAGTCCATTATGAGAGATTCTGTCATTTCTTCGAGTTCAGGTGCATTGTAATAACGTTTGAAATAATTTTTAGTCAGATTGGCCGCAATGCCAAACAACCATGTTTCCGGTTTTGAGTCGCCGATGAACTTATGTTGGCAGCGGATAGCTTCTAAATAAGTGAATTGGAGAACCTCTTCTGCATCTTCTTTATGCCATATTTTTTTACTAATAAAGCGTCTCAATTTTTCATTCTGATTAGAGTGAAGGTGTGCTATGTCTATTTTATTATTTTGATTATTTTTTTCGAAACTATTCAAAGTATCCATGCTCTGTCCAATATCATAATTTTCTAATTTAGAAGCTTGTTTTCTAAATGCTTCCGCTAGATTTAGAAAAACTTATATTAACTCGATATTTAAATAGTAAAAACTTATTAATCGATAGGGAAAAACTTTGGAACTGGATTTTATCGGTTTGAATGAGTTAAATGTCTGTTTTACAAGTTTCTTTACGAAAGTCTTACGATAATTTTACATTATGGAATTGATTGTTCTATTTTGGTTAATAAATATATATTTAGGTCTATATTTAATTATAATTATTTCTTTGTAAATAAAGTCCTACATGGTGGGTAATCTTATATTTTTCTGTAGGAGGGCATGGGATTATTTAAATGTAGTATAATGCATGTTTTGCTTTTATATACGATAGCCCTTATAAAGATAAGAGTGTAATTAGAAACAATCTATTTCCAAAAAATGCCTAATAGTAGACATTGCTAATTTAGAGTTTTTAGCCTAAAGAGGTTTAGGGAAGGTACGAATAAGTCTTATGAGCTTCAGTCTTATCAGAGAAACAGTCTATTAAGGCGAGAGTGAGTAGGAATGTTAATACCTTTCAATTACTCTTAACGAAGATAGGCTGTTTCTCTGAAAGACCCAAAGGGCGTGGGCTAAGCTTTCTTTAATTCTTTGTTAACTTTCTTGCCAATATGCTCAATATTGGACAGCGGCATTTGTCTCCAGACACTTGCCTCGAATAAAGAAGCGTTATCCACACGCTGAAGCCAGTGGACTTGTTCGTACCTTCCCTAGGAAAGGTACGAACAAGCCTTATAAACATCAAATTCATCAGAGAGAAGGGAGGAAAATACGCGAGTATGAATAACGGTTTTCGTTCTTTTTCTTCACGTCAATATAAGGTGCTACCGCGGTAAATATTTGAATAATGGAGTAGATATTAAGGAGGTTAGGAACTAGGGAAGGTACTCATAAGACTTGTTCACAACCTCTCTAGGCTACTGGCTTTCTAAATCGGGTATTCTTAACACACCGTCTTCCATTTTGACCGTATCCCGATCTAGTTCTCCCAATACCTGATAGATCTTTGCCACATAACGCAGCGTTGTTCTGGGGATATAGTGACCTTCCTGTTCTTTATAAAGCGTCCTAGCGAGCCATATAAAACGTATGACAGGGATGCCTTTTTCTTTGGCTTGTTCAATAAGATCTAGTGCATCTTGATCTTGTCCTTTTGTTAGAATCTTAGGCAGCGGCGTCTCCTCTGAGCGGTAATATAAGGCCACCGCAAAGTGAGTTGGATTAACGACTAAAGTATCGGCCTCGCCAAGTTCAGGCTTAGCGGAGGGAGCTGGAGAAGGTTCTTCGGTAGCTAAACGCACGGCTTCCGATTTTCGTTGTCCTTTTAAATGAGGGTCACCTTCTTGGTTTTTATATTCCTGCTTAACATCATCCTTACTCATTTTTAGGCTTTTAAAATGGAAATACTTCTGCATGCCAAAATCAATAGAAGCAATCACAATGAGCACTCCCACGCACGCACGCTCTACTTTTAGAAACAGTTCTGCTATTCCGCGCCATGTTGTATCTAAATCTGTTAATGCCAATTTACCCAATGACGGCAAGATAGGCGTCAAAATAAAATACATCACAACGCCAATCGTGATTGCTTTGATGAAGCTATTGAATAGTTCGAAGAGCTTCTTGCCAGAAAACATATTTTTTAACTGGCTAAATGGATTTAAGCGGTTGAAATCTATTTTGAGCGCTTCTGGTGCTATTAAGAAGCCAAACTGGAGCCAGCCTCCTAATAACCGAAACAATACTGCGATTCCTAATGCCATCATGACCATCGACGCGGCAATGGTTAGGCAATTCACGACGGTTGCTTGAAGTGCATATTGAAACGGTTGATTGATCATCGAGAGCGGTATTGAAGTGAGCTTTTCTAGATTTCGAACACCGGAATCCACCATGCCTAAAACGACTTCTAACAGAACGCCTAAAATCATTAGCTTATGGATGTCTTGGCTCTGCCCCACTTGACCTTTTTTACGTGAATCTTTTATTTTTTTGGGGGTCGCTTTTTCCGTTTTTTCACTCATAGTAGCCCCTTCTTATGGCGTATCAAAAAGTAAGGCTAAAAGGTGTTTTAAGTCTAATAGAGACTGGTTTCTCTCTTCGCTCAGGTAAAACAAGGTTGGGATATAGAAAATGAGAAAGCCTAAGCCTGCGAGGCACTTTATTGGCATTGCCAGTACAAACGCCTGTAGCTGAGGACTGTAAAGACTAAGCACCGACACGCCAAACTCAACGAAAAGCAGCAAAGCGACCAAGGGTGCCGCGTATAAAATGAGATCCGTAAAGGCATCGCGCAATAGAGACAAATAAATTTCAAACCCTTCAGGTGTTGGAGTTGGGTACCAAACAGTAGGTGGCCAAATGACGTAGCTGTCCCAGATGACTTGAAGCATGGCCTCGAAGCTGCCTGTTGTGATCATCAATACAATGAGTGTTTGTTTGAAAAGAAAACCAAGGGGCGTAAAATCTTGTCCAAGCGAAGGGTTAAGTTGCCCACCCATCAGCGCGCCACGTTGGTTATCGAACAAGCCACCAACGGACTCAAACAACCAAAATGGGATCGCGAGAATAATCCCCAACAGCATACCCAATGCCGTTTCTTTTAGATATAAGGTCAGCAGAGTAAACCATGAATGATCATGAGGTAGGGCCTCTTTGATGCCAGGAGCGACCATCAGCGCTAATACGACGACCAGTGCATACCTCAGCATGCCTTTGAGTTCTTTAAAAGAAAACAGCGGAATGAGCAGCAGGCAAGGGTATAAACGTGCCATACCAAGGGAAATAGAGAGAACCCAATCCGGGAGGACATCTATCGCTTCGAAGACCATTTAACGGCCCACTGTCGCGATGAGATTGAACATTTGTGTTGTGAACTGGATGATTTCCACACCAAGCCAGCGTCCGGTAATGGCCAGCGTGACCACAACGGCGACCAGCTTTATTGTAAAGGGAAGGGTTTGGTCTTGAACTTGAAGTAAGGCTTGTAAAAGCGATACGACAACCCCGACAATAACGGCGACCACTAACGGTGGCGCCGATAGCATGACCACTAAAACCATCCCCTGTTTAAACAGCGTTAAAGTATCCATTGCATTTCCTTCTCTAGATATACGTATAAAAAAGGCCGTCAAGCAATCGACCCCAGCCATCGACGAGAACGAACAGAAGGATTTTTAAAGGCAAGGAAATCGTCATTGGCGAGACCATTTGCATGCCCAATGCCAAAAGCAAATTGGACACGATAAGGTCGATGACAATGAACGGAATGTATATTAAAAAACCAATCTGAAGTCCGGCTTTAAGCTCAGATAACATAAAAGATGGAATGACTATCATCAGATCGTCCTTTGTGACTTTGCTGGCCATTTCTTTGGGCCAAAGACGCGCTGTATTGTCCATCATATGTGTTGTTACATCGGGATTGCTGTTGCGGCTCATAAAGGCCTGTAACGGACCTACGATCTTATTTGCGCTGGTTTGCATGCCTTCCAGAGACGAAAAGTCAGGCGGTGTTTCTTTGACTTTATTACCGATATCGCTAAAAACCGGTGCCATAACAAACATGGTCGCCGCTAAGGCGATGCCATAAATCGCCATGTTAGGTGGTACTTGCTGCACGCCCATTGCATTTCGGGTAATCATCAAAACCATAGAAATTTTCAGAAAGGCACTGCACACGATTAACATGATTGGTAACAGAGAGAGCGCACCTAAAAAGAGTGCGAACAACATCGGATCGACATTTCCTAAGTTCATGTTGTGATCTCTTACTTATGGTTGAATTTGATGATCAGAGGCGTGGGAGGCAGAGAGCGCAGATTGGGACTGGCTGTCGAGAAAGACATGTGTGATCTGAATGCCTAAACGACCTTCGACGTTAACCAGTTCTCCCCGCGCAATGGCTTGCTGTTGATGGTACATCGTCGCGTATCCCGCTTTCTCACCTGTCGCTACTAATACGCTGCCAATATTCAGTTGGCTAAGCTCATCAAAAGAGGCGGAAATACGACCTGCGTTAAGGGTTAGTTCCAGTGGCGCATCCGGGTACTTTTTCAGAATGGTGCTTGGTGCCGGCTCGGATTCACTTTGATGATCAGAGGCGTCAGAAACGTTGTGCTGAATGTTGTCTGCGCTTGCTGTCATACTGTCTTCAAGGGGGGCATCTAAGAGAGGGCTATCTAAGCTTTCGTCGTACATCATACGTTATCCCAATGTTCGGTCATGGGAGGAAGTCGAACAAAAGCGTTATACGCTATTTTTAACGACCTCCTCATTTTGTGAGGTCGATCCTTTTTCTTACGACCCTTTGTTGATATGAGTGACCTGAAAGCTTTGGTTGGTTCCATTGTCGATGGCTGAAACCGCAAAAGTATGGGTTGGAAAGGAGAGGACCCCGCTGCCTGATACGTCGAAGGTTTGATCCTCTAGCACGAGAATATCTCCTTTATGAAGCTCAGAAAGTTCTGAATGTGTCAGTGAGGTTGAGCCAAGCGTTACTGGAATGGAAAGGGCTAATGAGCCTAAATGATGACTCTTGTCATAATGCCAGTTGCCTGAAGTAAGCAGATGATTCAAAACATGATCGTTAAGGAAAAGCCTTGTTAAGCCCGTTAACTCTCCAACCTTCCAGTTTAGTTCGTAGGCGCTCAAAAGTGCCATATCGTCTTGTTGAGGGCGAGATTGATGAATATCGCCAAATATCGATAAAAATAGCGGGTCTAAGTTTTGGACATAGAGTTCGGTAAACCATTGATGTTCGATGCTTTCTCTCTTTTTCTCCTGACCTCGCTCTTTCCTTTGTTCTGTTTCTGGTTCAGAAATCAATGTGAAGGGCGTTGATGATAAGGCATTTAAAAACGGCTCTGCTTGGTTTGCTGGGATATAGAGTTTTCCAAGCTTTGTTTGTAAACAAACAAGTGTTTTCAACGTCGGTTTAGACATGTCAGGTGATGCTAAGCTTAATTGAAATTGGCACATGGCATTTGGCGTATTTATAAGAGGGCTTGAAAGCTGTAAGCCTAAGCCAATTTGTGAGCGTCGAAGCTGCTCATCTTTTGTTATTGAGGTGAGCGAATTTAAAAATGCAGTCATGTTAAGAGTGACCTTCTTTTAGTGATAAGCCGAGTACAACGGCTTTTTCCATCTTCTGTTGTAGGCGTTGCGAAAGAAATTGGCTTTGCTGACGCGCCAGTAATAGCGCTTCCGTGCGGACAAAAGATAAGTTCATGTGCCAAGCCTCTTGTTTCAATTTTGCATCTAAATGAACTTCACCTAAATGCGGCATCAGTATGACGCACTCAAATTCATCTCCATCAGGTGCGCTTGGAATTTGACTCGTCCATGCAGAGCCAATTGTTTCTAGCGGTTGTGTATTCGATTGCTGATAAAAGGCCAAAAAAGGCGAAGAGCTCGAATGGCAATGATTGTCGCCGTTTTTTATTTGTGGCTCCGTATGCAAGGGCGTTTCCAACAGAGAAATGAAGGCAATATTGTCGCCAGCTATGCCCTCTGGGATTGCGCTGGTGCCCCCTGAGCGGTGTGCACTTTCACTAAAAGACGTTTTGCCGACGTGTATTTTTTCGAGTTCGGAGTGACGGTTGTTTGCTTGTTGAGGTACTTGGTTCATAAGAAATCCTCTTGCGCTTCTTTGAATGCTTTTAAACGCTCGTTTTCTAAATGGCTTTGGTTCAAGTCGACCTTTGCGGTATCCAGTTGCTTTTGTGTTTTTTCAACCTGGTCATACAGATCTTGTATTTGCTTTTTGATCTCTCTTAATTCGTTCACAATATCTTGGTCTTCTTGTTGCCATTGGGACAGAGTGAAGCGTGAGATTCTTTGCTGCTTGTTTTTAGTCTTGAGGTGCTCTCGTTGCGCGAGATGCAACTCTCTGTCATCAAGTAACTTTTTTTCTTGTTCTTCGAGTCTCTTTTTGGCTTCCGCTAGCGCTCTTTTTTGCACTCGCCACTGCTTTTCACGCTTAGATAGCCGATGCGCTCGAATCGGGGTGAGTAGCTTTATTGTCGCGTCTAGTATCTCGATTTCAGGATCAACTGGCGCCTCTTCCTCGATAACATATCTAGGTCGCTGCATGTTGAGAGATACTCGAGAGAGCGTGAAGCGTATCTTGAATCGAGCTAGGTGAGCGCATCGATTGCTGGAGGAACTCTAAAATGGTTCCGTTTAACGCAACCGCTGTGTCAGTTAGCGGATCATTCCCTTGTTCGTATTCGCCTAGTCGGATCAACATTTCCACTTCTTTATAAGCGGACATGAGATTTCTGAGCACGGCAGCGGACTGGATATGGTTCGGGTCGGTGACATTTGGCATGGTTCGGCTGATGCTGCCCAGCACATCAATGGCAGGGTAATGATTTTTCTCTGCCAGTTTACGTGACAATATAATATGGCCATCGAGCAGAGATCGGACTTCATCGGCAACAGGGTCGCCAGCAATCACATCGCCTTCAATCAAGACGGTATAAAGCGCGGTGATTGACCCTGCACCTTCCATATTACCGGCGCGTTCGACTAAGCGTGGCAACATAGTATAAACAGAAGGGGGGAAGCCACCTCGTCCTGGCGGCTCGCCCGCTGCGAGTCCTATTTCGCGTTGCGCTCTGGCAAATCGGGTAAGGGAGTCAATGAGTAACAGAACACGTTTACCCTGTGCACGAAACCCTTCTGCAATTGCGGTTGCAGTGGAGGCAGCTCTTGCTCGCTCCATACTGGTTCGGTCAGAGGTAGAGCAAACGAGTACTGAGCGACTGCGCAGTTCTTCATCCAATTCGTGGTCCAAAAACTCTCGCAGTTCACGACCTCGTTCACCGATCAATCCAAAGACAATCACGTCGCATGGCATATTGCGGGCAAGCTCAGCAAGTAGCGTGGTTTTACCGCAACCCGCTCCAGCGAATACGCCGATTCTTTGCCCTTCACCTATGGTTAATAGGCCATCTATCGCCCTTACCCCTGTGGGCATAGGAGCGCTGATTCTGGGGCGTTGGGTGGGGGCAATAGCATCCCGAATCACTTTGCTGGTGTGCTCGCTTTCTTCTAGGGTGAAGGCGTCGCGCTTTCCTTGAAGCAAGCGGCCAAAGCCATCTAAAACGGACCCGAGTAATGACTCGTCACTATCAATACAATGGGCTTGATAATGAGGCATGATCGATGCGCCAACGGATATACCTTCTAATGCACCTAATGCCGATAGTAAAACAATGTCTGAGCTAAATCCGATGATTTCCGCAAGGACACGATGATTGCCACGCCCTTGGATCGTACATAAATCTCCGATCCGAGCGTCCGCAATACGACTTTCTACTAATATGCCGTTGATTTTTGTGACACGTCCTATCACTTTCACAATTGGCTCGTCTTGTACTGTCTGCAATCGTTCTGAGGACCAATTTTTTAAACGTTGTTTAATGTCGCTGTGACGTGTGTCATCGTTCGATTGCTGTGTCATGTTGTGGCTGTTTAACATTGTCGTTACCACGCAATTTCGAATGTTTTGTTGCCCTTGAATACCACTTTGTCGGTATGAATAGCGACCAATCGGATGCCGTTCAATTCATCACCGATAAACAGTCTTTTGCCGTCTTTTGTAATGATGCTACCGAGAGGCCCAGAGGTGATCTGTTTAATATGGAAAGGTAATGATGGCTTACGAATGTCAATGTTACGTTCAATAGAGTGAGGAGTGTCGTAGTCCTGATGGAATCGATTCAGCATTCTTTCTAGTCGTTGATTCTGAGCGCGATCTAATTCTCCGACGAGCGTGACTTGATTCGCAGATTGCTGGATACCGAGTTGCGAGTCCAGTTCGCGTTCTTCAAGCATTCGTTGTAGCTGATATTGTAGTTCGGCAACGGTTAATAGCTTAGTTTGATCTGGTTCATCTGCAATCAGAGTTTGAGGGCTATCGGCCGATACTTGGGTTGTGGAAGTCGGGGTGTCGTATGTTTCTAGTGATGTAGAGGAAGAGACGGAGTTCATAGCCGCTCTATTAACGGGTTCTGGCGTTAGTGCCGCCCAAGCGCCTGTCGCTACGATGGCTGCGGTACTAATAAACCCAAAGACGATGCCAATTCCTGAGTGGTTTCTTGGTTTGGAGCTAAGTAAGTTGGCTTTTTCAATTTCAGGGTCGACAGGCCAAGGTGTATTGGCATCGACAACCGTTATCCAGACACCATACAGTAGAAAGTTAGTATTAAGTGAAAACCCCTCAGCACGTTCAATGACATGCCCTTCAGAGTCTGAGACATGCCCTTGTATCGGTTCTAAACTCCAACTGTCTTCAATAAATGAAAGCTGACAGTGTTGATTTTGTATACCATCGTCTTTAAGGGTTAAGTCGGCGTGATCTTCATTACCGATAATCCATTGTTGGCCGATTAAAGGTAGCGCCGCACCTCGGTGCAAACCTGAAAGAACTCGTAATTCATACATGACCGTTTAAACCTTTTTCGTGCGATATACGTGTCAATTGAGTGACTACGCCTTGAGAAAGGTTCCAAATATTCTGACATGAATGCGGCTTTTTTAGTAAATGAATGAGATCAAGGTTTACGGTGCTTTTTTTAATATTTGTTCGAGTTTTACTATCGCGTGAGGAAGTGTCTCGTCTTGAGTGAGCTGATAGTCAGCCACTCGGATAGAGACCGGTACTTTTTCACCTGACAAAATAAAATCTTGGTTATCGACGGCGGTTGAAATGCGTCTGCAAAATTCGTTAATGGCGTCGATTTGTGTTGAGCGTATGAGAGCTAGGAATTCGTCGCCATTCCAACGACAGAGAATATCCTCTGAGGGCAAGTGATGCCTTAGGCTTGCGGAAACTTGACGAATTAACGTATCGCCCGCTTCTAAACCGTATTTTATATTGGCGTCGTGTAACTGGTTTATGTTTGCCAAAACTAAGTAAACGCCACTACTGCGCTGATCGGGGCAAGCCAAAATTTGCTTCGCAAGTAGCTCGAACCCTCGTCGATTAGGAAGTGATGTCAGCGGATCGATAATGGACTGAGCGAGACTTTGCCGTCGCCATGCACGACTGGCGTTTCGCGTCACGCTTCTTGTGATTAAGGCGCTTGCTCCACCAATAAGCAAGCTCGCAACAAACGTGGCGGAAAATGCGGTATACCAAGGTGGCAGTAACGTATCTCCAATGACTGTGGCTCTTGGAGAAAGAGGAAATGAAGAAATCAAATGTTTTCCGTCTTCACCTTGATACGTGGCGGTTGCACCATTCACGATAGCACTTTCAATTGCCTTCTTTAAAGCGGGGATAAGATTAAACTGTTGTCCATTATCGCTTCCAAATGGCCCTAATAGACTGTCTTTTAATAGTAAGGTTGCGCTTTCATCAACGATATACAATCGGCTACCTTGTTCAGACCGAATTTGGTCCATAGTAAGTATGGTGCTTTTTATGTCGTTAGGAATAATTGGGCGTAAGTTTTCATCATGCTTAAGCCGTTGAATGTGATCGCCAAGCCGTTGTATTGATATGTTTAGGGTATTCTGAGCATCGTTGATCTGGTTGCGACGCTCTATATACACACATGCTGTACATAGCATGAGTGATAATATCAGAACGATGATGAACACGTGATTGTGAAGTTTTCGACCCATGTTTTCAGAGTCTTTGAGAGGTGCCTTTATGAAGCGGTTGTCATTGATTTGTTTAGCCATCTAACGATATATGTCCTAAAACATTCACATGAGAAGTGGATTGCAACTCAGTAAAGGATAACACTGGAATGTGGTTAAACTCATCCTGTAATAAATTTCGTAGTATTCGACGTAAATCTTGAGCAACGAGTAAAACAGGAATAGGAGTGGCTAAAATTGGAAAAGCGTCTCTAAGTTGCTCGACTAAACTTTGGTTTGCTTCGCGAGACAGGGCAAAGAAGGACTCTGTTTGAGTTTGCCTCAATGAGTCTCTAAGTGTTTCTTCTGCCTCAGGGGTTAGAAGCCAAACATGCATCCCTTGATCTGATGTGTATTGATGGCATATTTGAGCTTTTAAGCTGATTCTGACAAAGTCGGTTAATGCGCCGGTATCGCGCTCATACTGCCCGTGCTCGATTAACGCTTCTGCAATGGGGCGTATCGCTCTTAATGGCACGCTTTCCGCTGCTAGACGCTTTAGAACAGAAGCAAATCGCGATGTTGGGACGATGCGCTGTAATTCTTGTGCTAGCTCTGGCTGTTCCATCTCGATCCAACTGACAAAGGTTTTTGCTTCTTGCAGGCCAATAAATTGCGGCCCTGTCGCGAAAAAAGCACGTTCCAAGCGTTCTAGAATAAGTCGAATGGGCAGTGTAAAAGTATAGGATTCATTTTGCGTCAGTGGGCTAGTTGACGGAATCCAAAGCCATCGTTCTTCTTCACGTTCGGGGCTGCCTGTACGCCTGTCTTTAAAGTCCTCTTTCCCCAGCTCTTCTTCGGTAAGCTCTGACGCATTCAGTGCAATTAAGTCGGGCGTATAGGTAGCACGAATATAAGGCACTTCGTACACGCAGAAGCAGAACTCATCTTCACCCAGTGTTGCGTCATAATCAATATCAAACGATGGTAAGGTAATGCCGAAAGTGTCTACGATTCGATTTCGGCAGCGGCGTGCTTCTCTGATCAGTTGTACCGTAAAGGGATCATTAGGCGTGCTACGTATCGGATTAAAAAGTAGAAGATAGGGGCGTGATGGGTTAAACCTTCTTAGATCTTCATCGCCATTTTCCGCAGGCGTCGCGGTTTGGTCTGATTCTTGTTGTTGGAACTGCCTAATCTTCATTGCTTTATAAAGCTGAAAACCACCACAGAGCAAAAATACGATGGCCAGAGAAAGAAAGCTAACGGTTGGCATTCCAGGGAGAATAGCGAAGCCGAGCAGCCCACAAGCCGCAATGATCCAAGCCTTGGGTTGGCTGCTAATTTGCTGTGCCATTTCACGCCCAATATTGGCGTCGATCTCTTGGTTGTCTGGCGCAACACGGGTAATGATCATGCCCGCCGTTAATGAAATAAGTAGGGCTGGAATTTGTGCAATGAGGCCGTCGCCGATAGTAAGGACGGAGTAAAGGTGCATTGACTCAGACGCGCTCATGTCATGCTGAAGCGTCCCAATTGAAAAGCCACCGATCAGGTTAATAAAGACAATAATAAGTCCGGCAATCGCATCGCCTTTTACAAATTTCATCGCCCCGTCCATTGCGCCAAACAGTTGGCTTTCCTTGCCTAATTGTTCGCGTTTAAAGCGTGCTTCTTGAGGGGCGAGTAAACCAGCACGTAGATCGCTGTCGATCGACATTTGCTTGCCGGGCATGGCGTCTAAGGTAAATCGCGCGGCTACTTCCGCGACGCGTTCAGATCCTTTTGTGATAACCAGAAAATTTACAACGGTCAGGATTAAAAAGATGACGAGACCAACAGCAAGGTTGCCACCCACAACGAAATTACCAAACGCTTCGACAATATCCCCAGCATCTTGTTCGAGCAGAATCAAACGTGTTGTTGATATAGAAAGCGCCAAGCGAAACATAGTGGTCAGTAGCAGTACCGCGGGGAACGATGAAAACGCTAAAGGGCTCGGTAAATACATAGCCAACGCGATTAAGAGGGAGGACAGACTGATGTTGAGTGCGATCAGAAAGTCTACCAAGCCGGTTGGCATCGGGATAATCATCATAAATACAATGGCGAGAACGAACACCGCACCGACGATTTCGGATCGCTTCATCATGGTGATGGCAAATGTATTTAATAGAATAAAGAGTTTATTCATCGAGCTTTTCCATCTATAGGAGGGCATGTTGCTGACAGGCTGAACCAGACCCACACTGTTTATACGTCTTAGTGCACTTGATGTTTGAGTGGTTCTAAATCGAATTTAGTTGCATTCAGAAGTAGAGGGATTGTCTATTAATGTATTACTGTGGGACATTGAGACTGTGCTCTTGAGTTGACTGATAATGCTGCTTTTCCTTTTCAGTGTATTCAGTCATGCTTCTCAGGATAAGATTTAATGTATTTTGGTGTGATCGATCATCAGGCCATAAAGGTGCGGGCATTTTTTTGATCAGTGGAAAAATAGCGTTCAAAAAGATGGTAACGTTCACTGGGTTGTCGCCAACACAGTCGATACTCATATTTTTGATTTCTCTGGGATAGACGTTGTTTTGCGTCAAGTCGATCAACCGGCGAGTCAACCGAGGGGCTGTCATCCCGCTATTGGAGACCTCTTTGCGCTGAAATTTCTGCAGCAGGTTCTTGCAAGAATTGTGTGTCGTAATGAGCTGTTGTCCTGATCTCAAATCTCCTAAGACAGACTTCAGTTGGCTTCTAGGCAAGGAAGGAAATTTAGAGGACAAGTCATCCGTCATTGCTCTCAGAAGTGTGTGCAGACCCTGCTCGAACTGGTTTTCTTCAAACTGACTTAAAAGAGCATCAAAAATAGTAGCCAAAGACCCCGAACCTGAAATGCTCTTATAGTAAAGGTTACGCAGACGAGTTCGTTGAGTTGGGTTTCGACTAAACAAAGCAAGAGCAGGGGCTGTGTTAAGCCCTGCTTTTACTTCATGTCCGTGTGCTTGATGCAGCTTGGTGAGAGCGGCAGTAAGATTTTTTTCGATGTTTGGGTCATTACGTGTTTTGTTTTTTAGCAGTGCGTGTTGAGCAAGAATGTCTGCTTTCGCAGGGTCGCCATTTGCGATAGACAGTAGTTGTTTGAGTGAAAGCGCATTTTGACTCATTGAAAGGAGTCGCTTCACATCGTCATTTTGTTGCTGGTCACCTTGCCCTGTCAGCAGCTGGTATATTTTTTCGAGTTTTTCGATCCGCATTTTTGGCCGGGCGGAAACGGAACGCTCTTCAAGCGATTTGCTGCTGCGTTCGACACTTTCACTGAATTTTGTCGCAATCTCTTCCATGTTAGACGTATCAGGCTGCGAGGGCGACGTCATCGTTTTTGTTGTGTTTATGGTCGACTGCGCGGTTTGAGGGATCGTCAGCGTGTTTGGGCTAGGAGTGTTTTGAATATTCATAAACATACTCTGGGAAAAGCGAAAATGGCGATTGCTAAAATAAAGAAGCTTACTTAGAGAGACCAGATGGGTGATGCTCAAGGATAATTTGCGCGACCTTTTCGACAAGCCTTGCAGCTGTTAACGCCACTTCCTGCTCCATGTCACTGACGTGGTTCGCGTCATTCAAAAAACGGTCTTCTAGTGTGTCGATGTAGTTCACCAGACTGGTGGCTGTTTTTGCTTCTTTAACCGCCGATTTTTGCTGAAGTGTGTCATCAAGGCGTTGTTTTACAAGCGTGATCGCGTGCTCGAACGCTTTGCGTTGATGTTGTGTTAGGTAGCCGTCACCTTCGCGAGTAAGCGTTGACCAGCTGTCTATTTCGTCAGATGGTGTGTGAGCAAAAGAATCCTGGGCCATCAAAATTGAGACTCCTTAACAGTCTTAGATTAATGCTGAGTGCTGAAAATGAGTTAATCGTCAGCATACCAATCGTTAAGTGGCCCTTTTTTCATCTTGGTTCCCTGCTTATTCAATGAGTTCGTAATTTAAGGCATAACGTACTATTTCGGAATGACTGCTGAAATCCATTTTCTGCATCAAACGAAATTTGTGCGTGCTAACTGTCTTTTTGCTGATGCTCAGTTCGTGTGCAATGTCCGTAATGCTGAACCCTTTAGCCAATTGGCAAAATACATGGAATTCTCGCTTGGATAGGTTTTCATGTTTAGGGGCTTTTTCAGGCTCCAGTTCAAACGCTAGCTTTTCAGCAACATCAGAATGAATGTATCTTCCACCTGATGCTAGTTTTCTAACTGCCTCTATGAGGGTTGATGCGTCGCAATCTTTACTTAGATACCCTTGTGCTCCTGCGCGCAATGAGCCTCGTGTTACTTGCGCTTCGTTATGCATACTTAGGATCAGTAATGGGGTATCTGGGTGCTTTTCTGAAATCTCTTCAATGAGTTCAATGCCGCACTTTCCTGGCATAACCATGTCCAGAGTAACCACATCTGGTTTAAGATATTTCAGCTTTTTTAGTAACGCATCGCCACTGTCTGCCTCGTCAATAACGTCAATGTCATCATAAAGGCAGAATAATTGCTTTAGTCCTTCTCTGACAATTGAATGGTCGTCGGTAATCAGTAACTTTATACTCATGGATGTCTCTGCTTGTTGTTATGTATTTAAAATGGAATGTTGAGCTCAATTTGAGTTCCTTTTCCTTTTTGGCTGTTAAGCAGAAGTTCTGCATTAATCATTATGGCTCTCTCCTTGATCCCCATAAGGCCAAATGTGTCCTTGCGTTGTTTTGTGGTATCAAAACCTTTTCCGTTATCGTGAATGGATAAGGTTAAATATTTCCCCTGTTTTTTCAGATGTATTTCTATTGAGTTAGCATCAGCGTGTTTAATTATATTGGTGAGTGACTCTTGTACTATTCGAAAGAGGGCAGTCGCAATGTCATCGCTTAATGTAATTTTGTCACTGTCAACGATTAACTTGCAGCGACAATCGGATGTTCGTTTTTGAAAGTCGTCAACTAGCCATTCTATGGCTGGGATAATCCCCATGTCTAATACGCCTGGGCGCAGTCGATAGACAAGATCCCGAGTAAAGGAGATAGTGTTTTGCAACTGACTCTTGATTCTGTCTAGTTGTATTTTAAAGTTGGGATCTAGGTTTCCATACCTCATTTCTAATATTTGAGTTTCAATTTTCAACGCGGTGAGTTGTTGTCCAAGTTCATCGTGGACCTCTCTTGCTATGTATTTTCGCTCATGTTCTCGTGTCAGTTCTCTGTAGGTCGACAACTCTCTTAGTTGGCGGCGAGAGGCTTCTAGTTCACTTTTTATATTGCTGAGTAAGGTAATGTCGCGACCTATCGCAAGTACACTGACAATCTCATTGGATTCGTCGTATTCTGGAACAAGGCTGATTAACGAAAACTTTTTCCCTTTCGATGACTTCCAACCGATTTGAAAGTCGGTTTTTCTCCCTGTTCTTATCACATCCATTATTTTGTTTTGGTAGTTGATTCCTTCTCGTCCGCCGGGATACTGGGCAGGTGTAGAGTTGAGGATTTTCTTGTATAGCTTACCTGCTAGTATTTCACTTTGCGGGTTTAAATAAATGCGACGCCCTTTTAAGTCGTGCCTGCTGATGGTGTCTGGCGAATTCTCTACTAATGTTCTAAATTTTTCTTCGCTTTGCAGTAAGGCGTTTTCAATGCGTTTTCTCTGAGTATAATCACGCCCTATGGTTAAAATCGACGTTAAGTTATTCTCGGAATCGAACTCAGGCAGAATGTGAATCTCGTAGCAGACTTCCTCCTCTCCATTGTGGCAGGATATGTCCACTATTTTGCAGCATTCATGTTTTATTGCTGATTGAATATGCGCGTACATTTGCAAGCCAACGTCGCGTGCCAATCTGTCTTCATTCGGAGATTTGCCTAGCACGTCGGTCTGATCTTTGACGCCTACCACTCTTAAAAAAGCAGGGTTCGCGTAGACCCTCTGACATTGGGTGTTGTATCGAATGACAATATCTTGAGAGTGTTCTACCAAGGCGCGAAACTCTTGTTCACGTAGCTTGAGCAAATTTTCTTTGTGCTTTTG
Source organism: Marinomonas mediterranea MMB-1 (assembly GCF_000192865.1). NCBI lineage: Bacteria > Pseudomonadati > Pseudomonadota > Gammaproteobacteria > Oceanospirillales > Oceanospirillaceae > Marinomonas > Marinomonas mediterranea. Next base: position 1,214,974 of record NC_015276.1, read on the forward strand.
CAAAGTGATGTCGCGGGATACCAGAACGATTCGTTCAATTTGACCCAGTGAATTTTTAATTGGAGTCATTGATATATCAAGGTACAGCGTTTCTTCACCTTCAAATGACACTTGATAAAAGCAGGCTTCCCCTGTCTCTAAACAGATATCTTTGTGTTGGTTAAATATAGCCGTCTTTGACTCAGGAAAAAGGTGGTCGACGCTGTTGCCAAGGTAAGCGTAAGGGCTTCGGTTGGAGGCTTTTACTGCTGCGCCGTTCACGGCTGAAATAGTGGCGTTACCCTGCTGGTCTATTTCGAGAATACAGACACTGTCGGCTAGGTTTTCAAATACTTTTTGATATTGCTTTTCCAACAGTTCTCGTTTTACTTCCTCTGTTTTATGTCGCTCTTTTTCTTCTTTTTTTCGCGTTTCAATGTTTCTAAAATAGCCAACAACAAGCGCGCGGCCATTGTATTCGAAAGTATTGGCGCTGATCTCGACAGGAACGATGTTTCCATTCGGTAAAAGATGCTCCCTTTCAAACGTCATACTTTTGTAGTGATCCATTAAAATCGCTAATTCATCCAAGTCTTCTAGGTTGAAATGAGGGTCGAAGTCTACTGGCGTACAGCGTAAAAGTTGTTCCCGACTTAAGCCAAAATGATTACACACCGCTTCGTTTACCATCACAAAGCGAAAGCCTTCTGCTGGGTCAGTAACAAACATGGCTGGCTCTTTTGTGTATTCGAATAATAGCTTTAACAAATTATTTTGTTGGATGATGTCATTAGCATCAGAGTTATCAAATGAAAATAATTTGTCATTAAACATCATGTCGTATCAGCCGTTTCCTGAAATGTAACTAGTTTATAAGGCAGAGGTTGCTTTATTAGTATTTTCAATAGACTACTGGATTAGACCAGTTGTATCCACTATTGCACTATTAGGCGTATTTTATTCAGGGAGATTGTTTGAGGGAGTGTTTTAATTCTTATCGCTGTTTATGGCCAGGACACCACTATTTATAAGGGTTATAGCGTTTTATAGAAAGTCGCGTCATAAATTTGGGGAACTAGTTTGTACCTCCCACCACTCACCTTAGCGAGATTTAAATGATCTCTGAATTCAAACATTTATTATTGAGGTGATTATTATGTTAGGAGCTCTAACAGGTGGCTTAGGTTCAGTTCTTGCGGGTGGTATTACTGGTGCGTCAGGTATGCCAGGTGGCGCGTCTCTAGCAGCGTCTATGGAGTCAATGCAAGCGCTTGATCAAACAACAGCGATGACAACTCGCATGAACGCTCAAGCGCAGCAATCTAAAATGATGTCAGACATGGTAAACAACATCGCTAACTCGTACCAAGATTCTGCGACGAAAGCGAGCAACGCAATGACTAACACGGGTAAGGCACTTCAGTACTAATTTTTATGAAGTCTGCTTTATTAAGAGGTTAGTGCCGCTATTGCTAACCTCTTTTCTTTTTCATTGATTGTTCTTTTATATGAACAACAAGGGAGAAACTATGATCGATATTAATATCAATTTAGGTGGCGCTTCGAGAGGTCTTGACGCTTCAGGGTCTCAGGGCGGAACGCTTCAAGGCAGCATCGCCTCTGGCGCTCAAAAAGTAAATCAGCTGTCGCAATCTATGACGGAATCCATCGTGGACTTGTTATCGGAGATACTGGTAAAAGCATTGTTCGATAAAAAAGGTGAAGGTGCGACATTCGGAGAGGGTACAAAAGGCTCTGAAGGGAATAACAAGCTTCTAGAGTTGATTGCGAAGTTTATGGACGACAATGGCGATTCTTATCGCGGCCCGCATGATGCAACGGGAAATGTACGTAACTGGCAAGACGAGTTAAAAGAAGACAATTACCTTAGTAAGGATGAACTGTCTGATTTTAAATCTGGCCTTAAAGACGCACTAATGCAACTGTTTTCCGGTGGTGGTCTTGGTGGTAATACGTCTGGTGCTTCCAGTGCTGCGCAACCTGCTGCGCAACCTGCTGCGCAACCTGCTGCGCAATCGTTCTCCCCTGCAATGAGTGGCATGACTGGCGGAGGTGCTCAAGCAATGAGCCCTATGCAGCAGCAAGGCTTCGGCATGGGCGGCGACTTAGGCAAGCATATGATGAAGAGTTCCATTGACGGTCTAGGCGTCGACCAGTTCTTGGGTAAGGCTGACCGTTTTAGTGGAAACAGCAGCAAACCAATGGACCAAGTTGTGAACTCTATGGTTGCTGGTCGATTTGAGTTTGCGGATGAAGACAAAGATACGGCGAGAACCATCGGCAAGATGATGGATATGAACCCTGAAGTGTTCGGTAAACAGCCACGCGGTGGTTGGGCTAGTCGTATCGAAAGTGGTAAAGACTTTGAGCCTGCTGAAATGCAGCGTTTTCAAAGTGCGGCAAACATGCTGAAGGACAGCATTGATGGCAAGAGTACGGGCGACTCTGAGCTTGATATGGATTTACGTCTGACTGCTGGCGCGCTTATGAATGACGCAATGAATAAAGTAGCGGCTTAATCGCTCTTACTATGCAGACTCTAAGTGAACGTCTTGATAGAGGCGTTGAGAACAATAGAGGTCGGAGCCCCGACTTTTATTGTTCTCATGTTTGATTATTAATCTGTTTACCTTTTTGAATGAAATCGGAGATCTTCATGTCTGTCAACAACACGCAGTTCATTTCAAATAGCCATTCCCATACTGGAGAGCTGGACAGC